>NZ_QGGB01000006.1:0-300000 GCF_003150675.1 Rhodohalobacter mucosus | reverse complement strand
TTGTTTGATTGATTTGTTGTTCCTAATTGATATTCTCTTTTCAGTTTTAATCATCCCCTTTCAAGAGGGGAAAGAAGTTGAAGCGATCAGCGAATCTTCAGGGGTGTTCAGGATGATTCCATATGCTTGAAGAACACACCCCTGAATCAAACATACCGCACTGCGCGCTTCTGTTTGATACTGTCCCCTCTCAAGAGGGGACTTTTTTTCCCATCCGGATAAACACCTCCATTGCTTCGGGATTCTTCATTGCATCTTTACTCACCTCCTTACCCATTTCCATACCCAAAAGAGCCTTTTTCACCGGCACTTCCATCTTTTTCCCGCTAAGAGTATATGGTATGGCAGGAACGCGGATTACATAGTCGGGCACATGGCGGGGTGAGCATTCGCTTTTCAGGTTCTCTTTAATTTCAGCCGTGATCTCATCCAACTCCGTTTTCTCATCGAGCACCACAAAAAGCGGCATCACATCCGCGCCATGATTGTTTTCCAGGTTCACAATGAGACTATCCTTTATGCCCTTCATCTTATTGAGTACTGCGTAGATCTCTGCGGTACCGATCCGAATCCCTTTCCGGTTAAGTGTAGCATCCGAGCGTCCCTGAATCACCAGGCTTCCGTCTTCAAACAGCTTCATCCAATCGCCATGCCGCCATTTTCCATCGAAGGTGTCGAAGTAACTGGATTTGTACCGTCCGTAATCATCATCACCCCAGAAATAGATAGGCATTGACGGCATCGGTTTTTGAATCACCATTTCACCCAATGCGCCGATCGTTTTACGACCCTCCTCACTGTATGCGTGCAGATCGGCTCCCAGACAACGCTGCTGTATTCGTCCACGTTTTACCGGCTCATACGGGCAGCCGCCTACAAAAGCCGTACACATATCGGTTCCTCCGCTCATACTGCAAAGCCATACATCCCCCGATACTGAATGGTAGACCCAGTCGAACACTTCGGGAGGCAGGGGCGCACCCGTTGATCCTATTGAGCGAAGTTTTGAAAGATCAAACTCTTCACCGGGTTGCAATCCCTTTTTCATACATGCAGAGAGATAGGGAGCGCTGGTGCCAAAGTGGTGAATCGGAAGTTCAGACGCATATTTCCATAGAACATTCAGATTCGGAAAACCGGCCGATCCGTCGAATAGCACTGCAGTTGCACCCGCAAGCAGGCTGGCCTGCATGAAATTCCACATCATCCATCCCGTAGTCGTATACCAGAAGAAGTTTTCACCCGCTTTTACATCATTATGGAAATGCAGGTACTTGAGATGTTCGAGCAGTACACCGCCGTGTGAGTGAGTGATTGCCTTGGGTTTTCCGGTAGTTCCGCTGGAGTACAGTACCCAGATGGGATCATTAAACTCCACAGGTGTAAAAGACAGTTCCTCCGGGGGTGTGCGAAGTATATCTTCCCACACTTCTATCTGCGGTGAATGCGGATGCGGCGTTTCATCCTCAAATGCAGGAATAATCACGGTTTTGCGAATTGAAGGGATCCCCGCTGCAATTTCATTGATCTCATTCAAACGTGAGTGCCGCTTTCCACCATACGTGTATCCCTTCGCTGCAAAAAAGATGGCCGGTTCAATTTGCGAAAACCGGTCGATTACCGTTTGAACACCAAAATCAGGCGAACAGCAGCTCCAGATTGCACCGAGTGAGCTTACCGCATAAAAGGTGATCATCGCTTCCGGAGTATTGGGCAGATATGCGGCTACCCTGTCGCCTTTGCCAACTCCCTCACTGATCAGCCATTCGCGAACAGCCGATACCTTTCTCTCCAGTTCCATCCAGCTTATTGTATCGACCCTGCCGGTATCGCTACGGAAGTGAATTGCAGGACGCTCATCATTTTTCATCCGGAAAATATGTTCAGCGTAGTTCAGCGTTGCCCCTTCAAACCATCGGGCACCGGGCATCTTCTCCGCGGAGAGAACACGTTCGTAGGGCGCATGGTGAATGATCTCAAAATAGGTCCACAACGACCCCCAGAATCCGGCAATATCCTCCACAGACCACTCCCACAACTCACTGTATGAGTTAAATGAAAGTCCCCGATGTTCCTCAAGCCACCTCTCGTACTTCTTTAGATTCGATTCATTGATGAATCGCTCCGAAGGTTTCCAAAGGGTGTTTGATTGTGTCATTCTATTTAATTTTTGGTCGTCCAAGTCCCCACTTCCCATTGGGTTCCCTGCTGGGCGAGAGGGGATTTTTTTACTCCGCACTCTTTCCAATCATCATCACGGCCAGTGCGTCCTTCACTTTTCCTTCCTCTATCATCTTCCTTCCCAGATGATGCATGGCCTCGCGCCTTGTATCACTGTTATCATGCAATTCTTCCAAAATCTTCTTCACCTCTTCCATACCCGATGCTTTTTTAATCTCTACTTCAGACGGCAGTGCATCCAGGTTTCCCAGGCGTCCCAGGTGGCTGCCGGTCAGCACGGCGCTGCTTCGAATCTCATCCGGTAGACCGTCCACGCCCAACACACTGCTGCCGCCGGGGCGCGCCAGCTGAAACATGGAATGTGAATTTGCATGACAGTACCAATCCCCTCCCATTCGCGCAATCAGCTTTAGCTTTACCTGGTCGGGATATCCGTCTTTGTCCAGGTACTCTTCATTAATGTGCGCCGAAACTGCGCGTGCAATCACAAGATTTCCGGCTCCTCCCTCTGCTCCCAGCTCAATCACGCGGTCTACCACACACTCGAACGCAATGGGTGCCTCCATAACCCTTGGAGGTCTTACCCTGTCTGAGGGTACTTCCGTAAATCCTGCCTTATCAAACTCATTTACCCCTTTTTCCCAGGCTGCACTGGCAAGCGACATTTGCTCCAGCATAGGGCTGTTTACAATATTGATAACCACTTCAGCCACCTCTTTCACGTTATGATAGGTATCTTTATGTTCCGCGCTTCGGCCGCTGCGCGATGGTGAAAAAATCATCACCGGCGGCGTGGACGAAAACATATTGAAGTAGCTGAACGGACTAAGGTTCACGCGCCCTTCACCGTCAATGGTACTGGCAAAACAGATTGGCCGGGGTGCCACGGCAGCCGTCATAAATTTGTACCGCGTACGGTTATCAACGGATTCGAAGTCGATGGTTTTGGTTTTTGGTGTCATAATTTCTTTTGAAAATTGGTTTTAAAGTCCCCTCTTGCCCCGCAAGGATCCCGATGGGAAGAGGGGAAAGCGAAAACAAACGGCAAAATGCCGGTTTGTTAAGCCAGGGGTGTGTTCACGGCACTAGAAACGTGTTAAAACAATATTTCCTGGCTCTACCATTACACACCCCTATATCCCCTCTCGAGAGGGGACTTAATGTATTCATACTTTAGCGATAATCTTTCCCTTACATTCGCCGAAACCAACCCTGATTCCATCCTCACTTTCGGCATACCCGCGCAGGATCACTGAATCGCCATCCTGAAGCCAGCTGCGCTGTTCGCCATTGCCGAGCGTAACCGGCCTGGATCCGTTTTCAGTTATTTCAAGCAGACACCCCAGTGATCCCGGATCCGGCCCTGAAATGGTGCCTGATGCCATCAGATCTCCTACATTCAGGTTACATCCGTTTGAGGTATGGTGCGCCACCTGCTGTGCCATACTCCAGTACAGGTACCTGTGATTGGTATTGCACACCACCTTCTCCTCCCCTCCGTCCGGTTGAATGGCTGCCTGCAGGTTGATGTCGTAGTGGTTCTTGCCTTCGTCCCTTAAATAGGCCAGCGGAGCGGGATGCTGCTCCGGACCATCCATTTTGAATGGTTCCAGGGCTTCCATAGGCACAATCCAGGGCGATATTGTAGAGGAAAAACTTTTACCCAGAAAGGGCCCCAGGGGTTGATACTCCCATTTTTGTATGTCGCGGGCTGACCAATCATTAAATAAAGCCATCCCAAAAATGTGTTCCTCGGCTGTATCCACACTCACAGGACGTCCGCGTCTCGTCTCCTTCCCGATCACAAATGCCATTTCAAGCTCAAAATCAAGTTTTTGCGACGGTGAAAAGACGGGATGATTTTGTCCATCAGGCACAATCTGGCCGTTTGGACGATAAATTTCCGAACCAGATATCACAATCGAGGAGGCCCTTCCATGATATCCTACAGGCAGGTGTTTCCAGTTTGGAAGCAAGGCGTTGTCAGGATCGCGAAATAATTTCCCAACATTGAAAGCATGCTCACGGCTGGAGTAGAAATCGGTATAATCTCCCGCTTTTATTGGTACGTGAAGTGTGACTTCGTCCATAGCAGCCAGCAAACCCCCGATGTTTCTCAGAACCGAACATTCATCACAAAGAGCCTGTTGAACCGTGAGCCGGATTCTTCCCGTAACCTCTTTACCCAAGGCTATAAGGCCATTCAGATCATTGGATTTCAATACTCCGTAATCAAACTGCATCTCCTCAAAAAGTCCCTCCTCGGCGGCATCGGCCACATCCACCACATAGTTGCCAATCGCCATCCCAACACGCTTTCCCTTTCCGGCTTCGGGGAGTGAAAAAATACCGAACGGCAGATTGTGGATTGAAAAATCCGAATCGGACGGTATGTCGAGCCAGGGGGTTAGTTTGGGCATGCTATGTTCAGTTGTGATTTATTACGTGTATCGGTTTAACGTCCCCTCTTTAGAGGGGAAATCGAAAACAAACGGCAAAATGCCGGTTTGTTGGGCAAGGGGTGTGTTCAGAGCTCTAACAAAAATCGTTTAACAGCTATTTTTCCTGGCTTTAACCTTACACACCCTTATATCCCCTCTTCCCATCGGGATCCCTGCGGGGCAAGAGAGGACTTCTGTATCTTCTTTCTTACAAAAACTTTCACCTTAATCCTTCAGCCAAGACCGGTAATACTCCCCGTCATCCAGCTTCAGGGCGTTTTCGGTTACCATTAACGGCTTAAATGTGTCTACCATTACGGCCAGTTCTTTGGTTTCCTTTTTGCCGATGCTTCCTTCATAGGTGCCCGGATGCGGACCGTGCGGAATGCCCGCGGGGTGCAGCGATATATGACCTTTTCCCACATGTGAGCGGCTCATGAAGTCACCGTCCACATAATAGAGCACTTCGTCGGAATCGATATTTGAATGATTATAGGGAGCAGGAATGGCCTTTGGATGGTAATCGTACATTCTCGGACAAAACGAGCAGACTACAAACGCGGAGGTCTCAAACGTCTGATGGACAGGCGGCGGCTGATGAACGCGGCCGGTTATCGGTTCAAAGTTATGGATCGAAAATCCATATGGGTAATTATAACCGTCCCAACCCACTACGTCGAACGGATGCGAAGCATAGATAAGCTCATGCAGCATGCCCTTCTTTTTTATCTTCATCCGGAAATTTCCCTTTTCATCGTGAGTTTCCAGCTGTTGAGGCAGCTTGTAATCGCGCTCACAGAAGGGTGAGCTTTCGCGAAGCTGTCCAAACCAGTTCCGATATCGTTTGGGTGTGTAGATGGGAACATTCGACTCGGTAATGAACAGCCGGTTATCCTCATCCTTAAACTCAATCTGATAGATCACGCCTCTCGGGATGAGCAGATAGTCCCCATACTCAAATTCGATGTTTCCAAACATGGTGCGAAGGGTGCCTTCACCGCGATGAACAAAGAGCAGCTCATCGGCTTCGGTGTTTTTGTAAAAATAGTCGGTGAGCGACTTCTTCGGAGCTGCCAGATGCAGCGTTACATCCGAATTAGTCAGGATGGCCTCCCGCGAATCCAGAAAATCATCCGTGGGCTTTATGTCAAATCCCTTCAGCAGGCGCGCAGTTATGTTGTTCTGAACCGCCACGCTCGGGGAGACATCTATCGGCTCATTGATCTCTTTCACCATTGTGGGCGGATAGTTGTGATACAGTATGGACGACATTCCATCAAAGCCGATGGTTCCGAATACCTGTTCATGATACAGTTCTCCCTCCGGCTTGCGGAACTGTGTGTGCCGTTTGGGTGGTATTTTTCCAAGTTTGTGATATATTGGCATACGTTAACCGATTTGTGAACAGTTGTTCATCTAAGATAGAAGTTGGCCATTAAATTTCAAATCCTATGGAATTCAAGGGCAAGTAAAATTTATAGTAGAAAGTGGTTAGCTGGCATTTGGTGGTTGGCAACTTTCTGTTCATTAACACCGAGATCAGCTCTACATCCAGCATACATTTTAAACTCATTCCCATGCCCAAAAACCACTCCCCCCGAAAAAAACAGTTCCTGGATGAATCCCTGAAAATGATTCATGAGAAGGGTTATCAGGCCACAACCATGCGTGATCTGGCCGAGCGGATGGGATTCGAGGTGTCGAATATTTACAACTTTATAGATTCGAAAGAAACCCTTCTGGAAACTTATCTCTTCCAGATCTCAGAGGATTTTCATTCAGGAATAGATCATATCCTGGAATCCAGTCACAACTCCACGGGAAAACTTAAAGCGTTAATCAGCCTTAACATCCAACTCACCGCCACAAAGCCGTACCAGGTAGGCCTTCTGGTAAATGAGTGGCGAAATCTGAAGGAACCGAAGCTTAAAAAATTCACTGACCGTCGTTCGGAGTATGAAGAGAAGGTGCGGTTGATTATCAGCGAAGGAATTGAAAGCGGTGAATTTCGGACTTTTGATCTCGATATTATCACCCATGCCGTGCTCTCATCCGTACGATGGATCTACTATTGGTACACCGATCACACCGAGGAGGCCAATCCGATTGAGCTGGAAAAACAGCTGACGGAGTTTATTTTAGGAGGTGTGGTTAGGTGATGGAGGGTGGTAGATGGTAAATGGTAGATAGTCGTTAGTTGTTAGTTGTTAGTTGCTAATTGATAAAATATTCTCCATTGACCATTGATCATTGACCAACAACCAACCACATCCAACCGACAACAGTCAAATTCCAATCCATTTCCCATGATCAATCGTCTGGCACATATTTGCATTCATACCCGGGACCTTGCACTCACTGAGAGATTTTATTGTGATGCGCTCGGACTTAAGAAAGGTTTCGAATTTGAAAAAGACGGAGATTTATATGGATTCTACATCAAGCTGGGAAATAAGTCATTTATCGAAGTCTTTAAAGGGGATCCCGGAAATGTGGGCAATATCAATCATCTGGCGATGGAGACTGAGGATATAGACAGGGTCATATCCCGACTGCGTGAAAGTGGCTTTGAGGCTACAGACAGGAAGCTGGGCGGTGATCACACCTGGCAGGCGTGGACCCGCGATCCAAATGGTGTCCGAATTGAATTCCACCAATACACGGATAAAAGCATGCAGTTTGAAGGCGGGACTTGTAAGGTTGACTGGTGAGGACAGGCTACAGGCTACAAAAGACGTAATGAGAAATTTTTCTGAGATCGAAAGTCAGCAGTCAGCAGTCAGCAGTCAGCAGTCAGCAGTCAGCAACGGCAGATTTGATTTTATTAACTCAATACTCAAAACTCAAAAAATTAGAAACTTTTGAGATCGTATATCACAAACTACATTCTGAGATCATCTGTCTCACGTTTGACGTCTGACGTCTACCTTTTCATTCCTAGGCTCTGCTCTGGACATTCTTTTCACTTTTGCCTTTTGTCTTTTGCCTTCTGCCTTTTCACTTTTCACTTTTCACTTTTCACTTTTCACTTTTCACTAAAAAAGCTATGAACATTTCCGGTTCCTTCACTCCAAACCTCTCCCCACTTGAACCCTACTCCACCGGCAAGCACGGCATGAAACTGGGACGGATGTCAATTGATAAAACGTTTGAGGGCGACCTGAATGCGGTGAGCAAGGGAGAGATGCTGAGCGCGATGACGCCTGAAAAGGGCTCGGCCGGGTATGTGGCGATCGAGCAGGTAGAGGGAACCTTATCCGGTAAAAAGGGAAGCTTTGTCCTGCAGCATTACGGAATCATGACCAATGGAGATCAGCGGCTGATCCTGGAGGTGGTGCCCGGCTCCGGTACGGGCGAACTGGAAGGCCTGGCCGGCAGCATGGCGATCATTATTGAAGATGGGAAGCATACTTATGAGTTTGAATATAAGCTGCCGGAGCAAGACGGTTATTCGGATTAAGCTATTTCTATAAACACCTTTAAAAGAATTAGTAATACCTATTATAAGTTTGCCTTAAAAAACTTTTTAAACTATTGTTTATTCTATCTATCTATTATAATCCTCTACTCCAAGATGAAACACAAAGCTAAACATTTCTGCTCAATATCGATTTGGAGCGTAATAATCACTTCTCTCATTTCTATATTTTCAGTATCAACTACTTCAGCGCAAGCTCATCTTATTCCCGGTTATTGGGGGTGGGGTACATTCGATGAATACGGGAGAGCTTTAAAGACGGTATTTAGTGAAGCATATGATCGATCAGTACGGGCAAGAGTACAAATGCAAGCTAAGTATGGAATAGAAAATATGACCGGAATACGGGCTGATACAACTGGATATGAGCTATTTCACATCAGGCCCGAAGAAAGCATCTGGTACGGCAGCTGGGTTGAGGATCAATGCAAAGATTCTGAAGGGAATGATTTACCTGAAAATTCCGGAAGAACATGCAGAACTCAAGATTTCTCATCTGTAGATACCATACGCACCAAGAGCTACCAAACAGCCATTGACTCAACATTAGCTCAGAAGCTTATTAGTTTATGGGAAGAAATGTTGGTCCGAAGCAGCTATAAGCAGGTAAGTAATACAATGAGCACCGGGGGAGTCACATTACAATACTCAGCTTTTAAATTCGGTTATGGCCAAATGATAGGTTACAGTAGAAATCCGGATCAATATACCTATACAGGTGAATTAGCAAATATATCATTTTTAATGCTGCAAGCAGCTAGAACTGAATCTGCTATAGACACAGACTCATTGATTAACCAAATTGATTACCGAGCTGATAGCCTGTTGGGTGAATTATTAGATTATGGAAACAAAGCACCAGAGAGAGCCAGAAACAATACCGTGCTGAAAGGGTGTGTTGATGAGTACAGAAATATGACTAATAGTATTTATTGCTGGCAAGGTTATTTAAATAATGACGAAAAACCCTATCTGATTGTAGCAAATAAGAGAGATGAAGAATTTGTTTTTGAAATTCTAGAAATATCTGATTCAGCCGTGACGAACAGAGTGCATATTTTACCTGTAATATCCATAAATAGCCCGTATAAATGGGATGATAAATTTTCAGGATGGCAAAACTATTTGTTAGAACCATGGGACATTTTTGACCTCATGACGAATACCAAAAACAATGAGTTGCAGGTTTTTGGATATAGAGAATTCAGTTTAGAAAATGAAAATATTTTTTATCAACCTAATTCAGTTATCATACGATTTGATGGTTTATTATCCGGCAGAGATAAGAGAGAACGATTAGACATTAATGGTGATCATGAGTGGTTTAAAATAACGAGTCTTTTTAAAGATGATTAAACAGTCTAAAATTTTTAGCCATCAATAAAGCACATTGAAATTACACTACTGAGTTTAGTTACTATCATTTATGGAATTACCCATAATACCTATTTATTTATCCTTGCTATTATTTATCCTTGCTATTTGGAATTTAATTTAAATTTCAAAATACCATCTCGATGAAATACTTTTTATTGTTTTTGCTCTTAACGATTCTATCGACAGGATGCCACGAGTTAGATATGTCACTCGACCCTCCCCCCCCGCCTCGACACAGTCTGGATATTGATGGTGATGTGCAGCTGCGGGGAACGGTTTCCCGAGTGGGTTTAACGAATGAAATTAACACACAAATATGGGCCGTTAATATGGGAGCCGACACTGCCAGAATTGAAACCGGCGTCTGTGCATTCAATTTGTTGGCCTACAATTCCCGGAAAGAAAACCGGAAACTGGTTTGGTACAATCGAATGCCCGAAAATTATGTTTGCTTTGATGAACTTCTCAATTACAACTTACCATCAAGTGACTCTCTGCTGCTTGATGATCAAATTTACATAAGCGGTGATAACTGGTACTGGGATCTTCCGGAATCCAACTTGCATTTTGAATTGGAAGCTGTGAATGAGAAAGGGCAGATCACTCAAACAGATACCAAATCCTCTGTCATAAAGTGATTAGATTACCAAAAGTTACGCTTATACGCTTATGCCATTTGCTCATTGCGGGATGCCGATCTGCCGACTAATATATCATCCTATTCCTATACCCCATCAGAATTCTGTCATTTATCAACTCCACCTGCTTTTCGGCTATATCTTTCTCAAGCTTCAGCTTCTTCCTGAAATTGGTTTTTTTTGCTATTAAACAATCGTGAGGCAATCATATCGGGTATATGAGACACAAATTTACGCATAATGCAAATTTATCCAATCAGGCAGCCTTTAAACCATGTCCTGTTTCTCTTTGAGGGAAATAATGAGTCGTGGTAAAACTCACTGAGCCTGAGACTTCAGAACAGTGAATACTTCTACCCAAGACCACATGCAATATCTCAGGCTGATGGACAGGGGCTCTCGCTGATTACCGCAGATGTTACTTTTCCCGGTGGACAGCTCAAAAAAATCCTTTCCTTGCCTCCGTGGCAATTCAACTCCGCGCCCTTTGCCCCGAAACTTCGGGGCGGTGAACCCTGCTATACCCCTAAAGCTCCTATTTTCTCTCTGACGGCCGGGGCCACCTCTTTGGCGAACAGCTCAATCGATCGAAGCAGCTTCTCATGCGGGATAGACCCCACGCTCATCTGAAGCAAAAACCGGCTATGGCCGAAGATCTTTTGCTGGTACAGAATTTTCTGGATCACATCATCAGCACTTCCTACAACATTGGCACCCCGAAGCGTACAGGAAGCCTCAAACTGTTCGCGGGTCATGGGCGACCATCCCCTCTCCCGCCCGATTTTGTCCATTTGCGTCTTGAATGCGGGAAATGCAGTTTCAATGGCTTCCTCACGGGTCTCCGCAATGAACCCGTGCGAATTGATGCTGACCGGCTGCGGATCGTGGCCGTTCTCGATGGCGCCGCGTTTATGCAGTTCCGCCATCGGCTTGAACTGTTCCGGGTATCCGCCGATGATCGCAATCGCCATGGGAAGCCCCAGTGCACCGGTCACGTAAGCCGATTTGGGTGTTCCGCCCACGGCCCGCCAGATCGGCAGCTTGCTCTGCAGTGCCCTCGGATAGACCCCTCTCCCATTCACATCCGGCGTATGCGCTCCCTTCCAGTGAAGAATCTCATTGTCATTGATCTCCAGCAGCTGCTGAAGCTTCTCCTCAAATAGGTCTTCGTAGTTTTGCAGGTCATACCCGAACAGAGGAAATGATTCAATAAACGACCCGCGACCCACCATAATCTCCGCCCTGCCTTTCGACAGCAGGTCGAGCGTGGCATACTGCTGATACACGCGAATGGATTCCTCCGATCCCAAAACCGTTACAGAGCTTGAAAGACGTATATTTTGCGTTTTTGCGGCAATTGCCGAAAGAATCACCGAAGGCGCCGAAGATACATACTCTTCGCGATGGTGCTCTCCAACTGCAAAAACATCCAGTCCCAGCTGATCGGCCAGCTCGGCCTCCTCCAGCAGGTGCTCTAGGCGCTCGGCCGGATGAAGAGGCTTTCCGGTCTCACCAAGGGGTGTGTTTTCGACGAAAGTGTAGATTCCGAGTTCCATTTTTTGAGTTTTGAGTAGTGAGTAGTGAGATGCAGGATGCAGCAAAAATCAGCAGTTAACGGTTTCCGAATTTTAGGTTTCAACCGGCAACAGACAACCTACAACTAACCACTGACCACTCCCAACAAATCCGTTCAATATTAAACAATTTACCCGAAATTTTCAGATCGAATTTCATGAAGAGATGCAGTGAAGATATCTATCAGAGCGTCAACGGAATTTGATACCGGCCTGTGATTCAACCAAGGCGTCCAATCACTTTTTGAAAGCAGGCCCGCCGTTTTTATTCATTAAAATTTGCCCCTCGATCATGGCGTCAGCGTCCACCTGCAATGATTTGGTATGGATATCGGCTTTGATGCTGGCGGTGCTTCTAAGTGAAGCCAGGTTTTCGCAGTGTATCTCCCCTTCCACCTTTCCCGCAATATCCACATTGGTGGCAAAGATCTTGCCCTTTACATATCCGTTTTTATCCATTTTAAGCGTCCCTTTAATATGAACGTCGCCCTGAATGGTGCCCGCAACGGTCGCATCATTTTCGGAAGTGAAACTTCCCCTGATGGATACCGCGCTGCTTAAATAGTTGGATGATGAACCGGAAACCGGTGAAGTTGTTGGAGCTGATTTTTTATTGATCATGAGTCGTACAGTTGGGGTCGCGGGAGCGTGTCCCTTAACCTGGTTTGAAACGTTTGAAAGTCATTTTTCACTTTTATGAAAAAGCATCTCAACTGTTCCGGGTTTCTGCAAAATTTTCGGCATCAAACAAACTCCCCCAAGGTGCTTTTTTACCATTATCTGTCAATAGTTGTATCTTCTATTTTGTGTTCAGGAAAATAACTTTGAAGTTACCGAAGTCTGCATCCTGACTTTTAAGGAAGAAACCGGGTTTATATTTCCATCCATAACCAGAACTAAAATGACTGACAAACCAATTGTAGGCGTGGTAATGGGCAGCGACAGCGACTGGCCCACCATGAAAGAGGCTGCCGATACATTAACCGAATTCGGCGTGCCCTTCGAAAAACAGGTGGTATCGGCTCACCGCACGCCCGACGTGATGGCAGAATATGGTTTAACCGCACGTGATCGGGGACTCAAGATCATCATTGCCGGGGCGGGGGGCGCAGCGCATCTTCCGGGCATGCTCGCATCGTATACCACGCTGCCCGTTGTGGGTGTACCGGTAAAAACCACGGCACTGGGCGGACTCGACTCCCTCTACTCCATCGTTCAGATGCCAAACGGCGTGCCGGTGGCAACGGTAGCTATCGGGAAAGCAAAAAATGCGGCCCTGTTGGCCATCCGCATGCTGGGCATGGATAATTCGGAACTCGCTGAAAAACTGGAAAAGTACCATATCCGAATGGCGGATGAGTCGATTGACAAGACGAAGAATTTGAAATAGCCACGCAGACTTGGAATGTAATGTCAGACGTGAGACGTCAAACGTGAGACACAGGCGGCTACCGAGCTTGTAACAAACACTATTCAGGCACATTCATTTCTTCTGCCTTTTGCCTTCTCACCAAAATCATCCATTCTGATAACGTATCATAATCCTTCTATTCCCGTGGCTATCTCCCCCTACCTCACTGCTACTGCTTTAATCTCCACAAGGGCATCTCTCGGCAGCCTGGCGGCTTCAACGACAGCGCGAGCCGGGAGGGTTTCTGTAAAATATTCACTGTAGATCGTATTGAAAGCTGAAAAATTTTCGATGTCGCTCAAAAATACATCCACCGAAACAACATCCTGAAAGCTCATCCCCGCTGCTTCAAGCACCACCCCGAGGTTATCCAGCGCCTTGCGGGTTTGTGATTCGAGATCCTCACCCGCCATTTCGCCTGTTTCGGGATCCAGGCCCAGCTGACCCGCGGCATAGAGCGTATTTCCGGCCAGTATCCCCTGGCTGTAGGGTCCGATGGCTGCGGGTGCCTCATCCGTATCGATTATGATCTTTTCGGTCTCTGTGCCGGTACATGCCGAAATCATGAAAAGGAAACAGGCGGCGACCATCAATCTGTAAAGTCTCATAAATAGTAGATGTTAAACCGTTGAGTGATGTTGATCAGATACCGTTTACAAGTACATCTTTCATCGCATCGGCGAACCGATCGAGTTCTTTAAGCGTAGTGTAGACGTTGGGCGTAACGCGGATACCTTCAAATTCAGGGTGTTTGATGGGCGTTACGATGATGCGGTACTTTCTCCATAGATGGTTCCCCAGCTCCCCGCAGTCGATACCCTTCAACTGAGCGGTCACAATGCCGCAGGCGTACTCCGGATTTCGGCTGGTGTGCAGTACAAAGCGGTCGTCATCGATCAGCTGTTCCACCCAGTAGTCGCTCAGGTATTTCATCCGTGCACCCTTGCGGGCCGGACCAATCCCCTCGTGAAACGTAAGGGCCTCTGCAATGGAGATAAAATTCGCAAGAGGATGGGTTCCTATTTCCTCAAATTTACGAATGTCGCTGTCTAATGATTCGGGAGCAGCCATCATGGGCCAAAGATCCCTGATCCTGTCTTTTTTTACATACAGCATTCCTGTTCCGTGGGGTGCAAACAGCCACTTGTGTAAACTGGTAGCGTAGTAATCACACCCCAGATCATTTCGGTTGAAGTCAAAGTGCGCAAATGTATGGGCCCCGTCCACAATCACCGGAATGCCTCTTCTTCGCGCCATTTCCACTACCGGTTTTACGGGCAGAATCTGCCCGGTTATGTTGATCATATGACTCATCAGGATGAGTTTTGTGCGCGGTGTAATATTCTGCTCAAAGAGTGATACGATTTCATCCGGGTCCTCGGCAGGCACAGGGATAGGGAATTGCTTGAGGCGTATTCCCTCCCGACGTTCGCGCTGTTTGAATGTAGTGATCATCCGCGGGTAGTCCTGTGTGGTGGTCAATACCTCGTCACCTTCCAAAAGATCCATTCCAAGCTGACAGATCTGAAGCCCTTCCGAAGCATTGCGGGTTATGGCTATCTCCTCCGTATCCGTACCGAAGGTACGTGCGAGGCGCTGTCTAACCGCCTCTTTTTGCGGCTGAAGAATACGCCACATGGTATAGACGGGTGCTTCATTGGAGTAGTCAAGGTGCCGTTTCATGGCATCCTGAACAACGTCCGGTGCCGGACTCACACCTCCGTTATTAAGATTGATCAGGCTTCGATCGGCTGTGAAAGCCTGTTGCACGGTGTACCAGTAGTCTTCGTTGGCAGCTATTTCAGAAGGCGTTCCGTTATAATCAGCCAGCTTATCAAGCGTTTCGTGCCTGTCTTTCAAGGAGAGCATAGGCGTTATGGCAAGGCCGGCAGAAACACTTCCCATCTGCCTCAGAAACTCTTTTCTGTTCAGCATGAAATCCCCATTTTTGGTTTGGATGTAATTCTGAAATAATCAAAATATATGATTAGAACAACCCGTCTCATTATTTCGCAGATCGCATTGAGGCGTATATCCTCAAACAGAGTCTTACGCCTGCACAATCATCACGGTATGTTTATATCCTACCGCAGCTGCAGACAGTTGCTTATATTTATCAGAAAGCGGTACCCCCATATATCATTTTCATGAATAACAAACTCATTAATATCCTGCTATTGCTGCTGCTGGCACTTTTTATCTCATTTCGCCTGTTTACAGCATGCAATCAGATACAGGAACAACCGCAGGCTGAGTTGAGTGATCCGATATCTACACTTCCGGCAGTGTTTACCGGTACAATCCCCTGTGCGGACTGTCCCGGTATTGAGGTGCATCTTCTTTTGAAAGAGAACAACCGGTTCAGAGAACTGAACTGGTACCGTGACCGAAACCCCGAACCGATGATCACAGAGGGAGCGTGGAGTTTGCGTGGTGATACCCTCGCACTTTTTGATGACGAAGATAAACGCTTTAAGACATATCTCTATAGTGAAGAAACGGTTACGATGCTCGACAGCCACAACCGGCAGATAACCGGAGATCTCAGCGAAATGTACGTGCTTGAGAGATCACAAATGGAGTCAGGAATACGGGAGCGGCATGAGGAACTGAGAACAGAAGAGGGAATTGTTTTTCTGGCATCCGGTAACGAGCCCTTCTGGTCTGTTCGGGTTGATTCATCCGATGTGCTCTCTTTCATAACGCCTGAATCGGAGTGGAGTGAACAGGCCGGCCATCAGATTGCGGGCGATGAACTATTTGTCTGGACCACACGGCACAACAGCATCAACATGACCGTGACTGCTGAAAAAAACTGGTGCACTGATACAATGAGCGGATTTCTGTTTACCCATCAGGTTACAGTCGTGCTGAACAACAGCGAACAAAGAGAATTACGAGGCTGCGGACGATTCTTGGGAAACGAGTAACTGGCAGCGAGTAGTGAATATTGAGAACTTCCCGCTACTTGATACTCAAGACTCAGAATTAAACCTGATAATTTTCTGATAGGCTTCCAGTACGGCGCGGGTGGCTTCCTGGTCGATCACCTCTGCATTATCTTTTGCAATTTGACGTGCATTTTTAGGCGCAAAGGCCATTTTAACCTGTTTCATGGCAGGCACATCCCCGCTGGAATCCCCGATATAGGCCATTTCGTCCAGTCTGATATCCAGTGCTTCGCTTAGCAGCTTCACGCCCTGCAGTTTATCATTCCCGGGCAAAAGAATATTGACGGATATATCCGTGGCATGTACCTCAGGAACCGGATCCATCCCCTGAACCCGCTCCAGAACCCGTCCGTGAATCTCGTCTATGATACCATGATCCATGCAGACTACCCCTGCGTCCATCATTTTCGTGAATTCAATGATTACGCCGGGATAATCCGGTAAAACTTCATGTCTCAGCCAGTCTCGCATGGTATTGATCATATCAAGCGCGCCTTCATCTTCAGGCAGAGCAGTTACAATTCGATTCCCATCCCAGTGATAAAGTCCAGCGCTTTCAAATATAAACGGGAGCCGTATGTCGAGCCACTGTGCAACGGCTTCTGCATAGGGAAATGGACGTCCCGTACAGAGGGTGAGATGCGGAACAGCTCCGGGATTTTTACTTTTCAGGTTTAAGTCTCTGATAGCATTTATAGCTTCCCAATCGGGTGTTTTAAAGGGATGTGAGATACACCCGTCGAGATCCGTGACGAATAGTTTAATCATATGATTTTATGAGTCAGATTGATTGAATCGTGACATCCACGTCTCTTTTCTCTTGATGGAGTCCGGGAAAAAGAGAGCTATCAATAAAAACCCAAGTCCCGTGAGGAGCATAACCTGATACCTGTTCTCGTAGTCTGCATACTCCTGTGATGAAAATTCACCGCGCTCCAGTTCGTCAAGCCGTGCAAAAAAAGGCTCGATCGTATCGCTGCCGGACGTAATTTCATAGTACTCTCCCCCTCCTTCACGTGAAATTTCCTGAAGCGTCTGTGGTTCAAGTGTGGATGTTACGGTGTTTCCTTCGCTGTCTCTGTGATAGGACACCGTCCTGCCGGCTTCATCCGTTATCGGAATCAGATCGCCCTCGCGTGTTCCGATACCCGCCGTAAACACCACTATACCGTTATCCGTTAGCCGCTTCAATTCTTCATCGTAGGGCGGACCGTGATGTTCACCATCTGCAACCAGCAGCAGTACGTTTGCCGCTCCCTGATGACGCTCCATCGATTCAAATGCTTCAGCAGCCCTGGAGAGTGCAGATGTAAAATTCGTACCGCTATTGGGCATCTGATCGGTATTGGCGATGTCAAGGAATAGCCGCATTGCAGCATAATCTGTTGTAAGCGGAGCCTGGTTGAATGCTTCATCGGTAAACACCAGCAGTCCGATCCGGTCTCCTCTCAAGCGGTTTACCAGTCTGTTGATTTCAAATTTGGCCTTGTCTAACCGGCTGGGGCGTACATCCTGAACGTTCATGCTTCTGGAGAGATCCAGGGCTACCATCAGGTTGAGTCCGGTTCGCTGCACTTCACGTACCTCAGTTCCGATCTTTGGGCCTGCGAGAGCTACAATAAAAAACAGGGCAGCGAATAAAAAACCGAAGAGGCGAACTACATCACCCCTGCTCCAGTAGTTGCGACGAAGCTGCTCTATCAGCCGGTCATCAAACTGAGCCTTACGCTTTTTTATCTGGATGGTTTTAAACCACCAGTACCCTGCTCCGAGGATCGGAATTAAAAGGAGCAACCAGAGAAAGCCGCTATTTTCCCAAATCATTACTGCGTGTTAATCTCTTTATAGAAACAAGAATTCAGCCCTGAAGATAACATTAATTCCGGGGTCTGAGAACCCGCTTTTGCGAAAAGTTAACGTTTGGCCCCCTCAAATCTTTTACTGAACCCTATTCAGATAACTTTGCGGCTACGGGTGTCCTGAAACAGCCATTTTCTTCTCTGAAACCGTATATTTTTCTTCAGCAGGTGCTACAACATTGAGCCAGGCAATACCGGCAATGATCAGCATCACTGAAAAGAGGCCCATCGTCTGCCGGATTGAAAGAAGTTCAAATTCCAGTATAAGAGCCGCCATTGTGACGGATAGAGACTGGGCCAGTGTAAAAAGAAGCCATTCAAGGCTGAACACCCTTCCGCGCAGTGTATCCGGGGCCCTTCGCTGTAAAAGCACCGTACTCATCACCCAATTGGACCCGGAAGCCATATGTGCAAGCATTACGAAAAGACTCATGATAAGCACGCTTTCTACCAGGCTTACCACGCTGTACATCAGACCGCCGCATATCATAAATATACCCATACCCATTACCCACCGGTTTTCACTTTTGAAAATCCTGCGGCCTACTACCGGACCGATCCCCGTACCGACTCCCCGCGCGGCGTATAGAATACCCAGACCTATGCTTCCCATCATCAGAATATCTTCGGCAACAATAATCAGCAGATACACAAGGGCACCCAAACACATGGTAAAGATACCTTTGGCAAGTGTAGGCCGGAGTACGTGCTTATTGTTAAACGTGTAATTTAAGCCTTCGCGAATGCCCGTGAGAGGATTCCTGGTACGGTATAGTTCCCTTTTCGACATTTTTGCCTGAGGTATGGACGCCCGATAGATAATAAACGTTGAGATCATGTACGTAAACCCGTTGATCATAAAAACCAGATCGGTACCCAGCCAGGCCGTTGCGAACCCGCCCAGGGCCATACCGGTAGTAAAAATGATGCTCCAGGAGGCTGCAGAGAGTATGTTAGCCACAACCAGCTCTTCCGATGTTGTGACGTTTGGAATAGAGGATGTCTTCGCAGGTTCAAAGATGGCGGCGAACGACATCTGTGCCGATATGAGCACATAGGCCAGCCAAAGCAGATCGGCAGAGGTAATGAGGATAAACCCAAGCACAATCACTCCCCTTGCAATATTGCACCAGATCATTAGTTTCCGGCGGTTGAAACGGTCTGTAAAATAGCCCGCGATCGGTGAAAAAGAGGCCAGGCTAAGCATTTTTACGACAATAATGAGCCCAAGCAGGAGTTCGGATCCGCTGTACTCCTGAATCAATGCATATATGGCGAGTATCCCGAACCAGTCACCAAAGTTGGCAATAATCTGTGCAAGCCAAAGTCTTCGGTAGTCGGCATTGGTACGAACAAGATCAATGTATGGTTTTAGGGTAATGGACAAGTTTAGTTTTGAGTGTTGAGTTTTGAGTTCTCAGTTGTTGGTTGCCGGTTGTTGGTAGTGAGTCGTGCGTGTTTTTATAATAAAGTTGAATTTATCAACAGAACTTTTACCATTTTTCACCCCTCAACATCACCCAGTGCAAACTTCTGCCTTCTGCCTTTTCACTTTTCCTTTCTGCCTTTTGCCTTTTCACTCCTCACTCCTAATTCCTAACTCTACGCTAAGCAACTCCGGTACTGCCAAATCCTCCCTGGCCTCTTTCCGTTCCCGGCAAGGTATCTGTTTTACGAACGGTTGCCTGGATCACCGGTGAGATGACCATCTGGGCAATTCGGTCGCCATGATTTATGGTGAAAGGATCGTTCCCATGATTAATAGCGAGCACTTTCACCTCTCCCCTGTAGTCTGAGTCGATCGTACCCGGTGAGTTGAGCATGGTTATACCGTATTTGTATGCAAGGCCGCTTCTGGGACGAATCT
Source organism: Rhodohalobacter mucosus (assembly GCF_003150675.1). Lineage (NCBI taxonomy): Bacteria > Pseudomonadati > Balneolota > Balneolia > Balneolales > Balneolaceae > Rhodohalobacter > Rhodohalobacter mucosus. The sequence goes on along the minus strand of NZ_QGGB01000006.1, from coordinate 280,223 downwards.
GGGCTTCATACCCGCGGGGCAGCGCCATTTGGAAACCGGCGGGCACCAGCGCACGTTCACCCGGTTTCAATACGATTGGCTCGGTAATGGCGGCCCGCACATCCATTCCGGCCGCTTCGCCTGACTCATAACCCGGCAGGTCAAGGTCCATAGCGTGTTCCAGTTTTTTGAACCAAACGGTTACCCCATTACTCTGCATGTCGCTCATAGGAGATAAGTCTCACCTTTACGTTTCCAAATATAACTTTCACGTGCGCCTCAACAGGGATCCGCAGGTCATCCGCCGAAAACCATGATTTAAAGTTACCGTTAAATCCGAAAGGACCGTCCACATCCGCATGCCCTTCACTCAGGTAGGTCTCTACAGGTTCATCAAACGCATCGTATTCCCTGCGCCTGGTTTCGGTGCGGCTGGTCGCAGTTACGGTTCCTTTTTCCCCTTCAATGTATACAGGCATTCTGTAGGCCCCCGGTTCGCCCGCATATAATCTGGAATAGTAAAAAATGATGTCCCCGCCGCTGGCCGGTTCTTCGAGGCTGAGCGTGTCGACCGCTTCACCATGCTCAAAGAATCTTACTTCATCCTCTTCACGGTCAAAAACGGCACGCACGCTGTTATACTCTTCATCATGAACATCGTCGCGCCAGAAAACGAAACTGTAGGGCCATTTATCATTAAACTGAAAGATATTCTGATAATCCACGATACGCGTACCCACAAACGGAATACGCCGGTTCGACCGGATCCTCGTGCGCATGTGGTACGCTTTTTTACCGTTCCAGGTTGTATCGGGCAGAAGTTCGACATCAACCCAGCCAAGGGTAAGAAATCCGTATCGCACTTCGTATTCAAACACCTCCCGTGCATCCAGCATCATCTGCATGGTAGGCGGTTCACTGCGTTCATAAATGAACTGTGTCTGTGAATAAAGCTCACCAGCCGTTAAAATAAGAAGCAGGATTACAAGCCGGGTTTTACGAAACAAATGCTTCAAAAGAGTCCTCATCATAGCCCACCAATATCGCCTCACCGCGCACCAGTACAGGCCTTTTTATCATTGTTTGATTTTCCAGTAATACGTCAAAAAGTTCCTTATCCGACAGGTTTTTATCTTTGAGGCCGAGCTGACGCCATTTCATACCGCGTTTGTTCACCAGTACGTCGAGACCGATCTGCTGCACAAGCGATTGAAGTTCCCCCCTGGAAAGGGGTTCTTTTTTAAAGTCGATAAACTCGTATTCAATTTGGTTATTTTTAAGCCAGGAAAAGGTATCCCGTACTTTATTACAGTTTTTGATTCCGTAAACCTGTATCATTCCAAATGGTAATTATTCCTGTTTCAATGACTTAAAAATTACGACTTTTTCTTAAGCTTTGTATAATCTAAACAAATCCGTTTACAGGCTTTTTTAAAGTTATACAGAGGACATTCGCACAGACCGAACAGATCCGAAACTGATGATTTCTTTTTTTCGCAACCCGTCTTTTTCCTTTTCCATTGTGCTTTTCACCGTTCTGATTACCGCATCGGCTTGTAACCGTTCAAGCGACCAGCGTGAATTTGAACGCGCAGCCTTCAGCATACCGGAGGGCATAACTCAAACCGATGCAACCGGAAATGTGATCAGCCGCGACTCTGACGACTGGAGAGTAGCTCCCTTTTTTCAGGGTGTAATTGAAATTGACCCGGCATATCCGAATCCTGTTCTTACAAACGAGCTGGTCCGGATCAACCGTATTGTAACCGGTGTGGAATCTGTGTCGGGCCTGCGGGTGTTTGTATTCTATGAATCGGGTAATGTGCGGCCCATAGATAATGATGTTCGAAATCCGCTGCCCCCGGGCCTTGATGTGATTTCACTTGAACCCACACTTATTTCCGAGTTTCCTGAAAATCCTCAGGGGCTCTACAGGGTGGTGATTACCGACCTTAATGAAAATGTGATCACGTACGGCGACATTCGAATCGAATGATTAATCAGAGAGAGCCACGATCCGGGTTTTATGCTGCTGTGAACAGACTGCGTGAGCACCTGCGCCGGTTCATCATCTTGTCATTCATTATCTGAGACTCTATCTTATTTTTATATGTTAAAAACAAAACTGACAAAGTCTGAGCTGTCCATTCTGAGGGTTCTTATTTTTGCTGAAGATTTTTCACTGATACTAAGCGAAACCGGACTCAATTCCGGCGCTGTTCGTGATGATCTGATCAAACTTATTAATCACGGATACATTGAAGTTTATGATGACCATGGCGGCTACAAGAGGGTTCCATCCGCATTTTACGATTCGGATCATATTGATCAGTTTCGCTTTAAAGCCACTAAACTTGGATTAAAGAGTATTCAGCACCATGCAATATAAAAGCACCATCGGTAACCAGTCGTTTGAAGTGACCATAAGCGATGATCGTACATCGGCCATTGTTAACGGTGAAAACATCCCGTTTGAATTGGTTAAGAACCAAAATGGCAGAATTTTGTTCAGAACCGGAACCAAACTCTATCGAATCGATAACATAGAGACAGACGGCCGAAAGGTTTCGTTTTCACTCAACGGAAAATTTCTTGAAACAGACGTGCTGGATGAGAAGGATCTCCTGCTTGAAGAGATGGGATTCAGTACGCAGGCTGAAGGATCAGCCGGAACCCTCAATGCCCCCATGCCCGGAAAGATACTGGAATTGCTGGTTCGTGAAGGTGATGAGGTTGAACAGGGAGATTCCGTGATTATCCTGGAAGCCATGAAAATGGAAAATGAGCTTAAGGCTCCCACTCATGGCGTAGTTGTTAAAGTGGATGTGAAAACGAACGACAACGTAGAAAAAAATCAACCTCTTTTAGAAATAGAACCGCGTGGATAAATTCATTATTGAGGGGCCTACCCCGCTGAAAGGAACCATACCTGTAAGCGGGTCAAAAAATGCGGCGCTGCCGCTGATGGCCGCAGCCCTTCTGGGCGATTCCCCATCTGTACTGAGGCTCATTCCAAAACTCAACGACATCTATACCTTCAACAACGTTCTTCGGGTTACGGGAACGCGTGTTGACTTTTCGGATGACGACAACCGGCTTACCATAGACCCCGAAAATCTAAGCTTTCTTGAGGCGCCTTACGACCTGGTAAGAAAAATGAGAGCCTCCTTTTATATGCTGGGCGCATTGCTGGGAAGAGCCGGAGAAGCCAAAGTATCCCTGCCGGGAGGATGTGCCTGGGGGCCGAGGCCGGTGGATCTCCATCTGAAAGGTTTTGAAGCGATGGGAATAAATATTGACCTCGACAAGGGATATGTTGTCGCATCCATGGACGGTGAATATACGGAAGGCGGAGAGTTTACACTCGAGCCAAGCAGTGTGGGAGCTACCGTAAACCTTATTCTGGGCGCTGTAAAACGCGCTGAAAAATTTGTGATTAAAAACGCTGCCAAAGAACCCGATGTGGTGCTTCTGTGTTCCATGCTTCGGAAAATGGGTGCCGATATCGATGGCGTGGGAACCGATCAGCTCACTATCCGCAAGGTAGAGCGGCTTCAGGGTGTTGAATTTTTCAACTCTCCCGATCGTATCGAAACCGGAACCTTTATGATCGCAGCTGCCATGCATCCCGGGTCTGATCTCACTCTGACGGGCTGCAACCCTAGCGACCTGGGCACCTTTCCGGACTTCTTTGATAAGCTTGGTGTCCATACAGAATACATCGGCAATGAAATACGCATCGTATCTGCGCCCAATATCAATCCGGTATCCATAGAGACAGAGATCTATCCCGGATTTCCCACCGATCTTCAGGCACAATGGGCCACGTTAATGACCCAGGCTTCAGGAAAAAGTGTGGTTACCGACACCATATACTTTGACAGGTTCAGCTACGTTCCTGAATTGAACAGGCTTGGCGCAAATCTGAAGGTAGACAAGAACAGCGTGACGATTGAGGGTAAAACCCCTCTTGCCGGTGCATCGGTAATGAGTACGGATCTTCGTGCAAGCGTCAGCCTGGTTTTGGCCGCGATGGCTGCCGAAGGCCGGTCGGAAGTGCTCCGCGTGTACCATCTCGACCGCGGATATGAAGATCTGGAGCAGAAGCTCAATGCGGCCGGAGCATCCGTGGAAAGACATTCAGAATAGAGACTGACGCGTTTTTCACATAACGCTGTACTAAATTGGCTGGAAGCGATTCAATATTTAATTATTAGATAACTTTCTGCTATATTTATTTACAATTTGATGTTGTATGCCAAACTCAGACATATTTACTGAAACCATTGTTATACAGTAGTTTGCAAAATATTATCTCCCACATCTTATTCCTTGCAGGAGCGGTCTCCCGCCCCCAGGAACACCCTGTTGCTTCGGCAGAAAGGGCTGTGCATACATCTCATACGGTTTTTAACAAGAATTATAACAGCAAGGCAGCTCGCTCAGCCACTTCTGCTGACAATCCGCCGGAGAGTACCACCCATTATTTCAGGTTTGTCCAGATTTTTTTGACGGTGAAATGCAGGCTTAGCGAATTGCTGATGAAATTTCTAAGCATACATGAAGAACCAGATTATTATCCATTCTTCGGGCAAACAGACCCGGGTAGCACTTTTGGAAAACGGGGAACTTGCCCAGTTATTTATAGAATCTGAAGACAACCAGCGCACAGTTGGTGATATTTATTTAGCGAGAGTACACAAGGTGATGAGCGGCATAAGAGCTGCGTTTATCGACCTTGGGATGGAGAAGGATGCCTTTCTTCACTTCTCCGATGCAGGTGATCACCTGGGGTCTTATATCAAGATGATGAATGGTGAGGGTGCGATTTCCAAAAGCGCCGATAAAGAACTTCAAAAGTTTGATAAGCTCTCCAATAACGAAAAGCAGATCCTGGCCGGCAAATTGCTCAGAAACAATCAAAATCTGCTGGTACAGATTGTAAAGGAACCGATTGGCTCAAAAGGTCCGCGGGTCTCCACAGATATCACAATTGCGGGCCGTTTCCTGGTTCTTATTCCCATGGGGGAATACATCGCTCTTTCCAAGAAAATTAACCGGGGAAGGGAGCGCAAACGCCTGAAGAGTATTGTGGGCTCCATGCTGCCCGACGGATTTGGCGTGATTGTACGTACAGTTGCCCAGGGACAGGACAAGGAGTCTATTGAAGACGACATGCGTACGGTTCTGAAAAAATGGGAGCGAATTCTCAATAAACTGGAATCGGCCAAGCCCCCTACCCTGCTCTACAAGGATCTGGATATTACGGAAAGCCTTATACGCGATCTTTTTGCGAAACAGTACGACAGAGTACTGATCGACGACTATCAGCTTTATAAATCGGTGAAGAGCTATGTATCACAGATTGCCCCTAAAATGCTTCCATCCGTTCAGCTCTACAAGGGAAAGGATCATGTCTTCGATCATGTGAACATCGGACATGATGTAAACTCTATTTTCAGTCCGAGGGTGCGCATGCCGTCCGGCGGGTACCTTATTTTTGAACAGACTGAAGCGATGTATGTGGTGGATGTAAACTCAGGGCCCTACGCCGCAAAAGAAAGACAGGAAGACAACTCTCTTAAAACGAATCTGGAAGCGGCGCGTGAAATTGCCAAGCAGCTGCGTCTGCGTGATATCGGCGGGATTATCGTTGTTGACTTTATAGACCTGCGCGACGATAAAAACCGCAAGAAGATTTATGATGAACTGAAAAAAGAGTTCAAGAAAGACCGTGCCAAAACCAACGTTATCGGCATGAGCGATTTCGGACTGGTTCAGATTACAAGGCAGCGAATCCGCCCCAGCGTCGTCAATTCCGTTTCTAAAGTCTGCCCGATGTGCGGTGGTGTAGGCTCCGTGGTGAGCCAGGATACGATCATTACCGACATTGAGTCGTGGATCAGCAAATTCAAATACAGTACCGACTACCGCGCGGCCGATATCTACGTGAACCCATACCTTCAATCCTTCCTCACCCGCGGACCGATTAGTCAGCGACTGAAATGGATGTGGAAATACAAAGTGAAGATTACGTTCGTGGCTGATGAAAATACATCTCTGAACGAATTTAAAGCCACACTGGCAGGCTCTGATCTGGAGATCACCGACGTGGTACTGCAGGGCGGATCGATCGACAAGATACTTGCTGCCCAGGATAAACAGCTTCAGGAGATTGATACAGATGAAAACAACGGCGATACGCTCGACTACTACTCAAAAGATGACAAAAACGGTGACGGTCGAAGAAACATGCCAAAAAGACCGAAACGTCCCGCCCGGCAGGGTAATTGATTGATAACTGCTACCGCTGTATCAGCATTTGCACGTTAATATTTTTGAAACGACACCAGAAAAATGACAAATCTCAGGAATTTGCACGCTACAACTGTGCTTGGAATTATTCATAACGGTGATGTAGCCATTGGAGCCGATGGGCAGGCTACACTCGATAAAACCGTGATGAAAGCCACCGTTAAAAAAGTAAGGAAATTACAAAATGGTACCATCCTGGCGGGTTTTGCCGGGTCCACAGCAGACGCATTCACCCTTTTCGAGAAATTCGAAGAGAAACTGAACAGCTACAATGGAAATTTACAGAGGGCTGCCGTCGAGATGGCTAAGGAGTGGCGAAAAGATAAGTTTCTTCAGAAACTTGAAGCTCTTTTAGTAGTAATGGATAAGGACACACCATTGCTGATCTCCGGACAGGGAGATGTTATTGAACCGGATGACCAGATTCTGGCCATAGGCAGCGGCGGATCCTATGCACTGGCGGCGGCTCGCGCACTTAAGGAGAACGCACCGGAGCTGTCAGCCCGCGAGATTGTTGAGAAAGCACTGCATATTGCAGCTGACATCTGCATATACACCAACCATAATCTCTCCATACTTGAAATTGAAAATTAGGTAAGTACCTACGAAACGAGAAGTACCATGAAATTAATTGAACAACAGAACCTGACACCGCGACAGATTGTCGCAGAACTCGACAAATACATCATTGGCCAGAAAGAAGCGAAACGGTCGGTTTCAATCGCACTGCGAAACCGCTGGAGAAGATTGAAAGCCGATGAGGAGATCCGGGAAGAAATTATACCGAATAATATTCTGATGATCGGCCCTACCGGTGTTGGAAAAACCGAAATTGCACGAAGGCTGGCAAAACTTGCGGGTGCACCGTTTATCAAAGTGGAAGCCTCCAAATTTACCGAGGTCGGCTATGTTGGCCGTGATGTGGAATCCATGATCCGTGACCTCACCGATATTGCCGTAAATATGGTAAAACTGGAGATGCAGGAGCGTGTGAAGGAGAAGGCAGCCTCTGTGGTTGAAGAGAAAATCCTTGATATCCTGATACCGCCGGTCAGAAAAAAATCCTCCTCCTCCGTTAACAGTTCATCCGGAGAAGTGGGCTTTAACCCGGATTCTGCTTCCGACCAGGAACTGAATGAACGTACCCGAGAACGTTTTAGGGAAAAACTGCGCAACGGCGACCTGGAAGACCGTAAAGTTGAAATTGAGGTAGATTCCAAAAAAACACCCATGATGCAGGTATTCGGACCTCAGGGAATGGAGGAGATGGGTGTGAATCTTCAGGATATGCTTGGCAACCTTTCACGAGGCGGGCGCAAGACAAAACGAACCGTACCGATCAGTGAAGCGCGGGAAATCCTGCTTGAACAGGAGGCCGAAAAGCTGATCGACCACGAAGCCGCCGTTCAGGAAGCACTTGAGCGTGTTCAAAACCAGGGTATCGTGTTTATCGACGAAATTGACAAGGTGGCCAGCGATTCGTCAGCCAGCAGCAAGGGTGGCGGCGAAGTTAGCCGCCAGGGTGTACAGCGCGACCTGCTTCCCATCGTAGAGGGCAGCACGGTGAACACCAAGCACGGAATTGTTAAAACCGATCATATTCTTTTTATCGGCTCCGGTGCTTTTCATGTTTCCAAACCCTCCGACCTCATACCGGAACTTCAGGGCAGGTTTCCTATCCGTGTTGAGCTTAATTCACTCACGGAAGATGATTTCTTCGATATTCTCACCAAACCCAAAAATGCCCTCACCAAGCAGTACCAGGCAATGCTTGAATCCGAAGGTGTTACGGTTGAATTTACTGAACAGTCAATCCGGGAAATTGCCAGAATTGCTGCCGAAGTGAATCAGGCCGTTGAAAATATCGGTGCACGAAGGCTTCATACAATTCTTTCCACACTGCTTGAAGAACTGCTTTTTGCGGTGCCGGACGATATCAGCAGCGGTGAAATTACAATTGATGAAGACTACGTTGAAAAACAGCTCAGTGACCTTGTGAAAAACAAAGACCTGAGTCATTATATCTTGTAAAAAAAGAAATTGATTTCCGGCATCAAGAAACGATTTTACAAATCTCACGTTATAGATAGCAGGATTGTGGTTTTTCTACCGCTGTCTTGCTATACTGTTTCGTTAAAAGAAGCGTTACCTCTTCCAAACAGATAAAAAATTGATGTCCGTGAAAAAGTTTATTGCCCCGCAAATTGCACTGCTTTTCATCCTTTCATCCGTCTGGATTGCCGGTATCGACCAGGTAATTGTATCAAATGACGTTCATCAGGATAACCTGCACAAATATCTTCAGGTTCAAAGGAGAGTAATTGATAACTACTTTGGAGATACAAACCTCTCCTACCTATACAACAGAAGCATCGTCGGAATTGTAAAGGGGCTGGACAAACCGGAAATGGATATTGAGGGAACACCGATCGACACCACGGCCTCTCCCGAAATCAACAATCTAAGGGACTCCTACAATAGCTTTGAAGAAGCTTACCTGTATGTTGCCAACACCTATCCTGAAGCTGATATGAAAAGCCTTACGGAAGGAGCCATCAGATCCATGCTGAACACGCTCGACCCCCACTCTGTATATATCGAGGCAGACGACAGCGAGCGAATTGAGGAGGAGTTTGCAGGAAAATTTCAGGGTATTGGTATCCAGTTTAATATCATTCAGGATACTATAACCGTTATTACCGCTATATCCGGCGGCCCAAGCGACCAGCTTGGAATAATGTCGGGCGACCGCATCATCTCCATCAACGACAGCAGCGCGATCGGTTACACCAATGAAGATGTAATGAGAAAATTGCGCGGTGAGAAAGGAACCTCCGTTGATGTTGAAATTCAGAGGCCCAGCAGCTCCAATCCTTTTAATCTTACGATTGTACGGGATGATATTCCGCTAACCACCATTGATACGCACTACATGCTGGACGAAGAAACCGGCTATATTAAAATCAACCGGTTTGCGGCAACCACGCACGATGAATTTCTCGCCTCGCTGGATGATCTCAAGCAGCAGGGAATGAACCGGCTCATGCTCGACCTGCGCAACAACCCTGGCGGATATCTCAGCCAGGCGATCGCCATTTCTGAAGAATTTTTCCCTCGCGGCACAAAAATTGTTTCAACCCAAAGCCGTCACTCCCGTTTTAATCAGGAAGTTGTATCTCGCAGAGACGGATCTATCAAGGATACTCCAGTAATTGTTATGGTAAATGAAGGATCCGCTTCTGCAAGTGAAATTGTAAGCGGCGCCATTCAGGATCACGACCGGGGTCTGATCGTAGGACGCCGAACATTCGGCAAGGGCCTTGTTCAGCAGCAGTACGGACTGGTTGACGGTAGCAATATCCGGGTTACCATATCGAGGTACCTGACGCCTTCCGGCCGGCTGATTCAGAAACCGTTTAACGGAAGCGATGAAGACTATGCGTACGAGATCCATCACCGCTCAACCGATGCCTCGATGGATATCAAGTATTTCAGGGATGAGGTTCCCGATTCGCTTCACTATCAGACTTCCGCAGGCCGCCCAGTGCTCGGCGGAGGCGGCATTGTGCCCGACTTCATCATTCAGGAGGATACAACCCGGTCACCCTATCTTTTCAATTTCATGCTGGTAAACAGGGTTGACTTCAACTTTGTGCGCGATTATCTCGATCAGCAGGGAGAGTCATTTCGCAGCCGCTGGGAGAGCGATTTTCAGGATTTCCGAAACAATTTCGAGTGGAGCCAGAAAGACAAGGCCATGTTCCTTACCATGATGAAAGAGCAGGGTATGGAATTTTCAGATGACGTTTCAGAACCGGTTATAGAGGATGATGAAATCCTGAAACTGTCCCGCGAAACGTATGACGATCTGGTTACCCTCAATCACGGCAGGCTCAAAGCGGAACTGGCCCGTCAGGTTTGGGGTAATGAATACTTCTACCCGATCGTAAACGATGCTTTTAATGAGACGCTTCAGGAGGCCATGAAGCTATGGGATGAAGTAGAACAGCTGGAGGTTTACGCTCAGCAGCAAGCTGCAGCCGGTTTTAATACGGACTCTTTCGATTAAGACTGCTCATTACCGTTGCGTTCTGGTGAATCGGTCAACCATCACTGCAGCAGCTGTTTCCGTCCTCAGTCTGTTCAGTCCCAGAGAGTAAGCCGCAGCCCCCGCCTGATCCAGAAGATCTCTCTCCTGTCGTGAAAACCCGCCTTCCGGCCCTACAATAAGCCGAAAGGCCTCATTAGAAGGTGATTCTGTTATCTTCTGCTGCTGATCATCCGCGGTCTCATCAGCCATAATCAGTTTACCCTTACCCGATGCCTTAAGCGCATCCGACAAGTTCTGATACAGCTGGCAGTCCGGCAGCGTTAACCGTAAAGATTGCTTCATTGCAGAGAGTACGGTCGCTTCAATTCTATCCATACGCACGTTCTGCTTTTCTGAGTGATCGCCCCTGAACAGCAGAATTCGATCCGCACCCAGCTCCACGCACTTCTCAACAGCATACTCAAGCCGGTCGCGTTTCCGGATAAGTCCGATCAAAATAATCACCTTCGGTTTATGCTCCGCTGCGCTCCGTTCTTCAGTGATTTCCGCAATCAGATGCCCTTTTCCGGTTTCAGTAATTTGTGCGGTGTAATGGATGCCCTCCCCGTCGGTAACATGAATTTCATCCCCTTTTCTGTAGCGCAGTACTTTAAGTGCATGATCTGCTTCACCGCCTTCCAGCTGTAGTAAAGGCCGGTGGATGTGCTCAGGTTTTGCGTAAAACAAATTCATCGTTTCCGGCCTGTATTGGGAATCAAACCGGGTTCAAAAGAAGTCTGTCCGGTTTTAAGCATGGCCCGGATGTAGGGTTCACATAATCTGCATTGCGTACTGCAGATCTCTTCTTCCCGCAGCTCTTCGATTGTACACAAATTTTTGCCCGCGGCAATTTGATTGATCTCACCAAACGAAATGTCGTGACAAATACACCGGTTTACTGACATTCGCTTACCTCTGCTATTTCTGCCTGAAGTGTTTGCCCAGCTTCAGCCCCTGTCCCTGATAGTTGCTCTTTATATCGTTTCCGTACATGAATTCAGGGATTTCACTGTTGGGTTCAAACACCATGCTGCAAAAGGTCTGTCCATGCTCTATCAGGAAGGGTACGTCATGGGATCTCACTTCGAGTACTGCACGGGCACCACCGTCTTCAGCCGTTCCGCCAAATCCGCTGTCAAAAAAGCCCGCATAATGGGTCCGAAGCTCTCCCGAACCTGTATCGTAGGCTACCATTTCTGCCGCAAGATGCTTTGGTATGCGGCATCTTTCCCGCGATGCAAATATGTAGAACGCTTCGGGCTCGAGGATCAGATGCTCATCACTACCGGCAAGAATTGGCTCCCAGAAATCGGAAATTTCGTAGTGGTTGATATTGTCCAGGTCGATCATATCGCGATGCTTCTTCGCCTTGTAACCCAGAATATCATTTTCATCACCATGAAGGTTTACACTCAAAAAGAGACCGTTGTTAACTTTCACCGAATGAACGTCCATCGGCTCCCCGTTTTCATCAAAAAGCAGTGGATCCGAACTGTGTACGCGCAAAATTTCCTGATCAGAAAGTACGGTATGACCGTGCCGTACGCGCAGCTGGTTCAGCCTCTGCCCTGTTCTGACCCGGATAGGAAAGGATTTGGGAACCACCTCAAGGTAGAGATTTCCCTCAAAACCGGGTTCAATTTCCTCAAAGCGGTGTGAATAGTCGGTGATGACCCTTGTAAAGATATCCAGGCGGCCGGTGGTGCTTTTAGGGTTCGCTTTTGCTGTGAGATTTTCGGCAGAGATCAGCCGCAGATCACCTGTTCCGGAACCGTTAAAAAGTTTTTTCTGTGAGGAATAGTGCGAATCGGGCAGATTCAGCGTTTCGAGAAGCGGAATGATGTAAACACAGTTTGGCTCCAGCACGGCACCGTCCGTAATGGAAAACGAGTACTGGTACAGTTTATCAATCTTCTGCTGAACCGTCTCATTTTCAGGCAGGAAGCTGCTGCGAACGCGATAGGCGGTTTCTCCAAGCCTCAGATCGATAGAGTTGGGCTGAAACTGATTCTCTTCAATAGGGTGCCCCTCCACGCCGGATACAATCCCGGCTTCGACCAGCAGTTTTAACTTTTGGACAGGTAAAATTCCTTTCGTTCGAAGTGTGACGTCGCTAATTTTTTCGCTCATTCTGACTGATTCATTTCTGCAGAGCGAAGTTAACAATTTATGATCTTTATTTCTGATAGAAGTGTGGGGATTGTGGTTTGATGGGTTTGTTCATGAGTGTCCACCTTTGAGTTCCCAAACCTACCTCTTCAACTCCTCCAGGAACTTCTCGCTCGATTCCCGGATCGCTTTTTTTTCATCATCCGACTTTTTGTTGTCGAACATGTTCACCATAAAGTTTACGCGGCCGCTGTCGTTGAATGTGTCGCGCTGTTTGTCCACAAAATTCCAGTAGAGGTAATTAAAGGGACATGCGTTTTCCCCCGTCTTTTTTGTGACACTGTACCGGCATTTTTTGCAGTAATCGCTCATCTTATTGATGTAATTACCGCTTGAAACATACGGTTTGGATGCCAGAACACCACCGTCTGCAAAGGTGCTCATGCCGAGTACGTTTGGCAGTTCCACCCACTCATAGGCGTCTGCGTAGGCCAGATGAAACCACCGGTTGAGTTCACGGGGATCCGTTTCGGTAAGGTTGCTGAAGTTGCTCAGCACCATGAGGCGAGGAATGTGGTGCGACCAGGCTTCGTCAATCACCGGCTTCAGGCACTGCTCCATGCATTTCATCTCTGTCTCCCCTGACCAATACATAGCGGGCAGTTTTTCCTCAAAGTCAAAGTGATTTGCATCGCGCACCCCGGGCATCATCGCTTCATAGTATATCCTGATATACTCTCTCCAGCCTATAATCTGCCGGACGAATCCCTCCACCGAATTGAGCCGTGCATTTCCGGCATCATATGCCTCGATGGCCGCCTCACAAACTTCCCGGGGAAGCAGCAGGCCGTTGTTCAGATAGAGTGAAAGACGTGAGTGAAACAGGGTGTGGTTTCCCGCTTTCAGAGCGTCTTCATAAGGGCCAAACTCATCAAGCCTCTCATTTATAAATTGTTCCAGCAGGGCCAGAGCCTGATCTCTTTGTACGGCATATGGAAACCTGTCGAGATTACCGAAATGATCGGGAAAGTAGTGCTCAACCATTTCTATTACTTCTTTCGTAACATCATCCGCTTCAATGGTTTCAATATCCGGAACCTGAACTTTATCAGGCAGCTTTTCCCGGTTTTGATCATCATAATTCCACTCCCCTCCCTCGGGCTCCGAACCATTCATGAGATAACCGGTTTTTCTTCGCATGTCGCGATAGAAGTACTCCATCCGGTACCCGGGTTCAATCTTATCCTTCCACTGATCCGCATCAGCAATAAAAAACCCGTTTGGGATTTCTTGAACTCTTTCGCTGTAAGATTCGCGAACATTCCGCAGGCGTTGCCGGGTATCCCATTCAGAGGGTGTCATAAAGGTCAGCTCTCCTTCAAAATCTTCCAGCAGTTCATTAAGTCCATCGTCAAAATGCCCCTGCGTAGAGTGATATAGCACCGGAAACCCCTCATCATGACACTCAAGCGCGAAGTGCCGCATACTGCTGATAATGTACGCTGCCTTCAATTTATGATGAGGTATTTCATTGCCCTTCTCGTTGCTCTCCATGAACACCAGAAGCGGCTTTTCCTCTCTCACCCATTCAGGCCATACTTTCAGATTCAGCTGATCGTGCAGAACAAATACAGCACGAGAATGATCATTCAGGTTCAGGTCTGCCCTGGGTATATTGCCGTCGATGTGCTTCAGATAGTTTCTGCTCATTGGATAAAGAATCATTGGTTTAGATCACTACTCACAAGCATTTCACGCTGGATGGCGTTCCGAATATTTTTTAAAGAGACTTGCTTTTTATCTTATTTACTAAGTTATTAGTACTAAGTCATTCATACCACACCTTTGTACCTCAACCTGCAGATGAGGCGCAAATTCAACATTCACAAGCCAAAACATCTATGCGTAAATCACTTACACCCCTCGGTGAAACTGAAATGGAAGTGCTAAATCATGTCTGGGAACTGGGGGAAGCCTCGGTAGCCGAAGTCCGTGAACGGATTCTGGAGAACAGAAACGTTGCCTATACAACGGTTATGACAGTCATGAAAAATCTCTCTGACAAAAAATATCTGAAATATAGAAAGGAAGGGCTCAGCTATATATACAGTGCAGCCATACAGCCTGAAGATGTTCGCTATAACCTGGTAGACCGGCTCGTCGACAAGGTATTTCACGGTTCACCCAAAGATCTTGTTCAGGCGCTTGTAGAAAATGAAAAACTCTCTGCAAAGGAACGAAGCGAGATCAAGAAGATGATCGACAAACTGAAAGACTGATCCAATGGAAAACATCGCATTAGACCTTGCACTTGCAGGCGAAAATCTGCTGAAAGCCGCATGGCTGCCACTCCTGATATGGACAACGATCGGGTCCGCCGTCTGGCTGATTCTGAAATCAACCGACAGGATACAGCCTGAATATCAGTACCATACCCGCCTGGCGCTTGTTTTTTCCCTGCCGGTAGGTTTTCTGTTATTAATTGCGGTAGAGTATCTGTCGGCATACCTCTCCCCGTCGGCATCGCAGGCAGCGCTGAAAATTATTTCAGTGTCAGCCCCCATTGAATTCAGCCTCGCACCTGCGGAATCGGATTCCGGGATGCCGCTCACCTACTGGCTCTATCTTGCCGTAGTGCTCGTACTTGCTTCCGGCCTTCTGGTGACAATTTGCCGGTTTTTAATCAATTTTTTCCGCCTGAATCATCTCCGGAATCGGTGCTCACTTGCACCCCTTTCAAAAACAGATGGGTTGAGCAGTATTAATCATGGGCTTTTGAAGGCTATTCAGCGGCCGGTATCGGTTTGCTTTATCCATCAGCAGATTGTACCCGTTACCTTTGGCAAGCGTCATCCGGTAATACTCCTTCCGGAATCACTCAAAAAGAATCACGGGAAGATGAACCTGGCCATTCGGCACGAGCTCACGCATATTCACGAGCAAGACTTTGCGACACATTTGCTGGTGATGCTTACCGAAGCGTTGTTCTGGTTTCATCCGCTGGTGCACAGGCTCAAGCACGAACTGGTTGAGTATCGCGAAATGAGGTGCGATCGTCTGGTCCTGAACGAGAAAACCGTATCCCGTAAGGAGTACGCTTCCCTACTGCTGGAGCTGATTCCATCACCTAATCTTGAAAAGCATCTTTCCGTAAACATGGCTCAGGAATCATCCAACCTAAAAAAGAGGATCACAATGATTACTCAGTACAAGAACGATCACCCGGTTCCCAAACGAACAAGCATGGCTGTTCTGGGCGCCATCTTCATGTCGACCGCCATCGTAATGGCCTGTACCGACATGCAGACACAGAGCGTGTTCGACGAGGAAGAGCTCGACCTCATGACCAACGTGGACCGGACCGGAGAGAAGGGGTTTCATGAAATAATTATTTACATGAGTGAGGAGGAGCAGGCCGAGCGGCATGAAAGCAAACTCGAACAGCTTCAAATGCTTGAACCCAGGCACATAGAGTCTATCCATGTATGGAAAGGAGAAGAGGCTGTGGAAAAATTCGGAACCCGCGGTGAAAAAGGGGTCATTCAGGTTAAAACCAAGCTGGATGCGGAATCATACAACAATACGCTGAAAGCACTGGGAATGAATCCGGTTACACCCGGCTCACTTACCATTCAAAATGGCGAATCCGGACCTAAGGAGGATTTCTTCGTTGTGGTGGAAGATATGCCGGAGCTAATAGGTGGATTGGAAACACTTCAGAGAAACATCCGCTACCCTCAAATGGCTCGCAGAGCGGGCATTGAAGGACGCGTGTACGTACAGTTTGTAATCAATGAACAGGGTGAGGTGGAAGATCCTCAGGTGATCCGCGGCATCGGAGGCGGTGCTGATGAAGAGGCTCTGCGCGTGGTAAGAGAGGCCAAGTTTAAGCCCGGCATGCAGCGCGGCCGGCCGGTGCGCGTTCAGTACTCCCTGCCCATATTTTTTAAGCTGCAGGGAAGTGAAAACACCCCGGAACAGACACCCATAAACGATCAGAATTCTCTAAGTGAAATAACCGTAAGCGGTTACAACCCGAGCTCCGGATCAACTTCTTCTTCTATTGAACCTGAAATTATTGGCAGAAATATGACCGTCAGGATGAATCATAACGGATCCACCATTACCGGAACCGTGGTGGACGGAACCACGGGACAACCCCTGGCAGGTGCCAATATCGTTATTGACGGAGTAAATCGCGGAACCGCGACAAATGTGGATGGAGAATTTACCATATCAAATATTTCGTCTGAAGCAACACATGCCACCGTCAGTTTCGTTGGATATCGTGCACAAAAGATTGATCTGAATTTTTAACATGCTGAGCCACAGCATACGGAAAGGAAGCGGAGTCCTGCCAAGGGGTTCCGCTTTTTTTATGCCGTTTTTCTGACTTAACATCCTTTCAGAACGATTCGTCAGTTCCTGTGCAAATATAGCTGTACTTGCAGTTCTGGTAGAAACGCGACATGATGGATTGAAACGGTTTGAAATTTTTTTTCATTATTTTTGAAACACACCGTCAATATTGCCGTATTGATACCTGAACGTTCACAAAAACTATTCCTAAAGGACATCAACATGCCGGCTAAGCTCAGAAAATCACATACAGACAAGATGGTTGCAGGTGTTTGCGGAGGTATCGCAGAGTACCTGGGGTGGGATTCTACCATCATCCGGATTATTTTTCTAATTCTTGTCTTCTCCTCCGTCGGGTCCATGGTACTCCTCTACTTTATTCTCGCACTGATCATGCCGGATTAACCCTTTTGAAGGATTTATTTGGATAGTTTCGTCCGGCTCAGCATCTTTTACATTCACAAACCGGATGAACGTCATGAAAGTTGCCGTAATAGGTGAAAAGAGCAGGGCCTCCGCGTGGGAAAAACACCTTCGCAAGCTCTCTGTTATTAAGGAGGTCATCCTTTCATCTTCCCTTTTTGAGGATCAGAATCTTCGCACGGTTATATTGGTTGAAGACGATCCGAAAACATCTTTGCATCTTCTGGATCAGTCAATTCGATCGGGTCTCAATAGTTTTCTGGTTTCCAGGCTTCCGGTCGATATCAAAAAGCTTGAACAGATCTATCACATTTCCTCCGAAGCGGGAGTAACCGTACAGTTTTCTCACTGGCCCTCCATCACGCCGTCCACCCAATGGATCCGACAACAGATCCAAAAGCCGGATCTTATTCAGATCAAAAAGGAGGTGCGGCCGCTAAATTACACCATCGACAAGGAGATGTTTGATCATCACTGGACCGATGAGGTAGCGTTCATCGTAAAATGGATGGGAGGAAACGTTCACAGGATCGAAGCCAAACCTGTGATTCTGGAGGGTACTCCGCTTGGATTGAGCCTGTCAATGCGTTTTGAAGATGCATCTGTCGCATCCATACAGTTTTCCGGCTTCAGCCAGGAAGAGCGCCATCAGCGCCTCTTCTCGGATCAGCAAACGCTGATCGATTGCAACGTGCTCACTCAGAAAATGAAGGCATACCGTGTTAATGAAAATAAGCGCATCACGGTTCAGGAAAAAGCGTTTGATCCATCAGACACCGCTGAATGGGCTTTGCAGCAATTTATAAAGTCCATTCAGATGAAGCGGGAATCTATTTTCTCACCCTACGATGCGCTCCTTACCGCCCGTATTGTCGAAAAAGTCCGCAATCACATGGAGAAATGGTAATCCCCAGTGGATCAGATCTACCCTGTGGATCAGCTCCGCTGAGCCACAGCCTTCCGGAGCTCTGCTGCCCTGCAAACTCATGAACAATACCCAAGGGCATCACCCCTTTTTCTTCATCATTTTGAATATTGCCTTCAGCTTCCCTCGCCCCATCAATCCGTCAATAAAGTTGAATTGCCCCGCAGAAAGCTTCTCACCGCCGTCGATGGTTACGCACTCTCCCGTAATATAGGGAGCCAGGTCGCTCATCAGGAAGGCGGCGAGATTGGCCAGCTCTTCATGTTCCCCGTACCGGCCGGCAGGAATTTTCTGAAGGTATTTTTTCTCAAATTTCTTGGTGGGAAAGAGGCGTGTCCATGCCCCTTCGGTCGGAAAAGGTCCCGGTGCAATGGCATTCACTCGGATTCCGTAGGTGCCCCATTCAAAGGCAAGCGAACGCGTCATTGCAAGCACACCCGCCTTGCCGCAGGCCGAAGGCAGCACGAACGCTGACCCCGCATCCTCCGCATACGTGGTGACGATATTGAGAATATTGCCCTCCCGTTTATCATCGATCAGATAGTTGCCGAAATGATGGGTGCAGTTAAAGCTGCCGTGCAATACGATATCCACAATGGCCTTGAATCCGCCTGGTGACAAATCTTCGGAGGCGCTCAAAAAGTTTCCGGCAGCGTTATTTACCAGTCCGGTCAATTTCCCGAAATCACTTACAATGGATTCAATCATCTCTCCCACTTTTTCATAGTCCCGTACGTCCACGGAGTACCAGCGCACGTCTGTCCCATGCTCCTTCAGTTCTTCCGTGGCCTCTTGCAGCTTCTTCTCCGTTCTGCCGCAGATTGCAATATCGGCTCCCAGCTCCGCAAATTTATGCGCCATGGAGAGTCCCAGACCGCTCCCGCCGCCGGTGATGAGAATGACTTCGTCTTGTAGGGTGTCTTCTTTGAACATGGTTTTATTCGTGAGTCGTGAGTCGTGAGTCGTGAGTAAAATTTCTGTTTTGATTCGGAAGTCTAAAGTCCCCTCTAGAGAGGGGATATAGGGGTGTGTCCATTATAATTTCGGAGCACTGACTAACACACCCCTGAGTTTGTGAAGTTGCGCTTTGCGCTCTTCCCATTCTCTGTCCCCTCTTGCCATAGGCATCCCTACGGGGCAAGATGGGACTTTTTAACTACCTGCCTTTATTAAATCTCCCAAACTTACTCAGATATTCTTTCAAATACCCCCGCAGCACCCATGCCGCCGCCAATGCACATGGTTACCATGCCGTATTGCTTATCCAAACGATGCAGATCGTGAAGAATCTGGGTAGTTAACTTGGCGCCGGTACAACCGAGCGGGTGCCCCATAGCAATTGCGCCTCCGTTGATGTTCACTCTATCGGCATCGAGGCCTGCCTGCCTGATCACTGCAAGAGATTGTGCTGCAAACGCTTCATTGAGCTCAATCAGGTCGATATCATCCAGGCTCAGCCCGGTCTGCTTCAGCACTTTCGGAATGGCCTCCACGGGACCGATTCCCATAATTTCCGGTGCCACGCCGGCCACGGCAAATCCACGGTATCTTGCCAGAGGCTTCAGTCCCAGCTCGTCCGCTTTTTTACGGCTCATCACAAGAACGCCGGAGGCGGCATCATTCATTTGCGAGGAGTTTCCGGCAGTAACCGATCCGCCGGTTTTAAACGCCGGTTTCAGGCCGCCGAGCGCTTCGAGGCTGGTGTCTTTTCTGGGACCTTCATCCTGTTTAAATCTAAAAGACTCCTCCTCCACATCACCGCCGGAGGTCACGTATTTATGCAGCACCTCCACAGGGGTTATCTGTTCATCAAAATATCCCTCTTCCCACGCTTTGATACATTTTTGATGGCTCTGTAAGGCAAATTCATCCTGGTCCTCACGGCTTACATCGTATTTGTCCGCAACGTTTTCAGCAGTGAGACCCATGTTTATGTACACCTCAGGACGTTCTTTGGTCAGTTCCGGATTAGGCTGAAAGGAGATCCCTCCCATCGGCACCTGGCTCATGCTCTCTACACCGCCTGCAATCATGATCTCCGCCCCTCCGGCCATTATCCGCTCGGCTGCCATTGCAATGGTTTGCAGCCCTGAAGAGCAGAACCGGTTAACCGTCATACCGGGAACGGAATCCGGCAATCCGCCCAGGAAAACCGACTGACGAGCCACATTCATCCCCTGCGAGCCCTCCGGGAAAGCACAGCCAACGATTACATCATCAATCATTTCAGGCTGCACCCCGGAGACAGTATTCATAAGATCTTTTATAATTTCACCCATCAGTGAATCGGGCCTTTTAAAACGCAGAGATCCTTTATTGGCCTTCCCGCACGCGGTTCGTTTCGCTGCGACGATTACGACTTCTTCTTTTTTAGTCTTGAGTCTTGAGTCTTGAGTCATGGTTACAATTTTGGATTATGGTAAATGGTAGATAGTCAATGGACTATCTACAATCTCAACTTTGATTTATTTTTTTTATCACCGTGTAGATCATTTTTTCAATTTTAACCAATTCTGCTTCTAATTCAGTGAATGACTCTGCATTGAGAAATTTGAGATTTCTTGATATTAACAGCTGAGTCTCAAGTTCATAGCATGATCCTTTTGCAATATTCAAATAATGAGAAAATTCTTTTTGAGAATGTCTTCCAGCCCCCTCAGCAATATTTGAACTTATTGATACTACTGAGCGCCGAATCTGTGATGTTATTCCGTATCTTTCTGTTTTTGGAAATTGGTTTGTGACATCATAAATATCTGTTGCCAGGTCAATCGATTTTTTCCAGATTTTCAATTTTCTAAAGTTGTTCATGGTTCTCCAGTATTTATTCCTACTAACTACCTGTATGAACCGAAAACTTATTTGCCCTTACAATTTTTTTGGAATCAAATCATCCATTGACCATCTACCATTATCCTTATAACCATATCTAGTTCCTAAGCGGTTTCCCCGTCTTCAGCATATGCTCCATTCGCTTATGCGTTCGTTCGTCCTGAAAACATTCCAGAATCGCTTCACGCTCCAGTTTCAGAATGTATGATTCGGGCACTTCCTGCGGTTCACTCAGATCGCCGCCGGTCATTACCCGGGCCACTTTTCCTGCAAGCACCTTATCGTACGGGGATGCCCATTTTGCTTCGGTCATGATGTAAAGGGTTACTTCCAAAACGCTCATTCCGGTCTGACCCATCAGTTTGATTTTCGGTTCCGCAGGCGGACGATACCCGGCGTCTGCCATGGCGCGGGCCTGCTGTTTTGCCGTTGCAAGAAGAAGGTCCCGGTTCATTACAATCATGTCTGTATCCCGAAGATAGCCGAGTTCTTTGGCCTTTGGGGCACCATCGGATACCTTTGCCATACCGATGGTTTTGAACGCATCTTTGAGGTACGGCAGCGGATCGGCATCCTCATCTTCATTCACTTTATCCATCGATCGATACAGCAGCTCTTTGGTTCCTCCTCCGGCCGGTATCAGTCCCACACCCAGCTCTACCAGACCGCAGTAGAACTCATGATGGGCAACCACTTTATCGCAGTGCATCATAAATTCGACACCGCCTCCAAAGCATCTTCCGGATACGGCACCGATTACGGGAAACGGCTGATACCTCAGTCCCACCGCCACGCGCTGAAAGTTGTCGACGGCTTCTTTTATTTTGGCTTCATCTCCGCTTTTCAGCGCTTCGCCTGCCTCGGCCAGGTTGGCACCGTAGCTAAAATTTTCATGGTCATGACCGATCACCATCGCATCAAACCGGTCCCGGACGATTTCAGCGGCCTTTTCAGCCGATTCCACCAGTTCAAACCCGAGCGTCTGCTGTTTGGTGCGAAACTCAAAGAGTGCGATTCCGTCTCCCATGTCGTAGAGACCCGCACTTTTATTGCCCCACACCTCCTTATCGTTTCTATTTAGCATAGCAGCCGTAAGAGCGCCTTCGGCTGGCGGAGTCAGCTGATCAGCCTTTCCGGTTACAAGGTTATATACCGTGCCGTCTTCCTTGTAAAAGGATTTTCGGCCGCTCTGAATCATCTTTTTCACGGATTCGGGCACATCACGTCCTTCATCCTCCATTCTCTTAACCGACTCTTCCACACCGATCGCGTCCCACCTCTCAAACGGCCCCAGCTCCCAGTTGAATCCCCACTGCATTGCACGGTCGATCGACTCTACCGACTCTGTAATTTCAGGAATCCGATTTGCTGCATAAAGGAGAAGGTCACAATGTATTTTCCAGAGGAAATTACCGGCTTTATCGTCCCGTTTAACCAGATACTTCAGGCGCTCGCCGGGGCTTTTAAATTTCTGTTTTGCCTCTTTGGCCGATTCAAATTGAACATCTTTCTGTGACTCATATTCCAGGGTCTCAGGATTCACTACCAGATACTCTTTGCCATTTTCACTTTTTACTTTTTTATAAAACCCATGGCCCTTCTTATTTCCGTGGGCGCCTTTTTCCACCATTTTTTTGAATCCTTCCGGCACCTTGAACAGCTCCCGCCGCTCATCATCGGGAACGGCCGGATAGAGATTCTCTGCTACATGATTCAGCACGTCAAGGCCGGCCATGTCAGCGGTTCGAAAGGTGGCCGCTTTGGAGTAACCCGTTAGGGTACCGGTGAGAAAATCGATCTCTTCGGCGCGAAAAGAGCCGTCAAAAAACCACGGCATGATAGAAGCCATGGAAAATACGCCGATCCGGTTCGCAATGAAATTGGGTGTATCCTTGCAGCGCACCACCCCCTTGCCCAGGATTCTTTCACAAAAGCGCGTCATATACTCCGTAACGGCATCATCGGTGGAAGCGGTGGGGATGACCTCCAGCAGCTTCATATAGCGTGGAGGGTTAAAAAAGTGAGTACCCAGAAAATGTGATTTGAATTCATCCGACACATCCTCGCTGATATCGGAGATCGGCAGACCGGAAGTATTTGAGCTTACGATGGTTCCCGGCTTGCGAACTTTTTCAAGCCTTCCCATCATATCCTTCTTTACATCCATCCGCTCAACAATCACTTCGCACACCCAGTCGGCGTCGGCGGCCCAGTCGAGATGATCCTCAAAATTACCGGGAGTGATTCTGTCCGCCCACTCCGCAAGAGCCAGTGGTGCGGGATTCATTTTGGTGAGCTTCTGAATGCTCTCTTCAGCTGTTTTATTCGGCTTTTGCGGGTCGTCCGACTTCAGGTCGAGCAGTTTCACGTTCAGTCCTGCATTAACGCAGTGAGCTGCAATCTGGCTGCCCATCACCCCTGCACCTAGAATGAGAACGTTTTGAATGTTGTTATTCGTCTTGATTTCTGAGTCCTGAGTCATGTTTTTATAGTCTTGTGTCTTGAGTCGTGAGAATGGTTCGCGATTCTATTCAGAAACTGTCAGTACGCCATATCCTCAAGGTTTTGATATTAATGTGTATTGATACTCATTGCTCAATACTCCCTTTTCCCTACTCCTCTTCATACATCGATTCGATCTCTTCTTTGTATTTTTCGAGAACAACCGGTCGTTTCACCTTCATGGTTGGAGTAAGCTCGCCGCTGTCGATCGTCAGGGGTTCTTCGAGCAGCACAAACTTCTTGACGGTTTCCCATGGAGACAGGTTTTGGTTGTGCTTGTCAACCTCTTTCTGAATAAGCTCACGCACTTTCGGATCCTTGCTGTACGGCTCATCCGGATCATAACCGTCACGCTTCAGTCTTTTCTTCACATTATCATAAGAAGGCACAATCAGGGCGGAGCAAAATTTACGCTGATATCCGATCACAACAATCTGATCGATAAAACCCGAGCCCGAAATTTCACCCTCAACGTGATTCGGGGCCACATACTTGCCGGTCGAAAGCTTGAACATCGATTTTTTACGATCTGTAATGAAAAGGTTTCCGTCTTCATCCAGCTCGCCGATATCCCCCGTTTTGAACCAGCCGTCGGAGGTGATCACCTCATTCGTCTTCTCCTCATCCTTGTAATATCCCTTCATCACATTCGGTCCGCGGGTAAGGATCTCACCGTCATCCGCAATTTTAACCTCCACATCGCGGAGCGGTTTGCCGGAGCTCCCCACCCTCATGTCCTTAGGCGTTTGAACAGAGATCACGGGTGACGTCTCAGTCAGCCCATAGCCCTGTACCACGATAAGCCCGATGGCATTACCAAAGCGGAAAACTTCCGGCGATAGCGCAGCTCCACCGCTTACCATCCCGCGCAGGTTGCCTCCGAACAGATCACGGATTTTACTGTACACAAGCTTATCTGCAATCCGGTGCTTTACTGCAGCCAGTCCGGTTGGTGGATGCTCAGGATCGTAGGATTCGGTAAGATAGATAGCCCAATAATAAATATTTTTTTGAAGGCCGCTCATCTCCTGTCCCCTGACCTTGACCCCAGTATGAATCTTTTCGAGCAGGCGCGGTACGGTGGCAAGGAAGAATGGTTCCACGTAGAGAAAATCATCCCGGATCTCTTCAATATTTTCTATAAAATAGATTCTGCATCCCATGCGAATGTACATGTAGTCAATCATCCGTTCAAAAACATGCGACAAGGGAAGGTATGAGAGCAGGCGCTGTCCATGAAATTCGCTCATATCAAATGGCAGTCTTTCAAGGGATGCCAGCACATTGGAAGCGATATTATTATGAGTGAGCATCACTCCCTTGGGCATACCGGTTGTCCCCGAGGTGTAGATAAGCGTGGCGACCTGATCCGGCTCAACATCATTTCGAAGTGAGTCGAACAAATCCGGATTTTCCTCGTTCACTTTTTTGCCCCTTTCGAGAATATCCTCAAACCGCTTAAGTTTTTTATGTGATGACTCTCTTATCGAAATTACCGCCTTAACCGTTTTGATGCTTTTAATAAGAGGTTTGGTCTCCGCAAACATTTCGTCGTTTGACACGATATGAACAATACTGTCGGAGTTTTCCAGAATATATTTGATCTGGTTGCCGGGCTGTGTGGTATAGATCGGTACGTTAGCGGCTCCAAGAGAGAGAACAGCCAGGTCACAAACGAGCCACTCCGTGCTGTTTTCAGAGTGAATGGAAACCTTATTGCCCGGTCTCACCCCCAGATCGTACAGACCCATAGCGAAATTCCGGACTTTTTCACGAAATGATTTTACATCGGTTTCATGCCAGGTGCCGTCTCTTTTAGTGGAAGAGAACAAGCCTTCAGGGTGATTATCCAGGCCCTTGAAAAGCAAACCGGGAAGCGTCATTTTGGTTTCACTCATGATTATAAAAAAGCGGTTTTTAAGGCATTCAGGCTCAGGTTAACACTGTTACCCTATTAATTTACACTTTGCGCGGACTTTTAAAAATTTGTTGAATAAAAAGTTCTACTTTTCCCTCAAGTTCAATCACCATCCAAAACCCGGAGCCATCAGTATCATGGAAAAGAATAATCGTATTTACATCGAAGAGGCAATCAGGGATAAAGCAGAAATGATTTTTCCGGAAAGCAAAAAAACGATGGGTGACGCACTGGGTTTTGCATACACAAAAATCAGCCGTGATGAGATGATCGCGGAGATGCCGGTAAATGAAAACACCATTCAGCCCTTTGGCATTTTGCACGGCGGGGCTTCCGTTGCCCTGGCAGAAACCCTCTGCTCGATCGGGGCATGGCTGAACCTGGATTCGGATGATAAAACAGCTGTCGGACTCGAAATCAATGCAAACCACATTAAAGCGGTACGCAGTGGCGGCACCGTAAGGGGTATTGCCAGACCTGTTCACCGCGGTGCGCAAACCCAGGTGTGGGAAACCCGGATTGAGACGGAGTCCGGAAAACTGGTCTGCATCTCGCGCTGCACGCTGGCAATTATTCGCCACCGGTCATGAATAACGGGTACGCCCTGAGAAGCCTTTTCAAAGAAGTGCCTTCTGATTCCCGAACCGGTTCAGGTACTCTCTGAGCTTTACTTTTTTGCGCGTGCTGTCGCTGGTCATGTATCTCAGTTTTCCGAATATGGGCCTCTCCTGCCAGGCGCGGTCGAATCTTCCGAAACACCAGAAAATACCCGAGTAGCTGTTTGGATCCCTGCCATCGATGGCGTAGGTATTGTTGAGGTCGATCAGGTACTGAAGTGCGGTTTCATAATCGGGCGTCCACTCGATCACCTTCTTGCCCCACAGCATCCGCAGGTAGTTATGAATGATACCCTCCTCCCGCAGCTGTGTTTGTGCAGCATTCCAGATTTCGTCATGTGTACGGGAGTTTTTGAGCTCTTCATAACTGTACACCCATTCACGCGGATCATCCCTGTGCTCGTTCATCGTTTCCAGGGCCCAGTCGGGCAGGCTGTCGTATTGATCGTAATCGCTTCGGTGGTGAGCGAAGTGGAATCCGACCTCTCTCCAGGTGATAATCTCATCCAGAAATCCGTCGATATTGGGATTGCCGTTGAAAAAGCCGCCCGTGGATCCCTTGTT
This sequence comes from Rhodohalobacter mucosus, assembly GCF_003150675.1. Taxonomy (NCBI): domain Bacteria; kingdom Pseudomonadati; phylum Balneolota; class Balneolia; order Balneolales; family Balneolaceae; genus Rhodohalobacter; species Rhodohalobacter mucosus. The sequence goes on along the minus strand of NZ_QGGB01000006.1, from coordinate 253,590 downwards.
GAAGGTGATGCTGTCGAGGTCCCACCCATCCGGCTGATGATCCAGAACGGCTTTAACAGCCTCATAGGATGAAATTTTACCGAAATGAAGCCACGGACTCAGCTGACTCGTTTTCTTCTCGTCCGGGTCGTTTCGCTTTTCGTCATACTCCAACAGCGCGTTTTTGATGAACTGTCCCAGCATGCCCAGCGCTGCAGAACGGGTGCCCTGCCACTCAATGGGTTTTACCTCATGGTTAATATCCAGGCCTGAAATAAATTCCGGGATATCGTTCAGAGCCTTGCGGACATCAGGCAATCCGTCAATAACGGAATCAGGCAGATCAATTGGTTTCCGATCTTCCAGCTCATCCAAGGGGTCCTTTTTTGGCGGATGCGTAATGGCCTCCACAAAATGCTTCTGCATAATTTTCCGGAAAAAGTAGGCGCTGTACGGATCCTTATCGGTAAGGCCCAGCGGAATGATGCCGTTGCTGTCGACCGTAATGTAGGGGATATCGAGCTCCTCCGGATAGCGCTCGTTGCGCTCACGCATGATGAAGACGGGGTACTCATCGGTAATCAGCAGGGAGGCACGTCCGGCCAGTTTCTTCAGAAGCCGATCGTATTGTCCCGGTTCTTGCTCAACAAAGGAGACATAGTTCAAACCCTTTTCATCTGCAATTTCAAGATGCTCCTTCATACCCTGCATCATGAAGGTGTGCGAGCGAGCGGTGGCCCAGGGGTAGTCGCACGAAAACGCCTCCAGAATCAATAGCGGTTTTCCCAGCTTATTGGCCCATCCTACGGCATATTCGAGGGCATAATTATAGTGAAACCTTCGGTTGATCTGCATCCAGTAGAGCACATACTCTCCGTCTGCCCATGGTTCCTTGTCATTTCGTGTACGTACGCGATGGGAGTTGATTGATTTCATGCCATGATAAACACAAACACTTTTTGCCACATTCCCGGATGTAAAATCTTTCCTGTAGAGTATATCAATCGAATGTGCACACTACCCGAAACTCAATTTTTATTGCAGATCCGGATTGATAAAAAGTGATCAGATCTCTTTCCAAAGCGCCCTTTTTTAGAAAAATCCGTTTTCGTTTTGTGATTACTCGCTACAAGACAGAGATTTACCTGCGGGTCGGGTACCGGCCACTATTAAAAAAGATCAATTTTTTGCAGTATTGGCCTGTAAGAGATAGATTATTCCATAGTTTACGTCTAGTTCCTCATGACCTTCCATTTACGTTCTCAAAAACAATGAACAGGCAAGATCCTTCCATTACCCAGCTTCTCAATCAATCCGGAGCTGATGAAAAGCGTGTGATTGAGAAAATTTATCCTTTGGTGTATGAACACCTCAGGCAGGAAGCCAGTTTTCAGCTGCGCCGCGAGCGGGCCGGCCACACGCTGCAAACCACTGCACTTGTCCATGAAGCGTATATCAAGCTTGTTGATCAGGACCAGGCCACATACCACAACCGGAACCATTTTCTGGCGGTTGCCGCCCTTGCCATGCGCCGTATTCTGATCAGCTATGCCCGCAAGAAGAACGCGGAAAAACGAGGCGGCAAAGAACCGGCCGTTACCTTTACCGATGGATTGGCACCACATGAGGCTAATTTGTCGGAACTTATCGACCTTGATGATGCGCTGCAGAAGCTGGAAGAGATGGATGAACGCCAGGCCAAAATTGTGCAGTACCGTTTTTTTGGTGGAATGAGCTACAAAGAGATTGCGGATGTGATGGGCGGCACCGAGCACTCGGTCCGCTACGACTGGCGTGTAGCCCGCGCCTGGCTGAAAACGGCAATGGGTGGTGAAAAATAATTTCGCCGGATGGTGAAGGTTTCTGCGCGATAAGATATAAGCCACCGAGTGAGTATGATTCAAATCTGGCATGAGCAGGATTTTTTCTATTCTCCAAGACAAGAATAGACAGAGAAAAGTTTATGACTCAGTGCCTCTGTGGCTATGAAAACAATGTCGCAATTTAATTGATAAACAAACGTCCATGAACGCTGAACAGTGGAAAAAAGTCCAGACGCTATTTAAGGAAATCGTGGATCTGGAACCGGATCAGCGCACATTGCGGCTGGAATCGGTCAAAACCGAAGACCCTCTCCTCTACGATGAACTTTACTCTCTCCTTTCGGCGGATTCACAGGAAACCTCTCTCCTCGACGGTTTTGCCATTGAACGCGTTGATCTCTCCGATCTGGTGCCTATGGATGGCGTTCAGGTTGGTCCATACAGGGTAGCTGAAAAGATCGGAACGGGCGGCATGGGCAACGTCTACCTGGCCCACCGCGTGCAGGGAGGCTTTGAGCAGACCGTTGCGCTGAAGCTGACCAAATACGGTATGGGTACACCGCGGGCCATAGAGCACTTTGAAGCTGAGCGCAGCATTCTGGCCAGCCTGCAGCATCCCAATATTGCAAGGCTGATCGACGGCGGCATTACGGATGAGGGCCGCCCATGGTTTGCCATGGAGTACGTGCAGGGAGAAAATCTGATATCCTGGTGTGACCGCCTCAGCCTGCCGGTTAAGAAGCGGCTTAAACTATTTCTGAAAGTCTGCGAAGCGGTTCAGTATGCACATAAAAATCTGATTGTGCACCGCGACCTTAAGCCGGCCAACATCATGGTAACCGGTGAGGATACGGACCCGCAGGTTCGCCTGCTCGATTTCGGTATCGCTCAAATACTGGAGGGGCCAGATGATCCCGGCTCTGAACGAAGGGCGATGACCCGCGCCTATGCCTCCCCCGAACAGCGTGACGGCAGGCCCACTTCCACCTCCTCCGACATCTACAGCCTGGGCGTTATTCTTCACCAGCTGCTGTCCGGTTGTCATCCCGATCCGAAATTCCGTTCCGAAGGGTGCTTGCCCTCGCCTGTTGATCGTGAACTGGAAGCAATCTGCGGAATGGCGCTTACAGAGGATCCGGAGAGGCGTTTTGAGAGTGCTTCGGAGATGTCTGATGAGATACGATCCTGGCTGAACGAACGCCCTGTGTCCGTCTACTCCAAAGCTCCCCTCTACCGTGCCGGCAAGTGGCTCAAAAGGAACCGCGCAGCCTCCTTTATCGGTATTTTTTCGATAATCAGCATTATCATTCTCGTTTTTATCTACACCATGGAGCTGAAAAGTGAAACTGAACGGGCACAAAGTGAAGCTGACAGAGCCACACGCATTGCATCTGTGCTGGGAAGTTCCCTTCTCTCGATCGACCCGATGCAGAACCAGGGACAGGAGCTGACCGCGCTCGGGATGGTGGATATGAGCAGCGCGTACATCAACACGGAACTCAAGGAAGATCCACGTACGCGAGCAGAACTGCTGATCCTCATGGCCGATGTCTATGCGAACCTGATCGCGCTTGAGAAGGCAGATTCAATATCCGCGCTCGCGGTCGGCCTCTGGAAGGAGTCGCAGCAGGATACCACTTCTTTCACCTACATCAACATGCTCGCCGACCGCTCCATCATCCTTGACAAGGCCGGAAAGTACGACGAGGCGATGGACGTGATGCAGCAGGCGCTGAGCCTGGCGAATGAAAACCTGGAGCCCGGCTCCCTGGAGTTTGCAAGCGTCTACCTGGACTACACCTATCACCTCGATGTAAACCAGGATTATGCCAGGGCCGATTCAGTGCTGCGGCTGGTGGAGCCCATCTACGAAAACAACGCAGAAGAGGCGGGCCAGACATATGACGATTTTGTATTCTATATGGGTACCAACTACCGGCGGCTGGGTGAGTACGAACTGGCAGAGGAGTATCTTTTCCGCTCCCTGGAGCTGAGCCGCGCACGCTACCCTGGCATCCATGAAAAAATCGCTTCAACGCTGAACCACATCTCCAGCCTCTACCAGAACATGGGCCGCTACGAAGATGCCATCTCCTACGCTATCGATGCCCATGAGATGCGCCTGGAGATCTTCGGACCGGGCCACCTCAATACAATCGCTGCACATTCAAACACGGCCCGCGCCTACGGCGGAGCTGGGCGGCTGGAAGAGAGTGCGGAGACCTATCGCGATGTACTGACCATTTTCCGGGAGGAGTACGGAAATGAGAACTTTTACATTGCCGGGATTTTGCAGAGCTACGGCAATGTCTATCTGCGGATGGAGGAGTATGCACAGGCCGAAGAAATTATGAGAGAGGCGCTGGATCACAGCGAGCGACTGCTGCCGGCCGATCACATACGCCAGGCCTATCCGCTTAAGGGACTCGCTGAAGCGCTTCGGGGCCAACAGCGATGTGACGAAGCCATGCCCTTTGCTGAGCGCGCCTACACCTTGCGGAGCAACCAGCTGCCCGGTGATCATCCGGAGCTGATGACCACCCGCTATACCCTGGGCCGCTGCCTTTGGGACCTCGACCGCCAAGACGAAGCAGAAACACACCTTCGCGATGCACTCGCCTTCTTTCGCGACAACCCGGAAAGGTTTGAAAGCCAGATCAGGGAACTTGAGGCATTGGGGCTTTGAGAGTTCTTAGTTTTGAGTTTTTAGTGGTTAGTGGCTGGTTGCTGGTTGTAGGTGACTGATTTTGAATCAGCTCACAACAGGCTACACACAGCGATCAACTTTCTGCCGGTCTGTTACAACAAACAACTAACCACCAATAAATTCCCCTTGCGGGTCTCACCCCCATCTGCTATACTAAATACAATCAGTACGTTGGTGGTACATTTATGGATTCAACAAAACAATTCGCTTAAGAAGCTCGAAGTGAAACGTGTTGTCCTAACAATCAAACCATAAAATGAAACCGTTATGAAAAGAGACACCGCATCCGGGGTTATCAAGCTGACTGCCATTCTGGTGATATTTAGCGGCCTGGTTCTGATCTCCGTCGTTTTTCTCCAAATCCAGAATATGAACAGTATGTTTCAGGAAATGGCGGGTCAGGCGGAAACGTTCGGTGAGATGGAAAGGACCATGATGGCATCTTCCGGCATCGGGCAGACCGGCTACATCACTCCGGTCGTTATTATGATCTGGGGAGCTATTCTCTATGCGTTAAACCGGCCGTTATCTCTTTTGGTTGCCAAAGATTGATCCTTGCCACTTTTACGTGCGGGGCCTATTGAATGTCGTGAGCCCCGCTTTTTAACTTTATAACCGTCATACTCCTTTTCAGATCACACAAACGTGCGTGTCCAAATCACAACACATTTCTCCTGTACGGAGGAGCAGCTTTGGAAGAAGATCATCCGGCCGGCATCGCTGCAGTTTGTGGCATCTCCGGTTCTTACGTTTAAGCCTCTGAGTGGGAAGTCTCTTCCGGATGAATGGCAGGTTGATGTAGCTTACAGATTAAAGCTCCGGTTATTCGGGTTTATTCCAATGGGAGAGCATACGATCCGGCTTACCGAAATTGATAAGAAATCCAACACCATCCGGAGCCGGGAAAGCGGCCGGCTGGCAGCCGTGTGGAACCATGAGATCACCTTCCATGAGACGGAGCCCGGCAAAATACGCTATACAGACGAGATCGAAATCCGCGCCGGGTGGCTCACGCCGGCCATTGCACTGTTTGCGCATCTCTTTTACCGGCACAGGCAGAGAAGATGGATGGTGCTGCTGAATTAAGTCACTTAAAATATAGCGTGATGCAGAGAAAAAGATTGTAGCTCTATTTTTTCTCGCTCATTTACGCAGATGAATCGCAGAATCCCGCAGAACCTCTGCGAAACTCTGCCCCATAGGGATGCCTAAGGCACGAGAGCCCTTCAAATAGGATAATCCCGGTCAGGAGGTTGCTTTCACGTTGAAGGTATCTTCAATCAGCTTAACGAACTGGGGTTTAGGCAAGGCTCCGGCAGCCATTTGCGGCTGACCGTCAACCGGGATAAACAAAATGGAGGGAATGCTTCGAATTCCGAAAACGGCAGCAAGCTCCTGCTCTGTTTCGGTATCAATTTTATAGATATCCACCAGGCCTTCATATTCTTCGGATAACTCTTCGATAATGGGGGCCACCATTTTGCAGGGACCACACCAATCGGCGTAAAAGTCAATGATTGCGGGTTTGTCTCCCTGATAGTTCCATTCCTGATTGTTTTCGTAGTCAAAGATTTTTTCCAGAAAACTCTCTTTGGTTAAATGCTCAGCAGCCATAATATTCTCTTTTTATTAGTGATTTCCATACGCCCCAAAAGTTGCATAGGGCTATGTATCGTTTCATTTATCTATAGGATAAGGTACGAATATATACTGACATTCAGGAGGTTCTGATCCATAGATATTGATGATCAGTGCCATAGCTAAGCCAAAAAAATCTTCTATTGCAACTTGGTTGTTCGGGGTTTCGCAGCGACTGCCACGGAGGTCACAGAGTTAATACAACTGGAGTTTAATTTTGAATAGGCTTCACCAATAACCCTCCGCGCCCTTTGTACCTTGGCGGTGATCCCATTTTCCGTGCCTCTGTGGCAAAAGCCTTACAGCTTCAACCAAAAAAATTCGTCCATCGCAGTTCGGTCGTTCGGGGTTTCGCAGCGATTGCCACGGAGGTCACAGAGTTAATACAGCTGGAGTTTAATTTTTAATAAGCTTCACCAATAACCCTCCGCGCCCTTTGCGCCTTAGCGGTGATCCCATTTTCCGTGCCTCTGTGGCAAAAGCCTTACAGCTTCAACCCAAAAAATTCGTTCATCGCAGTTCGGTCGTTCGGGGTTTCGCAGCGATTGCCACGGAGGTCACAGAGTTAATATAGCTGGAGTTTGATTTTGAATAGGCTTCACCAATAACCCTCCGCGCCCTTTGCGCCTTGGCGGTGATCCCATTTTCCGTGCTTCTGTGGCAAAAACGCACATAATTCAATTTAATCGTTTACAAATCTATATCTGCACGCAGTTTGATATCCCGCGACGAGCTGCCTACCTGGATTTCGTATTCTCCCGGTTCGAGAACCCACTCGAGCTCTTCAGGATGATAATACTGAAACGCCGATTCCTCCAGTTCGATGGTCACGATGGCCGATACCCCCGGCTCCAGTTCCACCTTTTCAAACCCTTTCAATTCCCGCATTGGCCTCTCAACAGATGGATCACGATGATGCACGTAAACCTGAACTACCTCGGCTCCTGTACGGTCGCCGGTGTTCGTTACGGTGGCCTGAACCAGTAACGTACCGTCCTCCCGAGCCACATTCAGATCAGAAAGTTCAAACGTGGTGTACGACAGACCGAATCCAAAAGGAAAAGTGACGGGTTTGTCCTCCGTATCGAAATAGCGGTAACCCACAAAGATATCTTCCGTGTACTCCACCGATTCATTCCCCGGAAATTCCCCAACAGCATGTGACGGATACATTTCGTGCGAATCGGCAAAGGTTACCGGAAGCTTACCGGACGGATTCACCTCTCCGAACAGAATCTCCGCTATGGCCGTCCCTCCTTCCATTCCCGGGTACCAGGCATGCAGATATGCGCTTGTTTCGGGCAGCCAGCCACTCATTTCCACATTGCTGCCGCCCATCAACACCACGGCCGTATTGTCATTTACGCGGTTAATCTGCCGTATCAGCTCTTCCTGGCCAAAAATTAGCTCGAGGTTGAGTTTATCACGGGCTTCAGCATCGTATGTACCCTCACCCCACGGCATACCTTCATGGCCATGTATCCATCCGCCCACAAAAATTACCGCATCGGCCTGTTCCGCAAGCGCAACTGCCTCCTGCATCAGCTCTTCATTTGCCGACCTCGCCAACTCTACATCTTCCATATTCTCCCGCGACTGAGAAGCCGCATCTCCGGAGGCTCCCCTGAACAGACTCTCGTCATAATAGGGTTCATATCCTTCGGCGTAGAGTACCTCAGCGTTATCGCCAACCAGGGTTTGTATTCCTTCAAGCGGTGTGACTTCATAGAGTGGTTTCACCTGCGAACTGCCACCCCGCTCGGCAAAAAGGCGATTCGCGTTGTGTCCTATCACGGCGATCGTTTGGATCTCGTTCGCGTTGAACGGCAGCAGGCCGTCATTCTTCAGCAGTACGATCCCCTCGCGCGCTACTTCCAGAGCTTTTTGCTGGTGCTCTTCTACATTTCGTTTCCCGGGGCCGTGATCGTTCATTGCCGTGCTGCGATGCATCAGACGCAGTATCCGACGCACTTTTTCGTCCACATAACGTTCTTCAATTTCACCGCTCTCTATCAATTCCCTGGCAGGCTGTGCAAGATAAAACTCATCATACTCCGGATTATTCAGGTCTCGAAGCAGTTCCGTACCCATTTCAATATCCGTTCCGTAGAGCAGCGCTTCCCGTGTATCCTTCACCGATGCCCAGTCACTCAGCAGTACGCCGTCAAACCCCCATTCACCCTTTAGCACTTCGTTAACGAGATATTCATGATGCGTGGCATACTGCCCGTTCACCTTGTTATAAGCTCCCATAACGCTCCATGCGCCTCCATCCTGTACTACATCTTTAAACGCGGGGAGATAGATTTCGTGCAGTGCACGCTTGCTGATGATAGCGTTGATATTGTGGCGGTCCGTCTCCTGGTTATTGGCGGTATAATGCTTTGGACAGGCGGCCACGCCCTGATCCTGTAACCCTTTCACATACCCCACTCCCATTGTGCCTGTGAGGTAGGGATCTTCACTTAGATATTCAAAATTTCTTCCGTTCAACGGACTCCGGATGATATTGATACCCGGCCCCAGCAGCACATTCTTTCCTCTCTCCTTGGCTTCATTCCCCAGCACTTCTCCGTAGTCGTACCCTAGACCCTTGTTCCATGTGGAAGCCAGGCAAATACCAACAGGCAGGTAGGTGGCTTTATCGTCAGCATCTTCCAGCGCGTACCAGCCCCGCCCGTGTTCATGACGTACTCCGTGCGGGCCATCTGAAAATACAAGCTCCGGTATGCCCAGCCGCGGTATGCCGCCAGAGGTAAACGATGAACTGGCATGGATCAGATTCAGCTTCTCGTCAAGGGTCATCAGGTTAATCAGGGAATCGAGTTTTGCCTCAGATACGCTCATGTGAGCTGCGCTTTGCGTTGTCTCCTCATAGTCTGTACTGCACGAGATGATTAATGAAAGAAGTGCAATGATGGTAAGAATAAATGGCTTTTGGTTCATAACAAACTGGTTAAGAGATTAGGTTATGTATAGTCCCGTGTTCCGTGTACCCGTTTCCAAACCGATCCTTATCCGATGGCTGACTTATTGCAGATACGATAAATCCTACATGAACCGGTTGGAATTTTCCCCGCGCACCGGATTTCAACTCATTTCAATAATATATCCATTTTTTGTTTCCCTCTCATGGATATTCCCCGAATGAACAGGTAGAACAAAGCCTGTTAAAATGCCTAGCCTCTTCCGGGCCTCTGCTGCAAAACCTCAACAGCTGACTCCAAAAAAATCGTCCCTCACAGTTCGGTCGTTCGATGAATCGAAGGGATTGCCACGGAGGTCACAGAGCTAACTTAACAGGAGTTTAATTTTAAACAGGTTTCACCTATAACCCTCCGCGCCCTTTGCGTCTTTGCGGTGATCCCATTTTCCGTGCTTATGTGGCAAAAGCCTTACTGCTCAGCCAAAAAATTCGTACATCGCAGTTCGGTCGTTCGGTGAATCGAAGGGATTGCCACAGAGGTCACAGAGCTAACTTAACTGGAGTTTAACTTTAAACAGGTTTCACCAATAACCCTCCGCGCCCTTTGCGTCTTTGCGGCAAATTCTTTTTCCTTGTTTCCGTGGCAAAAGTCTTACAGCTCCAAATAAATCGTCCCTCACAGTTCGGTCGTTCGGTGATTCGCAGTTCAGTTTTTATCGATTGACGAACAACGATGAACGAGCGACCGATTCACCGATTCGGATTATCGCATATATATCTATGCTTTCCGTGCCTCAGTGGCTAATACCTCTGCACAACGGGCCGCTTCTCGCTTTTAACCCACTCTTTGGAACGAAATGTTTATCATGCGGACTTACTTATTAACTCTGACAGATGAATAACGAACAGGACAAAAACCGGCAACACGATATTAAAACCCTGCGGAAAACGCTGAGCGATATTTTTGCGCTCAGCAAACCGTACAGGATCCGTTTTTACCTGGCCACAGCTGCGGTCCTTGTTGCATCGGCCATCTGGCTCACGGTGCCGCTGGGTCTTCGTGAACTGCTCGATGCCGTATTTGAGGCAGGTGACTCCTCCCTGCTGAACCTTTTGGCCATAGGCCTGTTCGGCCTTTTTATACTGCGCGCCCTATTTTCATTCGCGGGTAATTATCATCTGGAATGGGTAGGCGAACGGGTGATCACGGACCTCAGGAAAAAGCTGTACCGGCATCTGCATCGTCTCGGATTCCGCTTCTATGCAGACCGGAGGCTGGGTGAAATCACCTCGCGTCTTACCAACGATGTGGGATCCATCCGAACTGCCCTCACCGACTCCCTCCCGCAAATGTTCACCATCACCTTTTCCCTTATCGGGTCAGTTGGGCTGATGGTTGTTCTGAACTGGCGCCTGAGCATTGTCATTTTCCTTACGGTGCCCCTCATTACCATCGCAACACGCTATTTTGGCCAGAAGATCAGAAGCCTTTCACGCAGCATTCAGGATGATCTGGCTGAGTCAACGGCCGTGGCAGAGGATGCCTTGGGCGCTATCCGGCTGGTAAAGGCTTTTGTGCGGGAAGAGTACGAGACAGGGCGCTATTCCGAAGCCGTAGAGAAACTGTTCGGTACGGCACGTCGCAAGGTAGTGCTCACCCAGCTTTTCTGGTCGGGAGTGGGCGTAATGTTTATGAGCACGCTGGTCATCATTTTCTGGTATGGCGGAAAAGAGGTGCTTGCGGGACGTCTCACGGCCGGCGACCTGGTTGCTTTTATCATCTATGCGCTAAATATATCGAGGTCGGTGAGTCAGACTTCCCGGCTCTATGCAGCACTGAATACCGCTGCAGGTGCAACGGAGAGAATATTTGAGCTGCTCGGTGAAGTTCCTGAAATCAAGGATGCACCCGATGCACGAGAACTCGTGGATGCGGAAGGCGAGATCCGTCTGGATGCTGTGAGCTTCAGCTATGAAGAAAACTGTCCCGTACTGAAGGATATTTCTTTTCTGGTTGGGGCCGGTGAAACGGTTGCGCTGGTTGGCCCGAGCGGTGCAGGAAAAAGCACCCTTCTCAACCTTATCCCCCGGTTCTACGATCCACAGCAGGGTACCATCTCACTGGACGGCACAGATATCCGGAACTATAAAGTCAAAACACTCAGGGAGCAGATCTCCCTGGTGCCCCAGGAGGTCCATCTGTTTGGTACATCCGTGAAGGAGAATATCCGGTACGGCCGGCTGAAAGCGACGGACGATGAGGTTAAGGACGCAGCCAGGGCGGCCAATGCGCACGAATTTATCATGGCGATGCCGGAGAAGTATGATTCACTGATCGGTGAAAAAGGCGTAAAACTGAGCGGCGGACAGCGCCAGCGACTGGCCATTGCACGCGCCATCCTGAAGGATCCGGCCATTCTGCTGCTGGATGAAGCTACTTCCTCGCTCGACTCCGAATCGGAGGCGCAGGTTCAGGATGCATTGGAACGGTTGATGAAAAACCGGACTACGTTTGTGATTGCCCACCGGCTATCCACGGTTCAGAATGCGGACAGGATCCTGGTGATGGATGAAGGCAGAATAGTTGAATCGGGAACACACGGCGAGCTTATTAACCGCGACGGTCTCTACAGTCATCTCTATGCGCTTCAATTCCGCGACTTGGATGAAGCTGAGGGGTTGTTTTAGCCATCTTTCGGTTCTCGCAGATTTTCGCAGAGTAATGCGCAGATTTTCGCTGATTTTATTTGAGTGACACTCCAGTTCATAAACGAGACTCTGCGAGAACTCCTAAGGTTGTTATAACCCATTTACTATCCTCACTATTGAGTCTTTAAGTGAAGCAGCATTAAAATTAATAAGTAGTCCCAAACGTTTGTCTGCAAGTTTGAGATAGCTAAGAAGCTGCTTGTGATGAACATCCAGAAGCACCTCTACTGACTTTACTTCGACAATCACCTTATTTTCCACCAGAAGATCCATTCTGTAACCGTTTTCGAAGAATTCATCCTCATAAACGACAGGAACTCCAAGCTGAACGTGTACATTAAGTCCCTCCTTCCTTATTTCGTGGGCCAGAATACGTTCGTATACGGTTTCCAGCAATCCCGGACCGAGGTTGGTATGTACCCGAAACGCCGCACCGCGAATGGCATACGATAGTTCATTTTCGTGCATGGCCTCCTGATTTGTTTGATACCTTTTGTATACTTATAAGATCCCTGAAATCGGGACTCCTTACAGTTTTTTAATCCAGGGTGAGTTGTATCTCGCAGATGCACGCAGAGTAATGCGCAGATTTCCGCGGAGGACCCTTTGCGTGACTCTGCGATTCATCAGCGCAACTCTGCGAGAACCAAAAATGGAGTAAATCTATTCTTCATATTATCTAAGGCATATGTCAACTTATTCAATCTTTGCATTAAGAGTTTTTTCGATTGCTCTGTTCCTAATATTTGCTGGACAAGATCAATTATTTGGACAGCAAACACGGCCCGGTCCACCGGACCCGCTGCGGTTTGAGGAGGAAATCGCAGAATTTGAAGCATGGGATGCTAAAAACACATCGCCTGAGAATGCACTTTTATTCACAGGAAGCTCAAGCATCCGCTTCTGGAATACGGCTGATTCGTTTCCCGGCTACTCCGTAATTAACCGCGGCTTCGGCGGGTCTCAAATTTCCGATATGCTTCACTATTACGATCAGATCATCGGCCGCTATTCGCCGTCACTCATCATCCTCTACTGCGGGGAAAACGACATTGCTTCAGGCAAAGCAATCTATCACGTATTTGAGGACTACCTGGGCCTGCTGGAGCAAATCAACCGGGACTATCCGCAAACACCGGTTCTGTTCATCAGCATTAAAGCAAGCAGCAGCCGATTGGATCAGACAGAGCGTTTTGCCGCGTTCAACCGTATGGTGCAGGCCCACAGCCGCACAAGCCGACTACTCTTCTATGCGGACCTGGCTTCTCCCCTCTCGAAGAACGGACGTCCGGATGACTCCTATTACCGGGAAGATCTCCTGCACCTGAATGATCGGGGCTATGAGCTTTGGAATGAACGGTTCGGAGCTTTTCTGGCGCAACTGGAAGAGAACGGTGTGTTTACCTTAAGACGGGATGAGTAGGCATTCACGCTGATTTCGGAGGGACAACAGTTCCCTTTAAAACTGTTTATAATACCGGATTTCCTCAAAATTTGTTCGTCCCGGCGTTCGCTCAAAATAACGCCTGACGAAATCATCATAGGAATATCCATCCAGGCTTTCCGTGAATCTTGCACTCCGGATCGGCAGCTGATCCTGTTTAAGAAACGGGTATTGAGCCAGAATTTCATCCGGAATGCGGGGAGTAACAAAGTCTGTACCCTGCGGTGCGTTTACGAACCACCAAAGTGTATTATTCTCCTCCTCAACACTGCCAAAAATGAATTTGTATGAATAACTGCCTGCCAATGTATAGTTGAGGTTAAACATGTTGTCGTTTTGGAGAGTTAGCGCATAGTCAGGCAGAACGATCGAAGAGGGCACGCTGCTGCCCAGCTTGTGGTAGGTAACACGTTCGTGGGGTTCGCAGCAGAGAACGGGTCCGCTTGATGCATAAACATCATAAGTGTCGAATCCCTCTACATAGCCCATTACCGGAATTTCTCCCGGTTCGTAATAGTCAGAGAGCCTCCAGTAATCGGATCGTGACAATTCATATCCTCTCCCCCCTAGAGTCGGCTCAATCTGTCCCTGAATGTAGGCATTCTGTACCGGTTTATTGATCGTGACGGGTATCATAGGTTGAAAGGACTCCACATCCACCACAATCGAATCACCCACATTTACATCCCGCACCCAGGTGTAGAACGGTTCGAGACCTTCATAGGTGCTGATGAAGATATCGAGCGGGTCTTCGCGAAGCTCAACCTCACCCGCATAAGTCGACCCTTCATAGGTCCATGTGTCGTAGTCGAGCCAGGTATTAAACACCATGTAGCTGTCGGAGAATCCGATTGAAAAGTAGGGATCTGAGCTGCCGGTATAGTTCAAAAGCGTAAGTTTGGCCTTGCCAACCGGATCCGGGTAGGGTGAGCCGCCATTGTTAACGGGATCCGCTACAAAATAAGAATTTCCGGTAAGCACCCCCATGTAGGTGCTGATATTGTGCTGAAGCCGGGTGGTGCCGCCCTGATCAAACGAGGCAACGCTCAGTTCCGTAACGATAATCCGATCCCCTGCGTCTCCTTCAAACTCCAGAACCCCCTCGGCATCGGTTGTTTCACGATAATCCAGAAGCCTCCCTTTTTCATCGGAGATGATCACCCATCGTCTGACATGGTCCAGCGTATTACCGGAGAAGCTGTCGGTTCTGAGCAATACCACATCCTCTGCCTTATTCATGTCACAGGACACAGCAAAAAGCAGGAAGAGTGCGACAACCGCGGAGAGATAGAAACCGACTTTCAGCATCATGAAACCAATTGATTAAATACTACTTAATTTTAAGTCAATCGGTTGTCAATCACAAATATCCTGAGGGTAAAAGGAATTTTAAAACCGCTGAGGCGCAAAGGCCGCAGAGAAGGTCTGCCACTGAAGCACTGGGGTTCTTCTGTTCACTTCTAAACATTTCGAGGTATCCCCATTCATCATCCGTACCACTGTGGCAAAAAACTCAGTAACCCCTGCGTTTCTGCGGTTACATTCTCTTTTAATGCACTATTAAAACAGGGTAAACCGGACACCTGCTGCTGCTTTCATCAGGTCGATCTGCTCGCTTTCATCAGCCGTTACCACTCCCTGCATGTACCGCAGTGATGCAAAAATGGAAAACTGATCGGTTATGGCGTATCTGGGCGCGATTGTCGCCCCGATCTGCACATTGCCGTCAGAAAAAGAGTTTCCTCCCGGTGAACCAAAAACCGGAGCGGTTGTGTAACCGATAAACATACCGCCAAGTGTTGCCATAACGGGGACCTCAATCCGGTCGGAAACCGCGATGCTGTATCCCAGCGAACCATGAATGGCATATGCGTTATCCAATGTATAAAAGTTTCCGATTGTCTCTCCCATTATGGAGGTAAAAGAGAGCTGGCCGATAATCTGCCTATAATGCAGCTCACCGAATGCCATGATTGCAGTTCCCGAGTCATCAGAATCGCCCAGTGTAAACTCCGGCGCCAGTCCGCCAGCCTATCCCGACCGAAAAAGAGAGGTCTTCAGGCAGCTCCTGTGCCGCAGCAAGGGCAGGGAAAATAGTGATCAGCAACAGGAAAGCGGATGAGATCAGAACTGTTGATTTTTTTATCTGAGTCATTGGTTTGCTGAAGTCCCAAACCATGGATTTTGAAATGGTCATTTTAGAATTGGTTCGTTATAAGGTGAAGTTTTAATACCACACCTTTACGCGCAAAAAGAAGGACATTCCGGCGAAAAAATTTTCACCCCAGCGACGCGGAGGCCGCTGAGCAGTTTTCCAACGTCCCGAAGGGAGAGGACACTGAAAATGATTAACGTACTTTGATATGTAAATAAGGGAATAAAAAAAACTGTGCCCTCTGTGGCTGCCAAAGACACTCTGCGTTCTCCGCCCCGATACTATTGGTTGGCTACCCCCTTACTATTCAATCCGGATAGAATATGCAGATTTCTCAGCCGTTTGCATTGTACATACATAATTGCAAATCAACATCCATTCAGGATGACATTTTCAAATCGCCTATTTAGTTTCGCAATCATTCTTCTTACCTCGTTGCTGATCTCTTGCGGTACCGAAAGCGAGGACGATACACGCTTTTACCGGTTTACCCATGAAAGTGCGGACATAAACTATACGTTTGTGGCACAGACGTCAGACGAAGAGGTTATCGCCAAAGTGGAAGAGGAGCTTCAAAAACCTTTTGCTGAAAGGACAATGCACATCAACGGACCCATTGAGAGAGGTCAGGTGGATTATAATGGCAACTGGAGCTGGCACTTTGTTGAAAACCAATGGGACCTTGTCTCGATATCCGTTGAAGTCTGCGACGGGCGGCCCTCCTTCGTGGAGCAAAACCTGGACTACTGGGTCGACCAGGTTGGCCGCTTTTGCCCCTGGAGCTCCCGTGTCGAAGCTGAAATAAACAGGTAATTCGAATCAGAGAAATTTTTAACCGCAAAGGCGCGGAAAACGCAAAGGTTTTGGTAAACACAGAGGCACGGAAAATGGTGTAGGATATCTTGATTTGTAAATAAGAGAACAGAATAAACTCCGCGTCCTCTGTGGCAAACCTTCTCTGCACCCTAAGCACCTCTCCCATAGGGATCCCTTCGGGGTGCAGTGAACAAAAAAAGGTGCTTCCGGTGATGTTCCCACCACCAAAAGCACCCTGTCTTGACCAAACATAAAATTATTGTTCAGTTACCGTGCGTACCTCACTTACTGAACGCTGCCCCTCGCTAAACCTACATACACCCGGTTGGTGGCATCGGCGTTGACGTAAATTATATCCTCACGATTATCACCGTTCACATCACCCGTAAGGATTTCGAACTGCGCCCACTGATCGGCTGCAGGATGATCCTGGCTGACGCGTGAGAAGTCAAAATCACCATCATTGCTTCCTAGACCAACGTAACTTCTGTTTACCGGGCCCATCCGGTTGAAGATCACATCCTTTCGTCCGTCGCCATTTACATCCAGCAGACGGCTTTCGTAGTCCTGCGCTACTTCTGTTCCCGGAGGGGCTTGAGCGGGTCCGCCTTCCACAAGTACAGGGCTGCCTCCGGTTGACAGATCCAAATGCAAGACCGGGCGCTGACCCTCATTATTGGATTTTGTCCAGACCAGATCAGCTCCTGCATTGCCATCAACATCGCCAATCAGGATTTCATAAGGGGCCCATCCGGCGGTTCCCCTGTCAAATACGGCGGGGAAGTCAAAAATATTCCCCTCATCATCCCGCTTTGATTCGGCAAAGTGAACGCGGTGGCCGGAAGATCCGGTAACCCCCTCTTTGTGCCAGATCAAATCATCACGGCCATCCCCGTTGAAATCCGCTATTCGCCAACGGTAGGGAGCCCAGGCTGAGGTTACAATCGGATGGTCATTCCATTTTTGATCAGTAGCCCCAAAATTATTGATACCATAGGTTCCGTCTCCGTTGGAAAAGCTTACATAGGTGCGGTTTGTGGTGTTGATCGTGTTCCATACCAGGTCGTCTCCATCTTTACCGTCTATATCGCCGACATCAAAAAGATAACGTGTTCCCCAACCGCTGCCCTCGCGGGTAAACATGGGCATCTCTTCAAAGGTCCCGTCGCCGTTCGAGAGGCCGATATAGGTGGTGTTGGTGACATTTACACGGCCCCAGGCCAGGTCATCTGATCCGTCGTTGTTAAAATCGCCCACCTTCACCACATACTGGCTCCAGCCGTCAGCCGGCGTAGCGCTGTGTGAGACCGGCGTGCCCATCGTAAAGGTGCCGTTGCCGTTGGAGAAAGCCACCACCGTTTCATTGGCATTGGCGCTTACGTGATTGTAAATCAGGTCCTGGCTACCGTCGCCGTTCACATCACCTGTCAACACCTGTGCCGGTACCGATATGGGCAGAGAGAGGTCCTGCGCTGTAAGAAGGTCAAACGTACCGGGCGTGGCTTGCTTGGCCACACAAGTGCGTATGTTGTACTCAGTGGTCTCCGTGACGCTGGCAATACTGCCGTCGCCCAGATTGCGGAACGTGTAGCTCATCGGCGCGGCGCTTGAAAGTGGTGCGTTGTTGGTAAAGTACTGCGACCAGTCGCCCGTACGGATCATCGCAAGAGTGGCCTCGGCATCGCCTCCAATAGAGGTGATCTTGATCTTCGACTCCTGAAGAATGGTTTTCTGCCTGGCATCCAGGTTCACTTCCACGCTGCCGCCGATCGAGTTGTAGCCTGCCTGCAGGGTGGCTCGGATGTCATCCTCACTGGCCGTGGAGGTAATAGAAAACATCATCATGCGTCCATATACGATGTTGGATACGTAGACCGGCAGGTTGTCAGGGCCGATTCGCCCCTGTGCAATCTGCTGCTGCAGCTTCTGCTCGGTAAACTCCTCGCTGAAAAAATCACCGGGACTCTGCGGAGCTTCCACCACTACTTCAAACATTTTCTGATAGAACTGTGCCGTCACCGTGGTCTCCGAACGCTTGCGGTCAATGCTACCGCTGGCGGAGCCCTCAAATCCGAGATAGTTGCCCGAGAGTCCCATCTGCAGGGCCGACTGCTTCTCGCTGTGATAGGTCTCCATCTTGAAACTTATAGAGCTGGGCGTGGACAGTCCGCTGGCCGTGGCGCTGCCGATCATGGAGCCAATGGCCTGGTCTACAGTAGCCTGATTGGGAATGTCCACCGTACGGAAGTTGTCGTCGTTAGCCAGTCCGGGTATCGACACATTGATCGGAGCCCGTTCTGATATGGGAAGACCTAAAAGACTGCCCAATCCATCGCGGTGGCTCTTGCCCTGGATGAGACCACCTGCATATAGAATCTCACGGTCGGGCGAATACATGGCGATCTGTTGCGGGTTGTCGGTAAGGGTAAACGGCTGCACCTGGCAGGAGTAGGTCACGTTTTCCAGCATGTCGAGGGATCCATCTTCATTGATCACTTCCACATCGAGTATCTCGTCCTCCTCGGCTTGCGCTTCGCCGACTGCTGTAGGCGGCTGTGTTTGCCCCGGGGGCGCGAACTGGTTCCACGAAGGAAGCCCCTGCAGAAAATTATCAACATCTTCGGTATTAGCGGGCGGTTCCACAGAGGTGCCGTTTTCCGAGCAGGAGCTCAGCAGAAACAGCATCAGGCTGACCGGCAGCAGGAGTACGCCTCTCAGCTTGATTGAACAGGAAGGTCTTTTTCTTTGGTAATTCATGATTGTAACAGGTTTCTGAAGGTTAGTTAGTTGGTATCTGTGACTGTACGCGCAAAAAGATGGGTACCCCGGCGAAAAAATTTTTCACATCAGAGACGCGGAGAAGTATTGCCACTGAGGGCACGGAGTATGTCAATCACTTTTATTTACAAATCGAGGTTTCCAGGAAGTTTTTTTAGTATATCACATCAGGGTAAACGGAAATACATAGGCAAGTTAAGCGCAGACAAACAAATCCTTCCGTGCCCTCTGTGGCAATACTTTTTCACGCCCTTACCTTAGCGCCTCTCCCATAGGGATCCCTTCGGGGTGCGGTAAACAATAAAAGGTGCTTCCGGCGATGTTCCCATCACCAAAAGCACCTTGCTGTCTTGACGAATTGTTCTTTACGGTTAGTTCAGATATGAACGCTTATGGTTTACTGTGCGCTGCTCCTGGCCAGTCCCACATAGACCGTGTTGGTGGCATCCGCGTTAACAAAAATCACATCATCGCGCGAGTCGCCGTTTACGTCACCGGTCAGGATTTTAAACTGTGCCCATTGATCGCTTGCAGGATGATCCTGGCTGACGCGTGAGAAATCAAAATTACCATCCTCTTTCCCAAGCCCGACCACCATGTGATTTACGGTTTCCAGTGAAGTGGCCAGCAGGTCTTTCCGCCCGTCACCGTTCACATCCAAAAGCCTGTTTTGCCATGGAAAAGGGCCTCCATCGCGGTACAACCACTGTAGTGGACCTTTTTCATATGGCTGGCTTCTTCCCGTGCTCAGGTTTTTGTGAATAGGACTTGCATCCGTGCCATTTGGATTGATCCACACCAGGTCTGCACCTTCCTTCCCGTCGATATTCCCAACGATTGTTCTGTAGTCCGTCCATCCGTTTACACCGGGCCTGAAAAGACTGCTGAAGCTGAATACAGACCCCAGCTGATCGCTGACCGTTTCGGCTACCCAGACATTTGAGGAATTGATACCCTGTGAAAACCAAACGATGTCGTCGCGGCCATCCCCATTGATATCGGCCACAGACCAGTCGTATGTGGTTTCGCTCCAGCCGGTTTGAGGATGATCCTGAAACGTTCCGGCTGTCGGTTGAGAATTCCCGATTCCAAACGTTCCGTCGCCATTTGAAAACGTAACATAGGTTCTGTTGGTGTTGACCAGTACATTCCAGACCAGGTCATCACCATCGTTGCCGTCAACATTCCCAACCTCAAAGCGGTAATCGGTACCCCAGTTGCCTGTTCGTGTAAATACGGGCATCTCCTCAAAGGTACCATCGCCGTTAGACAGTCCGATGTAGGTGGTGTTGGTGTTGATGATGCGGCCCCAGGCCAGGTCGTCCGACCCGTCGTTATTGAAGTCGCCCACCTTCACCACATACTGGCTCCAGCCGTTGGCCGGCGTTTCACTGTGCGAAACCGGCGTACTCATCGTAAAGGTGCCGTCACCGTTGGAAAAGGCTACCGCTGTTTCATTGGAATTGGCGCTAACATGGTTATAGATGAGATCCTGGTTGCCGTCGCCGTTCACATCCCCTGTCAACACCTTGGCCGGAGCTGTTACCGGCAGAGACAGGTTCTGAGCATCCAGAAAACTGAACGTGCCGGGTGTAGCCTGACGCGCTGTGCAGTCGCGGATATTGTATTCGGTAGTCTCGGTTACGCTGGCAATGCTGTTGTCGCCCAGGTTGCGGAATGTATAGCTCATGGGTGCGGCGCTTGACAGCGGTGCATTGTTGGTAAAATATTGCGACCAATCGCCGGTCCGGATCATGGCCAGGGTGGCCTCAGCGTCACCGCCAATCGAGGTGATCTTGATCTTTGACTCCTGCAGGATCGCTTTCTGCTTTGCGCTGAGATTCGTTTCCACGCTGCCTCCAATCGAGTTGTAGCCCGCCTGCAGAGTGGCGCGGATGTCGTCCTCGCTGGCCGTGGAGGTGATCGAGAACATCATCATACGTCCGTACACGATATTGGACACATACACAGGCAGGTTATCCGGACCGATGCGGCCCTGATCAATCTGCTGCTGAAGTTTGGCTTCGGTAAATTCATCACTGAAAAAGTCGCCCGGACTCTGCGGGGCCTCCACCACCACTTCATACATCTTCTGGTAGAACTGGGCGGTTACCGTTTTTTCAGATCGCTTACGGTCGATGCTTCCGCTGGCGGATGCCTCAAACCCAAGATAATTCCCCGACAAACCCATCTGCAGGGCCGACTGCTTCTCGCTGTGGTAGGTCTCCATTTTGAAACTGATGGAACTGGGCGTGGACAAACCGCTGGCCGTGGCCCCGCCGATCATGGAACCGATCGCCTGATCAACAGCTGCCTGACTCGGGTTATCTACCGTACGGAAATTGTCATCATTGGCCAAACCGGGTATGGATACGTTTATCGGTGCACGCTCGGAAATAGGCAGCGGCAGAAGGCTGCCGAGGCCGTCGCGATGGCTCTTGCCCTGGATGAGTCCGCCTGCATAAAGAATCTCACGGTCGGGTGAGTACATGGCGATCTGCTGAGGGTTCTCGGTAAGGGTAAAGGGCTGCACCTGGCAGGAGTAGGTCACATCTTCCAGCAGCTCGATCTCTCCCTCATCGTTAATCACCTCCACATCCAGGACCACATCTTCTTCGGTCTGCGATTCACCGGTTTCGGTTGGGGGCTGGGATTGTCCCGGTGGAGAGAACTGACTCCATGAAGGGAGTCCCTGCAGGAATTCATCGACATCTTCAGTATTAGCCGGCGGTTCCACCGAGGTGCCGTTCTCCGAGCAGGAGCTCAGAAGAATCAGCATCAGGCTGACCGGCAGCAGAAGTACGCCTTTAAAGCTGCTTAATTGGTTAGATTTTTTTTCTGGATGTTTCATGATCGTAACAGATTAGTGTTGATTTGATAAAGGATATCTGTTACTGTACGCGCAAAAAGAAGGGCACACTGGCGAAAAATTTCTTTACCGCAGAGGCGGGGAGGCCGCAAAGGTTGTAGCCACAGAGGCACGGAAGTGTTTGTTTGTGTGTCTCTGTTCCAATTGCCCGGTATACCTGCTACTCATGAAGTTATTGGTACAATATATTTGGGAATAGCAAGATTTGTAAATTCGAATGTTTAACATATTCCGAGCCATCTCCCATATGGAACCTATCGGGGCGTGGCAAACCTTCTCTGCGGTCTTTGCGCCTCTCCCATAGGGATCCCTACGGGGTGCGGTGAATACGGTTCAAAAAAAAGTACTTTTCTGAAGAAACTCCCTTTATCGTTTGTTCAGAAGTAAACGGGATGTAGCTTAATGCGCCCGGAGCTGTTAAACTCAATAGCCGGGGCGGGTATTTTGATCATATTCAACGCTCCAAGCAAACCTCGAATGAATTTACTCCGGGTTTGAATCGCTTCCAGGTTCAGATCAATCGACAGGTAGAGCTGACGGGTACGTTCAAAGTCAGGCAGCCTGACTTGCCGGGAATATTGTGGGTTTTCAAACTCGCCCAGCAGTCCATCTGCCCCGTATCCGAATGCAATATCCAACCACCCTGGAAAATTTGAATCAGGCAAAAAGGAAGAGATATTGGCCGAGAGCCAGTAGGTGTGACCATTGTAATCGGTAAAGAAATGTGTTATCCGTGATTCTCCAAAATAGGAAGGCCGATACCCAGGATACCGCGTGGGATAATAGGAAAACTTCATCCTGATTCGCTGCTCTTGCCAGAGCAGTTCCTGACCAACCGCCAACGCACTGCCGGCCGTATTGGCAATCATATCGGTCACTGAAAATCCATAGCCATCAAACAGGCCGTCAAATATTTCTATTGGTGTTAGCATGACGATACTCATCGAGCCGCCCAGCCAGACGGCTTTTTTTTCTGAAACTCCCGCCCATCGCAGGGCGTCGATTCCCTTTTTGCTTATATAATAGCTGCTATACATGTGACCGGCTTTATCAACCTGCTTCCAGCCGGACCAGTCGTTGTAAAAATGGAACGGAACCGGCTGATCATCTTTGTACCAAATGTTATTCAGAAAGTATAAGCCACCGGCGTAAAAGGCTGAGGTTGCACCTATTACGGTTCGCAGTCGGTTGGTATTAAGGCTATCGGCATTGTCTGTGGCGGTATGTTGACCTGACATTACATCCACGCTGCCGGTCAACAGTGAAATTATGACCGCTATCAAAACATATTTCTTTGGATGGATCAGGATCATCATTAAAACCTCACAGCCATTTCTAAACTTGCAAAGGTGTGATTTCCACCGCCGGCTAATTCGGGGCTTAGCCGGTGCACTGTCGCCTTCCAGGTAACTGCATTTGTGCTGTAAGCAAAACCTGTTATGATGTCGAACAGGTAAAATTCAGCCGATTGGGTATGACCGTTTTTTGACGGGCGAAAAAGGTTTCCCTCAATGAGTGTATTATGAATTACGAAGGTGTTTTTAATGCCAAAAAGCAGATACCATTCGTTCTTCCGAAAATCAGGCATAGTGCCAGTCTCCGGCATGCTTGCGGTGATTGCAGAGCGATCCATTGGCCGAATTTCTCCTGCTCTTACCGTTACACCGGCATATAGATTGTTGAAACCTGTACCTGTCTCTGCGCCGGCAGTTGATATCACATCAAATTTTTGTGATAGCGTCCAGGAACGCCCATATGTAAGCCCAAAATTGATTACAGGCTCGTTACCAATCTGGCTCTCCCAACCTTGCGGCTGTTCCTGATTGATCAATTTATGCCACCATGCCTGTACACTGCCCCCTGCTGCCAATGGGCCGATTATACCGGTATGTAGTGCTAACCGCAGACTGTTTTTGCTCTCCCAGAAAGTATTTACGGTTATATTTGTAAAGAGGTAACCTGCGTAAGGTCTGTCATTCGACAGCGGGTTAGTCTCAGAGATATTTTCGGGTGTATAGATCTCATGGGAGATACCAATCCGGATAATGGACTTAGCGGTTTCTTCACTTTTTGTAATTTTTTCCAAAAAGGTGCCTTCAGTGGCCCGGCTATACGTAATACTTAAACCGTTGGTGAAATAGCGGTCACGAAAGGGAGGTGCATAATTATCATTAACGGAAGTTACGCGGAGCTCATTCTTTAAAGGTTTTTTTATTGCATGCTGCCCCATAGCAAGATGAGCCATAAACAGGCTTAATAAAACCATAAAAAAGAACAGAACTGCGATATTTTTTTTTGTTGCAGAGATAATCCCTTCCCCCCACGTCTGTCTTAAACCGGAATTGCTTATAATCTCAGACTTCTTGCAAACCTTTATACAAGTAAGTTCAGCTATTCATAAATCCAAATCAAGACTTTTCAGGCTGTTCACTTACTTTTCATTCATAATAGCCTGCTCCTTCGAAAAAAATTTCACCGCACCCCGAAGGGATCCCTTCGGGGTGCGGTGAACAAAAAAAAGGTGCTTCCGGCGATGTTTCAATCACCAAAAGCACCTCTTCCATTGACCAAAAAGCCGGTCTAACTTCTGTCGAAGTAATATTCAAGCAGGCCTTTCTCAAGTGCCCTGATCTGAACTATACTGGGTACGTAATCGTAGATCTGCAGCTCCAGCATTCTGATCTCAGCAAAACCCACTCCGCTGCCAAATCCATTGATATCACTCACTCCGATGCTCGACCCCAGAAACTGCTCAATGGGAGTTGTGAAATCCGGATCGTGTGCTTCTTCCAGTCCGTTGATATAAATTCTCATACCATCCGTCTGACTGAACGTAAAGATCAGCAGCTGATCATTAAAGATATTCGTGTCCAGATTGGCAGTCACTTTTGAATCTCCGCCATGTGTTATACTCACTGTTTGGCTATCATCGAAACCGATTCGTATTCCCCGGCCCTCCGTGCTGCTGTCGCCCCAGAACCAGTACACTGGGGTATTATCTCCCGGCGGTAAGCCCGTTCTGCTGACAATCGCTGCTATGGTGTAATCCGTATTCCGCAGGGGTGTTCCGGGAACACGCATCCTGCCGGTAAAGGCGGTTGTATTGAACTGAAAGGAGGGTACGTATCCTCCATCAGGGTTGCCCGGGTTCCAAAGGCCGGCAAATTGAGGACCGCCGAACGGAACAACCGCATCCCGGCTGTTGTCTCCGGTCTGTGCTCCAAACAGGTCCTGCCATCTTGTGATGCCGCGTGCTCCCAGAATGGGATCCCACACTACTCCCTTACTACCGCGGTACCATGCCACCCCATCAAAAAGAGCATCACTTAAAGGCGCACAGTCAACGATATCGTATTCAGTTGCCACTTTCACTTTCAGCTGCCTGGCGGGATCATTTGCAGCATTCACCGTATAGCTGAGCGGCTGCCCTGTGGTAATGGTTCCGCCCTCCGCAATAAATGTTTTCAGTGCATCAAGATCACCGGTCAGTGCTGCGGCTGCCTGATCCGCGTCGCCACCTATGGCATATCCACCTATCTGTACGCTGCTCAGTTCACTCACATACTTTACATCTCCGCCAATAGATCCACTTGACACCCCACCGTTAAAACTGGCATCAATGGAAGCCCGCATTTCCTGAAACGAGTCCGTGGACTGGATCAGCAGATAAAACACGCGACCATATGTTACGCTTGATATATACGCAGCAGGATTGCCGGGTTGTACATACCTGCTGAGTTGCTCGGCGGTGACATCCTCCCCGAAAAAATCTGCCGGATCGGTTGGCGCCTCAAATGCAATCGTATAATAGCTTTGCGTTAGGCGAACCAGGTAGCGGTTGTAACTGATATCCTCATTGTAGCTGAATGACCCCTGAACATCTGTTGTGAGGTTGCTGTACTCAGCACGAAGCGATACTCCCAATTGTTCCCGAGAGGTAATGCGCTCCATGGAGTAGGTGGTACGAGCCGGGAGATCCCCCGGATTATCCGCAATAATTTCATTCATCGCATCAAAAACGGACCCCAGGCCAACAACGTCCAGCTGACGGCTGGCGGAGGATGCACCGTTAACAAGCGTGATGACCACGGTTCCGGGTCCCCGGTCTACGGGAATGCTGCTGGGCGTTGCATTGTCGAGTGTATTGCCCTGCAGCAGGTTACCTGGAAAAATAACCTGTGAGTTGGGGTCAAATTGAGGGAAATCGCTGTAGCCCTTTGTAAGGTTTATCGTTTGCGTGGTGCAGTAGTACTGCTGATCTCCGGACGTTTGCAGCGGCAGCTCCTCGGTTTCCGATTCACTATAGCTCTCTTCGACTTCCTCGAACTCACCGGCGCCGTTTATAATTTCTCCGAGGCTTGGAGGCTCATCCGGATCAATCGGATCTACCGGGTCTACTGAAGTCGTGTTCTCTGAACAGGCACTCATAAAAAAAATAAGAAGTATGATCGGCAGACCGAACAACAGTCTCAGGCTACTGCCTTGCTGGATTATGGAAAATGGATTTTTCATGGCATTAACAGGTTATTTAAGGTTGATTAAATGATTCCTGTCTCTCTACGCGCAAAAAGAGAGGCTCAGTGGCGAAGAATATTTCGCCGAATAGGCGCGGAGGACGCGGAGAATAGATGATTTACCACACCCCGATGGGATCCCTATGGGGTGCGGTGAACACAAAAAAAGGTGCTTCCGGCGATGTTCCCATCACCAAAAGCACCTTCCTGTTGTACCCATTATTTTGTGACTTTATGCCACTACATTTTCAGGTTTTATTCAACGAATAACGTAAGGTTGTGAAAATTGCTTTGCTCCGTCATTTCCCTGGAAATTAAAGATCACAAACTCGTCGCCATCTTTGTTGAAGAAAATATTATGCTCGGTCGCCCCAAGCTTAATGCGAGTAGCTGCACCTACAATGGTGAACTCCTCATGCTGGTCTGCCGGTCCCCAGTCTGCAAAATCGATAACCGGGCCGAATGTTCCATCCTGATATCCCACATACTTATCTCCGGCACTATTGAAAAGATACATGCTGTAATCTATACCGGAAGGTATATTAATTCGCTTTGTAGCGGCACCCATCCCATCAATCGCAAAAGGATGATTGTTACTTCCCCACTGGTTGATATCAAATACGCCGGAATAACTGCCAAAAGGTGTATTTTGCGGATCTCCCGATACCGTTCCAGGTGTAAATTTAAAAGGGGCGTTTTTAGTCCCTTCTTTATTCATCAGGTAGATATTGCCGTCATCAAACAACAGTGCTGAACCCACAGCATCAAAAGGAACAACACCCAATGGAGCTGAGTCGTCGGCTATACTATATTTATCTCCTTTAATTTGGCGGTCGTGGAACCAGGCGTATTCGGTACCTGCACCGTTAAACAGGATCACAATATCATCACGTACGTTGGTTGCCGCACCGACGCCATCATCAAAAAGATCAACCCACGGCTTAAATGTAACCGGGGGCAAAACTCCTTTCAGTTCGCAATCTACCACATCGAATTCAGTAGCAATTCTTGTCCCCACAATCTTATCGGGACGTTCTACGCTGCGTACCACATACGACAGGGGTAATCCGGCTCGAATATCCGTGCTCTCTGCTAGTTTATCTGCAACATTCTGTATGGTGGCTTCGCCTGCCAGCTCAAAAGTACCCGCTGCATCTCCGCCATATGCGATTACTTTAATCTTCACGTTGTTCATCTCCTGAAAGCTATCGATATCCACACTGCCGTCCACACTATTTCTAAAGGCACCATAGGAGACATCCAGTTTAGCGGCCATCTCTTGTCTGGAGGATGTGGATTCTACCAGCATATAGAAAATGCGTCCATAGGTGACCGAAGAGATAAATGTAGCAGGGTTATCCGGTTGAACATAGGTTGCCAGCTGTTCCGGGGTAACGCTTTCATCGAAAAGCTGATCCAGGCTGGTGGGAAGGTCAAAACTCATGGTGTAGTAACTCTGCGTGAGCTTCACCAGGAATCGATTGTATTCCCTGTCGGTGCTGAATGACATATTTGACTTAACCTTGGTAGTATAGGTGCTGACGTTAAGCCCCATCTCCAAAGCCAGCTGATTTTCGGACTGCACTTCCTGAATATCCAGCTGGAAATTGGCTGGCACAACTTCACCCGCATTCGCTATAATGTTGTTCATGGCATTCTGGATAGAGCTTTTGCTAACCCTATCGACAGTAAAAGTGGAAGAAAGATTACCGTTGTTCAGATCGTACGAAATGGTTCCGCCTGCTCGCTCCACTACAATAGGTGCAGGTGTGGCATTCGACAGAGACTTTCCCTGCAGCAGGTTGCCGGGGTAGACCACATCCGCATTGGTATTAAAAAGCGGAAATTGCCCGTTACCGTCCAGTACGCTCAGGGTTTTTGTTGTACAGATCCAGCGTTGGGTTTCCGTGCTTCCGGCTTCTTGTACCTGACGGTCTTCCGCTACCGGTTCGCTTACGGAAAGTGTATCGGTGGTTCGGGATTCAGGGAAATCTCCGGTCTCTCCACCTTGAGCTATGACTTCCTCAAATGTTTGAGGTTCATCCGGATCTACAGAGGTTCCGCTTTCTGAGCAGGATGTAATTAAAATGATCGATAATACTGAGATTATACGTGCAGCATCTAGTGCTACAGATGGTCTCTTTCTTCGATTTATTTGATATTCCATAATGATGAAAGTTTTGAAGTTTGAATGAAAGATTCCTGTTGCTATACGCGCAAAAAGAGAGGTTCGGTGGCGAAAAAAATTTCTCCGCACCCCGAAGGGATCCCTATGGGAGAGTCACTGAGGTCGCAGAGTTTTTAGCCACTGAGGCACGGAAAAGCGTTGGAGATGCCATAGTTTGTTAATAGGAAAACAGAAATAACTCCCTTCCTCTGCCGCCGGTATCCCTTTGGGTGTCGCAAACTTTTTTTGCGTTCTCTGCGCCTCTGCGATTCAAAACAAAAAAGGTCCTTCCAGATATACCTTTCCCTGCTGATCTTTTTTCACTAAACTCTGAAATGATCTTCAGGAGAATACACGGAATGATTGCTGCAGCGTTTTTTTCTATCATCATAATCTGTTTCACACTGCAGACAGCTTTCGCCCAATCTTTTGGCCCCATTCAGGACAGGTTCAACTCCCTGTCGCAAAATTCCATCAGTTCGGTCAGCGCTACAGGTTCGGTGGTTTGGTTGGGTCCGGGCCTGAACGCCTACTTTGAGAACAGCGGTGATATTTACATCCCCCAAAACGCGGACAGTGTTTTTTCGGGGCGGGGCCGCGTTTTTTCTCTTCAAACAAATAACAGCCGTATCCTTGCAGGACTCGGTTTCACTTCCACGCGCGGCGGTAATCCCGTTCAGGCCGCACAGGGATACTATCAAAGTTTTAATTCCGGAGAATCATGGGAGTTTTTAGAATTCCCCCTTGATGAACCGCCTCCGGGGGAGTGCGACAATATTTCCGTAGGACCTCCCTGTGATCTGGAATTCAGTTACGGAGGACAAACCTATATCCGCACCCGTATTACCGTTCCCGAGCAGTCTCCACCCTTTGAGGTGGACTTTTCCGGTAACACACTGCTTTCCGTCAACTGGGCAAGCGGTGTGCTTCGAAGCACAGATAACGGACAATCGTGGGAACGGCTCATACTGCCTCCATCGGCATCTAATGAACTTAATCCCTCCAGTCCGGACGGTTACGGCTGGGTTTCACGCACCGGAGATGATCAGATCGTAAACCGGTACGATCCGCGGTTCGATACCAATTTGCTGGGTTTCGGACTTCTCATTGACAGCAGTAACCGTGTTTGGGTGGGTACCGCCGGAGGTATCAATATCTCAGACAATGCCCTTTCTGCACCCTTTGATGAGATTGAGTGGCAGCGCTCTTCATGGAATGCCAACGACGCCGGGCAAGACGGACTGCTTGCCAACTGGATCGTATCTATCCGTGAACAACCCGGGACGGGCCGGATTTGGATGACCAACTGGAAAACGGATAGCCAGAATCGCGATTCATTCGGGATTGTATCCACCACCAACGGTGGCGAAACCTTTACCCGCCACCTGGAAGGCATACGCGTAAATGACATCGGTTTCCATAACGGATCTGTATTCGCGGCCGCAGATAACGGCCTCTACATATCGGATGATGAAGGAAGCAGCTGGAGGCGATTAAATCAAATCAGAAGCCCGAATACCTTTATCAGGCCGGATGCACGCTATTTTACACTTGATGCCACCTCTTCCGGAATGTGGGTGGGAACATCAGATGGCGCTGCATCCACTTCGGACGGCGGGAATTCCTGGCGCATCATCCGTGTGAACATGCCGCTGAGCGGCGGCAACGCGTATCAGCCCGATGCCCCGAATGTGGACTCATACGCCTATCCCAACCCTTTTTCGCCCAGGATTCACCATGCTGTAAGAATAAAATTTGAGATTGAAGAGCAGGGACCCGTCAACGTAAGAGTATTCGATTTTGGCATGAACCGGATCCGCACACTTCCCGCAGATCCGAGAGGCAGCGGGAGTTATGAGGTAATCTGGGACGGCACTGACAGAAACGGACGCCTCGTTGCCGGAGGAACCTATTTTTACATCATTGACAAACCAGGCGGACGGGATGAAGGAAAGATTTTACTGCTGGACTAAAGAATGGGTAATGGACGACTGGCGGTTTGCGACTTTTAATTTTGTGTTAGTTATTGGTTGTCAGTGGTTTATTATTAATTGTTGATGTCTGAATAATAGAAATTGAATACCCCGGCACATAAACACTCAAACACTTAACGCTTTAGCACGAACTGATCCTTGAAAAAGATTCTGATCATAGCATTACTTTTAGTTACGCAAAAGGGATTGCTTCTTGCGCAGACAGGCGGTTATGCGGGTGAGTTCACGCGTATGGGATTTTCTCCGCGCGGCATGGCCATGGGCAACGCAATGACGGCGGTGACGCTTCCGGGAAGCTATGCATACTACAACCCGGCACTGGCGGCCATGCCCGGTGAGGATATTCAGATTGATATCTCGACTGCCGCTCTGCAGTTCGACAGACAGCTGCATTCGGCCGCAATCCGGCTGCCTCTCCCTCCTACTGCAGGCCTGAGCTTTACGCTTCTTAATGCACGGGTACGGGATATTGACGGGCGTACAACCGACGGCTACCATAGCGGGATGCTGAATACAGCCGAATATCAGCTCACCGGCAGCTTTGCAGTTCGATTTTCAAAAAAGGTGTGGGCCGGTGTCGGTATTAAGTACAACCATGCGGTATATCATCAGCAAATTCCCGCTTCCACTGGTATAGGCATTGATGCGGGACTGTTGATTCACCTTTCTTCCCGTCTGCAGGCTGCCCTTGCAATCAGGGACCTGCTGGGGTCTGTCAATATTGACAGTTCCGAACTATACGGAACCGACCAGGCGCTCGATCGCGATCAGCCGTTTCCGGTGCGCTCTGTTGTCGGACTCTCATGGCAGGTCACAGACCGTTGGCTGCTGAGCCAGGACACAGAACTGCGCTTCCAGTCATCAACTCGGATTACGGATGAAATCAGCAATCAAAACGGCTTTGAGGTACCCGTAACACGCAGGGATGAACAGACAAGCCGCTCCCTTTTTTTACGGGCGGGATCGCAGTATCAGATTCATGATCGGTTTACGCTTCGGTCCGGGCTGGAACTGTTGGATGCGGGCAGTGAAAATCGTATTCAGCCATCGTTCGGGTTTTCCGTTCATCTTCCCTTCGATCGATACTCACCGGCCATCGACTATGCCTTTCGCCGTGAGCCCGGCGGGTTTTCCACAATGCATGTATTTGCAATCCGGCTGGATATTTAAGATGCGTTGCACGGAAAAATTCATCACATCGATGTATGACGTCGTTCAGTTGGACTCCAATTTTGCCAATACTACGAGAGCATTCAATTTATTATCATATCATTGGTATCATTCATCAAATGATTGTCATTCAGTATGAAGAATAATGCACTTTGTCTCCTGCTGCTGTTTTTTACCTGTGAAGTATTATCGGCACAGGATACCGGCAGCGGTCTCGACTTTCTCAACATCGGGCCCTCACCCCGGCTTTTAGCTGTTTCTGAAGCGGGTACAGCTATGCTTTCAGGCCCGTCAGCTATGTACTCCAATCCCTCCCTGCTTGCCTTTGAACCATCTGGAAGCGTGGACCTCAGTTATACGCTATGGATTTCAGAAGTTGGAAACCAGTTTGCAGGCATCAATTTCAGAACAAACTCCCGCACTGCCATTGCTTTTGGTGTTTTTTCCTCGAAAGCAGACAACTTCGAGGCCAGGGATGGTCCGGGACCCGCTTCAGGAACCTTTTCAGTCAGCTATCTTTCGCTCGCAGGCTCAGCAGCCTACCGGCTGGGGCCGGTCTCTGCAGGTTTTACCCTTCAATATATCCGCGAAGAGGTGTTCCAGTTTATTGCAAATGGTTATGCGTATACACTCGGAGCATCAGCCGGTTTGCTTGATGAAAGGGTCCGCCTGGGGGTTTCTGTAAATAACCTTGGTGAGATGGAAGAACTTGATACCATATCCACACCCGTTCCATCAAGCTGGAATGCAGGTATTTCTGCTGCTGTACTGGAGTTTGTTTCACCGGGCATCAACGAATTTCCGCTTCTGCTCTCTGTTCATGCATCCTACAGCAAACCGATTCAGGAACAAACAAGCAGCGACTTTGCAGGCAGCGACTCCCTGGACGGCTATCTTAATGTGGCTCTGACAGGCGAAGCTGCAGGTCTATTTGCCGTACAGACCGGCTATCGCTTCGGCCCCACCGAACGGCCGCTCAGTTTCGGGTTGGGGCTGATTCTCGAACCGGTCCGAATCAACTATGCTATGGTGCCGTTTTCAACCGGGTTTGGGACCTCACACTCTTTTGGAATTCAATATAATTTCTGATCAACAGCGGCATGCCAATCGAAACCACACTTGAAGATCTCTATTCCGAAGTTATGGGTGGCGTTGATGACCCGCTATCTGTAATCGTTGCGCCACAGGTCCGGTTTGCCTACAAAAAATCCGATTATCTCTACCTTACGTACAATCAGTTATTCAAGTCGGAAAAATACAGGGTACAAAGCCTGTCGGGCTGGAAACATATCAAACTGATCGTTGCCGCCAGAAAAAAGTCAAACACACTACTGCATTACCACTGGCTGGAATGTACCGGAATTCTCAATCTGCCTGTTTATCTCTATAAACTGTTCTGTATTATGGTTTTTGTTTGGTCTGGAGGCAAACTGGTATGGACAATACACAACAAAATGCCGCCCGATGGAAAGTTGTTCCGATTCAACTACCTTGCGCGGCGATGGATGGCGCGTGCATCCGAGTTGCTGCACGTACAGTGCAAATCGGTGATACCCGAACTGAGCCGCTTCTACGGGGTGGAAGAAAGCAAATTCAGAATGATACCGCATCCCGTCTATCCGCGCTCTCTCTATCCGCGGGCTGCTGCAGTGGAAGCAATCAATTTGCGCTATGATGCCAATCTGAAGATACAGGACAGGCTTTTTCTGATGATCGGCCATTTGAGTCCGTATAAGAGAATCGGAACTGTTTGCAGAATCTTCAATGATTTACCGGTACAGAAAAAACTGATCATTGCGGGGCCCGTAAAGCGCGGTCAGATGAAGTATTTTAAGCGTCTTCGGAGGCTGGTCAGAAATTCCGATAACATCCTGTTGATTCCCCAGTTTATAAGTGAGGAGAACGTTCCTGAGTTTATGAATGCCTGTGATTACGTTGTTTTCAATTACAGGAGCATTTTCACATCAGGGGGAGTTTTTTTGGCAAAAAGCTATAATAAACGCATTATTCTGCCTGACGATCTTTGTGCCAGGGAGTTCAAGGATGAGAATATGTTTTTCTTCCGCACAAAAAAGGAGCTCAAAGAACTTCTTGAAAACTCATAAGCCGGACAAGATTTTGCATATTTTTCCTATGAATTGAAAACATCAAAACCTGCTCTCTGAATAAGCAATTGAATCGAATAAGTACCAATTTCCTGGTGGTGGCTTATTCAGGGACTATGCGTTTACCTAATTCAATTAATTATGTTTTGGCATTCATTTCAAAACCTCATGCCCCCTCCCGCCTCACGAAGGTACTCCTCTCAAGGGGAGACTCACATTGCCTTCATTCATTTAACGGAGGGACACACTACATAAAGCTCGTATGCGGAACTGACAAGCAGGGATTATGGATTTCCAAACAAGCATCTTCAAATAAATAATCTTTCAATGAAATCAACCGTAATTGTAACCGGTGCTGCAAATGGAATCGGAAAAGCCATAGCAACCGCCTACGCAGAAGCGGGCTGGAATACCGTGTTAGCTGATATTGATGCCGCTCACGGTTCTTCCTGTGCATCCGGGCTGACTGATGCAGGATACTCTGCCAAATTTATGCAATGCGACGTATCCGTTCCCGATGATCTGAAAGTACTGGTTCGGGAAACAGCTGATCTGTATGGTGGCATTCACGCGCTCATCAACAATGCAGGTGTTTCTGAATTTGAGTCCCCCCTGGAGCTGACGGTCGAAAACTGGGACCGGATACTGAACACAAATCTGCGAAGCTGCTTTCTGCTTTCAAGAGAGGCCGCACCGCTTATGAAAGGCAGGCACGGAGCATCGATCATTAATATTGCCTCGACGCGCGCTATAATGTCCGAGAAAAATTCGGAGGCCTATGCGGCTTCAAAAGGCGGAATTGTGGCACTGACCCACGCCCTGGCTCTCTCTCTTTCCGATTTGGGTATACGGGTAAACTGTATCAGTCCCGGGTGGATAAAGACCGGAGAATACGCTACCCTCAGGGATATCGATCATGAACAGCATCCGAGCGGAAGAGTTGGCAGACCCTCGGACATTGCAAGGGCCTGCCTGTTTTTGACAGACCCGGAAAATGACTTTATTACCGGAGAGAACCTGGTTATTGACGGCGGGATGACCCGCAAAATGATTTATGAACACTAACGCTGATAAACCACGTAGTTTAGAACAAGTGTGCTTTGCCATTCAGATGGCATGGCCGCTACAGCCAAATTCATCTCACTTTATGAAAACACTCATCATTTCACTCTACCTGATCTTTACCGCTCAATCCCTCTCAGCTCAGGATTTTGCCCTTAATCAGCTCGAAAATTCCCCCCGTCATCATGAATGGGTAACCCTTCAATCCGGTGACCGGGACCTGTACAATTTTATTGCTTATCCGGAAGTGAGCGGACCGGCCCCGGTCATCATTGTGATTCATGAAAACCGGGGGCTTACCGACTGGGTACGGAGTTTTGCCGACCAGGCTGCAGCAGCAGGATATATTGCTATAGCACCTGATCTTCTTTCCGGATTCAGCGAGGAGTATCCGAGAACTTCGGATTACCCATCATCAGATGCTGCCAGGGATGCCCTCTATAAACTGGCACCGGATCAGATCACTGAAGACCTCCATGCTGTATATGATTACGTATCAGGACTGGAAGCAGCAGGCGAAACCGTTGTTGTTGCCGGATTTTGCTGGGGCGGGTCTCAAACATTCCGATTTGCAACCAACAGCAGCCAGATCGATGCAGCGATGGTATTTTATGGATCGGCACCAACCGAAGAAAGTGCGATTCAGAGAATAGAAGCACCCGTTTACGGCTTTTACGGTGAAAACGATGCACGCATCAATTCCGGAATACCCGCAGTTGAAGAGCTCATGCAGCGAAACGGGAAAACGTATGAATATGAAATCTATGAGGGCGCAGGCCACGCCTATATGCGATCAGGCGACGATCCTGAAGGCCCTGAAGCCAACAAAGCCGCCCGCAACGCCTCCTGGGAACGCCTCAAACAGATCATGAGTAGTTTATAGAAAAGTTTTCACCGCCCCGAAGCCTCGGGGCGAAGGCCGCGGAGGAAAAGTATAGAAGAGGCTTCAGATGATTTCTTTATATTTTGAAGAGTCAGTGTTAGCCACGGAAGAACACTCTACAGGTGAATAATTCGACTGCTAAAGATTAATACGTTTCATCACAGGATTGGTGCCTAAAAACCCATTTATTTTACGGCTCCTATTCCTGTTAAAGTCCCCCACATAACACCCTCTGCGGCCTTCGCGCCTCTGCGGTGAACCTATCTTTAGTGAATCTCTAAGGCCGCAGGCGCCCCATCATTCTCGGGAAGGGGATCGTCTCTCTTACATGCGTCAGGCCGCACAGCCAGGCGACGGTTCGTTCCAATCCCAGGCCGAAACCGGAATGGGGAACTGTGCCGTATCGGCGGAGGTCAAGATACCAGCTGAACACTTCCTCGGGCAGGTCGTGCTCTTTGAGTCTGGAAAGAAGAACATCCAGATCATCCTCACGCTGGCTTCCTCCAATAATTTCGCCATAGCCTTCGGGTGCAAGCACATCAAGAGCCAATGCAAGTTGATCGTCTTCAGGGTCCCTCTTCATATAAAAAGCCTTCACCTCTGCCGGGTACCGATGAACCATAACCGGTGTGTCGAACTGCATTGTAAGCACCGTTTCATCGCTTCCGCCAAAATCACTTCCCCACTCAAATTCAGCTGCTGATTTTTTCCAGACCGGAATGTTTCTGAGATCTTCTTCAATCTGATCGATCCTCGCGTGAATCTCTTTTATTCGCTGGTCAATCTGTGCTTTTCTCCACTTTTTAGCGGAACCATGCTCTTTCCGTATCTCCTCCTCCTCTTTTCTGATCTCATTGACTTCCTCTTTACGGCTGTTCTCCATCTCATCGAGCAGACCTGTTGTCTTCTCACTCTTCAGGATTTCAACCGCTTCCGTATAGGATATACGCTTAAACGGTTCATCCACCGCTTTTTGAAGGCTGGTTGTATCTCTCTCCAGGATCTCAAGTTCCGCGGATTTCTCCTCCAGAATAGCACCAATAACAAATTTCAGCATTTTCTCTGCGAGGTCCATGTTCATCTTAAGGTCGTAAAACGCCATCTCGGGCTCGATCATCCAGAATTCGGTGAGATGCCGCCGGGTTTTGCTTTTCTCGGCACGGAATGTGGGCCCGAACGTGTAAATTTTGCCGTGAGCCATCGCCATGGCTTCACCGTAAAGCTGACCTGACTGCGTCAGATACGCTTTCTCCTCAAAGTACTCGGTCTCAAACAGGTTTGTCGTTCCTTCTGCGGCATTGCCGGTAAAAATGGGTGCATCCATCTGGATAAATCCTTCCTTCTGAAAAAACCGGTGAATGGCAAACTGAATAGCATTTCGAACCTGCATGGCCGCCCACTGACGTCGGCTTCGGAGCCACAGGTGCCGATTCTCCATAAGAAATTCCACTCCGTGTTCTTTGGGCGTTATCGGGTAGTTATCAGCCACCTGAATCACTTTAACGCCGCTTGCGTGAAGCTCATACCCCCCAATACTCCGGTCGTCTTTCACCACGTTGCCTGTAATTTCGACCGAACTCTCCTGTTTCAGTGTTCCCGCCTCTTCAAAGACCTCTTCACCCACCTCATCGAGGGAGACAATACACTGGCAAATTCCCGTACCGTCACGGAGTTCTATAAAATGAATTGCCTTGCTGCTCCGGCTGTTATAGACCCAGCCTTTCAGTGTTACCGTTTCATTTTCGTAATTGGAAAGTTGATTGATGTAGGTCATTGGGTAGTGAGTAGTGTGTATCCGGTACCGGTTTTTAATTTCGTGCTTCCGCGGTTTTCGCTATTTCGAATCAGGAAGCAGCAGCGTTTCTGAGTACATTTCCGCATCGAAAAATTCTGCGGAGAATGACGTCAATTCATCCGCCGTCACGGCGTCAATGTTTTCAACAAGCTCATCGAGCGTCACAAAGCGGTTAAAATAGAGTTCACTTTTTGCAAGGCGGGTCATGCGGTTGCTGGTGTTCTCCTGTGAAAGCAGTAGCTTTCCCTTCAACTGTGCTTTTGCTTCACTCAGCTCTTTTTCTTCCACTTTTTCGTTTTGCAGCCGTTCAAATTCGACACCGATCAGTTCACGAACATGATCCACGTACGATTTGTCGGTTCCCACATAAATCCCGAATAAACCGGAATCGGTATATGACTGATTGAATGTGCCGATTGCGTAGCAGTAGCCATACTTTTCGCGGATATTTTGATGCAGCCGGGAGCTCATTCCACCGCCCAAAACCGTATTAGCAAGCAGCAAAAGATATTTATCCGGGTGGTCGTAATTGAGTGCCCTTCTCCCCATTACCATATGGGTTTGCTCAATCGCTTTCGTTACTTCCTGGCTGTGCGGTGTGTATGGCGTAAGAGGCTGCTCGTGAGTTTCCGTTGGTTCGGCCTGATTCAGGTCAAGTTTCTGCTCTACCAGTTCAATAACCTCATCGTGATCCACATGGCCTGCAACGGCAACCAGCAGGTTATCCGGCCGGTATCGCTCAGCCATGTAGTTGAACAGGTCCTGCCTTGTAAAGGAAGACACGGTTTCTTCAAACCCGATTATGGGACGTCCGATCGGATGGTTGTCGAAGACGCGACTGCTGAATAGCTCAAAAACGTAGTCATCCGGACTATCTTTATACATCTTCATCTCCTCAAGAACCACTTTTTTCTCTTTTTCAAGCTCCTCTTCCGGAAATACCGAGTTCCTGACCATATCGCTCAACACGTCCAGCGCGCTGTTGAGCTGCGTGTCGAGACAGCGGGCAAAATAGCACGTGTACTCTGTGGAAGTAAATGCATTGAGGTAGCCGCCAACCGATTCCATGCTTTGTGCAATATCATAAGCAGAACGGTGTTCAGTACCCTTAAAGAGCATGTGTTCAAGGAAATGGGTAACGCCCGCAAGATCATTCGACTCATTGCGGCTTCCTGTTTTCACCCAGATCCCGGCTGATACGCTTTTTACGCTATCAATGCGTTCAGTGACGATTTTCAGACCGTTCGGAAGAACTGTTTTTTGTACCTGTGCAAGTGATTCCGTGTTTTGCATCATTATAGTCTTGAGTCTTGAGTAGTGAGAAGGTGGTGATGTGGGAGGAGTCTTTAAAAAAAAAGCGCCCCCCGTTAATGAGGGCGCTAATTTAAGAAACTTTCTGAAAAACAGCCTCCTATACTAGCCTTTCTCAGGCTCGGGAAGGAGTGCTTTTCTGGAGAGACGGAGTTTGCCGCCGTGCTCTACCTTGAGCAGTTTCACCTCGATTTCGTCGCCTACGCTCAGAACGTCTTCAACTTTCTTAACGTGACCGTGTTCAAGCTCGGAGATGTGAAGAAGTCCCTCTTTGCCGGGTACAATCTCAACAAATGCTCCGTACTCTTTAATGGCCTTCACAGTGCCCTTGTAGGTTGCCCCTTCGTCGAGCTGACCCGCAATGGCCTGAATACGTTTCTTGGCGTTTTCAGCTTTATCCAGGCTGTCGGCAGATATGGTGATCTGACCTTTACCCTGCTCATCCTCTTCGATCCAGATTTCGGTATCTGTCTCTTTCTGGAGAGTCTGAATTACTTTACCGCCCGGGCCGATCACCGCGCCAATGCTGTCGCCGTCAATCGTCATACGCAGAAACTGGGGTGCATATTTAGAAAGCGATTCACGCGAAGCGGAGATGGTTTCCGCCATTTTTTCCAGGATGTGCATCCTTCCGCTGTGAGCCTGTTCAAGGGCTTTTTCAATAATCTCGAAGCTGATTCCCTGAACTTTCATGTCCATTTGGGTTGCCGTGATACCATCGGAGGTACCTGCAGTTTTGAAGTCCATATCGCCCATGAAATCTTCCTCTCCCTGGATGTCGGATAGCACCACCGTGTTATTCTCACCCACGATCATTCCCATGGCGATACCGGCAACCGGCTTGGGAAGCGGAACTCCCGCATCCATAAGGGCCATGGAACCACCGCAAACGGATGCCATTGAGGAGGATCCGTTGGATTCGGTAATGTCGGAACGAACGCGCACCACATATCCGAACTCTTCAAAATCGGGAAGAACCATCTTAAGGGCTCGTTCTGCAAGATGGCCGTGTCCGATCTCCCTTCGTCCTGGTCCCCGCATAAATCCTGCTTCACCCACGCAGTACGGCGGAAAATTGTAATGAAGCATGAATGTCTGCTCTTTCTCATAAAAGAGGGTATCCACGCTTTGCGCATCCCGTTTGGTTCCCAGAGCCACTGAAATCAATGCCTGTGTCTCCCCGCGAGAGAAGATTGCGGAACCGTGAGCACGAGGCAGATAACCCACCTGCGTCCAGATATCCCGGATATCTTCAGGATTTCGTCCGTCAATACGCTTTTTGTCCTCAAGGATCATGTTCCGCACAGTCTTTTTAACCAGATTTCCGAATATATCGGATATCTCGCCGCCTGCGTCTTCGTACTGCTCTTCAGCTGTAATGGACTCCTTGATTTCTGTTTTAAGCTCCTTCAGTTTACCGCTAAACTCATACTTACTGAGCCCCATACCCACAATGTCCCTGAGCCGGTCGCCTACAAGATCGGCTACTCTGTTCTCCAGTTCCGTATGCGGTTCGGCAGGCTCGAATTCGCGTTTTTCAACGCCAAACTCTTTTCTGAGCTCTTCCTGGAATTCACAAAGTTTCACGATCGACTTATGTCCGGTTTTGATGGCTTCGAGCATCTCTTTTTCGCTGATTTCGCTCATTTCGCCCTCAATCATGATCACGCTGGAGGCGGTACCGGCAACAATCATGTCCATATCGCTCTCCTTAAGCTCATCGATGGTGGGATTGATAATGAACTCGCCGTCAATTCGTCCAACCCTTACCTGCGACATCGGGCCGGCATAGGGGATGTCAGAAATGTGAATGGCTGCAGAAGCTCCGAAAGCACCAAGCACATCCGCTTCATTTTGTCCGTCGGATGAAAATACCTGACATATCACCTGCGTATCGTTGTAGTAGCCATCCGGAAAAAGGGGGCGCAAACTTCTGTCAATAAGACGGCTTGAAAGGGTCTCATTGTCCGACGGGCGTCCCTCACGTTTCAGAAAACCGCCCGGAAACTTACCGGCAGCTGTAAAGCTTTCCCTGAGATCAACCACAAGCGGAAAAAAGTCCTGTCCGGGTTTTGCCTCTTTGGCGCTAACAACCGTGCAAAGCACCATCGTGTCGCCCATTCGTACCATTACTGCACCGTCGGCCAGTTTAGCCAGTCGTCCGGTTTCAACGGATATCGTTTTACCGGGCGCAAATTCTACACTTTTAAAATCTTCCTTCATAGTTATTGTCTGTTCATTTTATCTTTCGTCGACTATCCTTTTAGTAAAGCAGATCAAACAAATACCGGATAAGAATATATAAGCGGGTATTTGAGGATATGAAAAAGGCACGCAAATTATGCGTGCCTCAGGGAAATGCTTTTATTTACGAATACCCAGCTCTTTAATAAGCTCACGGTATTTCAAAATATCGTTGTCACTCAGGTAGTTCAGTAATCTTCTTCGTTTACCCACCATTTTGAGAAGGCCGCGGCGGGAAGAGTGATCTTTTTTATTTTCATTAAGATGCGAGGTAAGGTCGTTAATCCGCGCAGTAAGAATAGCGATCTGTGCTTCAACGGAACCGCTGTTCCCGGCTTTGCCGCCGTGCTTTTCAATAATTTCTTCTTTTTGTTCTTTCGTTATGCTCATTGGTTGTTTGTCATCGTTTTAAAAAACTCTTATATCATCAAAAAATACGCTTAATTCCTTTGTTTTGCAATATCCGGGCGTTGCTTATTTAACAGATTCCGTATCCGATTCTGATCCCTTTCCAGCTGTCCGATCAGCTCTTCCACACCATCGAAAGAGCGTTCATCCCTGACCCGGTCAACAAACTGAATCTGAACCTCCATCCCGTACATTTCTCTGTCGAAATCAAAAATGTGCACTTCAAGGGTTTCTTTTTCACCATCAAAGGTGGGCCGCACCCCGATATTCATCATACCCCCATAGTGAATGCCACCAACGCGCACCCACACCGCATATACTCCTTTCCTGGGGATAATCTTCCGCGGATGTTCAGGTAAGATATTGGCCGTTGGAAAACCGATTTCCTTTCCTCTCTTATCGCCGTGAACCACACGACCGTTCAGGATATAGTTGCGCTCCAGAAAACTGGCGGCAAGCCTCATATTCCCCTCTTCCTGAATCGCCTTTCGGATGGCGGAACTGCTAACCGTTTTGTCGCCCACTTCCTGCCGCGACACCACATGAGCATTAAACCCGAGTTCCTTTCCCAGCCGTCTCACCGTCTCGATGGTTCCTTCACGGTTTCGTCCGAATTGATGATCGTAACCGATCACAAACTCCGATACCCCTATTTTTTCCCAGATAATATCCCGAACAAACTCTTCGGATGTGAGAAGTGAGAAATCGCGGTCGAACGGAATCACCACCATTTCATCAACGCCCAGATCGGAAAGCAGCTCGCTTCGCTCTTTGAGTGTGCTGAGCAGTTTGATGCCTGCACTTCCCGGGTTAATGATATCACGGGGATGGGGATCGAAGGTTACAATTACGCTGCGGGCGCCGCGCTTTTCAGCTTTCTGCAGCACGGTGTTGATAAGCACTTTATGGCCCGCATGCACACCATCGAACGTACCGACTGTTAGAACGGTATTGGGATCTTTTTGTACGTCGTTCAGATAGACAATTTTTGACACTTCGGGCAGCCTGTTTGCTGTTAATTTTTCAGGTTGTGCATAAAGGTATCAAATTCTTCCGGCAAAAAAGCATGATCTGCACTGAAGGAGCCCGTACGTGTTCTTCTGAGTGCGGTAAGAACCGCGCGGCTGCCCAGAAAAAGCCCAAGGTCATGTGCCAGCGACCGGATATAGGTACCCTTGCCGCATTGAATCTGGAGCTCTATATCGGGCAGATCGATGTTCAGAATATCTATACTGTGAATCTCTACGTTCCTGGGTTCAGGCTGTACATCAACGCCCTTTCGTGCCAGTTTATACAGTCTCTGTCCCTTTACCTTAATGGCAGAGTAAACCGGTGGAACCTGTGAAATCACTCCTGTAAATTCGTTCTGAAGGGCTTCGGAAATCTTAGATTCGTTGATATGTTTCCATTCCGCATGTTCGTCCGGTTCCGTGGCCATATCAAAACTTGGCGTTGAATATCCGAAACGTATAGTGGCCCGATAGGTTTTTTGCAGATCCTGAAACTGTGATATGGTTTTGGTTGCCCTGCCCGTACATAGAATAAGCAATCCGGTAGCCAGCGGATCAAGTGTTCCGGCATGACCCACTTTTTTTGGCGGGATCCGGTTTCTCACATATTTCACAAGCTGAAAACTGCTCCAGTCCAGAGGTTTGTCCATCAAAACCGCCGCGCCCTCGCTGAATACAGCGGAATCAACAGACACAGAAGAACGCGTATCAATAACCGGCAATTCTGAAAGAGGGATCACCTTTCTGGCCATACGTTACCGGGAGCTTTGCTGATCTGAATCCTCATCAGTATCACTATCTGAACGCGACGCTTTTGCTTTGTTAAAGAGATGCTCCATCCGGTTTACATATTCTGCCGTATCATCCTCATAAAAGAGAAGTTCAGGTATTCTTCGAACCTGATTTTTTATCCTGGATGCAAGCTCAAACCGGATTTCATCCTGACTGTTGTCGATTTGCTGGTAGATCGGCCCTTCATCCCTTCCCGGCGCAAAGATACTCAGGTATACTTTTGCTATGGACAGATCGTCCGTCATTTTCACCCTTGTAACGGTTA
The DNA here is from genome assembly GCF_003150675.1 of Rhodohalobacter mucosus. Lineage (NCBI taxonomy): Bacteria > Pseudomonadati > Balneolota > Balneolia > Balneolales > Balneolaceae > Rhodohalobacter > Rhodohalobacter mucosus. Next base: position 210,026 of record NZ_QGGB01000006.1, on the reverse strand, counting down.
TAAAAGAACCGGAGGGCTGATAATTTCTCTGAAGGATTTCTCCCAGGTCTTTCTGTATTACGGAACCAAGTCTCTCTGTACGGATACTCATTGCGGGGTCATAAACTTGTGAAAGATTAGAATTTCAGGCATAGGCGCCGGCTGTTATTATCTACAACGCAGCGCTTTCTGTCGCTGTTACCGTGCGTCTTCCAGCTTCCTTTTCTCCTCGGTTACTGCATAGCTTTCGAACTCGTCGCCCACTTTAATGTCATTGAAATTGACAATACTTATACCGCACTCGTAGCCCGACTGCACCTCTTTCACATCCTCCTTGAAGCGTTTCAGTGAGTCAATTTCGCCGTCGTATATCACAACACCGTCTCTGATAACGCGGATCGGGTTGTTCCGGCTGACTTTGCCTTCCGTTACGTAACAACCTGCAATTGTACCAACTTTCGAGATTTTGAATACTTCCCGTACGGTTGCCATCCCTTTCATCTCTTCCTTGATTTCAGGGCTCAGCAGTCCTTCAAGAGCGTCGTGTACTTCGTCGACGGCGTCATAAATTACGCTGAAGAGGCGGATATCAATACTTTCAGCTTCAGCCAGCTTGCGCGCATTCGATGTAGGCCGCACCTGGAAACCGATGATAATGGCATCGGAGGCGGAAGCCAGAAGCACATCAGATTCGGTGATGGCGCCGGATCCGGTATGAATTATATTTACCGAAACCTCTTCCGTACTCAGTTTCTGAAGAGCACCGGAGAGAGCTTCAATTGATCCGTCCACATCGGCTTTAATGATAATGTTGAGCTCAGAAACTTCACCGAGCGCCATACGTCTGGAGAGATCATCCAGTGTAAGGTGTTTCACGCGGCGCAGCGACTGCTCCCTGCGAATCTGCTGTCTTTGATTGGCAATATCCTTGGCTGTTTTCTCATCCTTGGGCACGATTAGCCTATCGCCGGCCTGCGGTGAGTTGTCGAAACCTGTAAGCTGCACGGGCGTGGATGGGCCGGCTTTTTTCAGCCTCTGGCCATGCTCGTTTTCCATTGCCCTTACACGGCCGAAAACAGATCCTGCCACAAAGGGGTCTCCCACTTCCAATGTTCCGTTCTGAACCAGCACATTGGCAACGGTTCCCTTGCCTTTATCCACGCGTGATTCAAGTACAATACCCTGCGCAAGTCGATTGGGATTGGCCTGCAGCTCCATCAGTTCCGCTTCAATCAGCACCTTGTCAAGGAGCTCATCAATTCCCTGCCCTGTGTGGGCGGAGACCTCAGCAGACTGAGCCTCACCACCGTATTCTTCAACGATAACGCCGTGCTCTGAGAGCTGCTGTTTGATTTTATCCGGGTTGGCTCCTTCCTTATCCATCTTGTTGATGGCAACCACTATGGATACACCGGCTGCCTTGGCGTGATTAATTGCCTCAATAGTCTGTGGCATCACGGAATCATCGGCGGCAATAACAAGAATAACAATATCGGTAGCCTGAGCGCCCCGGCTTCGCATGGCTGTAAACGCTTCGTGACCCGGCGTATCCAGAAACGTAATCGGTTTTCCGGATTCGGTTTTAACCTCGTAGGCACCCACGTGCTGTGTAATACCGCCGGCCTCTCCAGCTGCCACTTTTGTTTTTCGTATATAATCGAGCAGTGATGTCTTACCGTGATCAACGTGACCCATTACGGTAATAATAGGAGCACGCGGTTCGAGATCTTCCGGATCGTCCTCCTCCATCTCGATTTCATCTTCAATAATTTCTTCGGCGTCTACAAAATTCACTTCGTAATTGTACTCCTCGGCAACAAGCTCAATTGTGGATGCATCAAGACGCTGATTAATAGACACCATCATACCGAGTGACATACAGGTGGTAATCACATCGGTTGGTTTTACGTCGAGCAGGTCGGCAAGATCGCTTACCGTAATAAATTCAGTTACTTCAAGAACTTCATTTTCAAGTTCTTCCATCTCCTGCTGCATTGCAAGCTCTTCTTCCCTCTCCTCTTTGCGCTGCCGTCGGCGCTTCTGGCGCTTGCTGCCCACGGTTCCGCCGCTCTGCATTTTCTGCATGGTTTCACGCATTTTCTTCTCTACGTCTTCCTCATCGACGCGTGATGAACGCTTGCCTTTCTTCTTGCCTGCTTTCTTGGACGGTTTCTTATCCTTTGATTTGTCGGATGCTTTCGCTTTTGGCTTTTTGGCACCTGCCGACTCATCATCAGCCTCAACGCGATCTTTTTTACGTTTCCTGGTTTTGCGCTTTTTACGGTTTTCACGCGAAAACTCAACCTTACCAAGCACCTTGGTCCCGGAAAGTTTACCGGCACGCCCGCGGATGATGGACTCTTCGTCTTCCTCGGAATCTACTTCATCCTCAGTCTCATCCTCAACTTCATCTTCCTCGTCTTCAGCTTCGTCTTCTTCATCCTCTTCTTCCTCTTCATCCAGCTCTTCGGCCTCATCCCCGGCCTCATGCTCTTCAGCGTCCTCATCCTCAGTATCCTCAACCTCAGTCTCAGTCTCTTTCTCGGATACGGCTTCCTCCGGCTCTTCTTTTTGCGGCGTTTCCGCAACCTCCTCTTCTGCGGCGGTTTTTTTGGTTTCCGGGGCTTCTTCCGGTTCTTCGACCTCAGCTTTTTCAGCCTCCTCTTCGGGCTCCTCGATAGGTTCCAGCTCGGGACTCAGAACGTCTTCAGGCTCTTCATCAACCGGTTCGAGGTCTTCATCAATCGGCTCTAAAAAGGTGTCGATCGTAACGCTTTCATTACGGCTCGACATAATCTGGTTACGACGGCTCTCATATTCTTCCCGGGCACGCTCGTGCTCCATGCTTTTCTCTTTGTCATCACCGTACACCCCTTCCAGCACATCGTACATCTCGGATGTAATCTTGGAATTGGGCCGGTTTGCAACATCGAATCCATTATCGCTAAGCGTGTCTACGATAGACTGTGTAGCTACATTGAATTCTGATGCAACCTTAAAGAGTTTTTTCGGTTTTTGATCCGTCATATAAGTGTTAACGTCGGTAATAAATTAAATCAGGTAAATCGGGGAGGCTGAAAGTTACAATCAATCTTCCTCGTCCTCAAATTCATATGCAATAATATCGATGATCCGTTCGGCTTCTTCTTTTGTGATTTTACCTTCTGTACGCCGTACGATCTCATCTTCGTCCAGTTCAAGAACAGCCCGGGCACTGTCACAGCCGATTTCGCGCAGAAGCTCAATGGTTTCCAGTCCAAAATCGACTTCAAATTCAGCCAGATCGATATCGTCCTCTTCTTCAACCTCTCTGAACACATCAATTTCGCAGTCAACGAGCTTGGAAGCGAGCCGTATATTCACTCCGCCTTTTCCGATCGCTTTGGATACTTCATCAGCGGGAACCAATACGCTTGCACGGCTGCCATCTTCGCTCATTTCCACTTTCAGTACCTGAGCCGGCTGCAGTGCACGTTTAATAAACTCTACTTTATCCGGGCTGTAGTTGATTACATCAATATTTTCATTCTGAAGCTCCCGGACCACTGCATGAATTCGGATCCCTTTCATTCCCACACAGGCTCCAACGGGGTCCACACGCTCATCGTATGATACAACCGCCACTTTTGATCGGTCGCCAGGTTCCCTTGCAATCCTTTTCAGCTCGATAATACCATCGAATACTTCCGGTATTTCATTCTCAAACAGGCGTTCCAGGAAAAGCGGCGACGTACGGGAAATAATTACCGTCGGGTTACCGCCCACGCGGCGAACTTCCGTTACGACAGCCCGTATGGTATCACCTTTTCGGTAACGGTCTTTGTAAATCTGTTCGTTTTTGGGAAGAAGAAGCTCAACTCCGTTGTGGTTTACAAGAATATCTTTATTGGGGCGAACCTGATATACATCACCCAGAACAATCTCACCAACGCGATCGGAATAATCTTCAAATATATTGTCTTTTTCAATCTCACGGATTCTCTGCGCAAGCTGCTGGCGGGCCATTGTAACGGCTCGCCGGCCGAAATCCGCAATAGAAATCTCCTGTGCGAATTCGTCATACAGTTCCAGGTCCGGGTCATGCTTCTGTGCCTCTTCCAGTGAAATTTCAGTTACCGGATCGGTCAACTCATCAGCGGGAACAACCTCGCGAATGTGGAGAATTTGAATTTCACCCCGGTCGGCATTGAGGATGACTTCAAAAGCCTCATCCGACTCATACTTTTTCCGGATCATTGTTCTGAAAACATCTTCAAGAATGGATAAAAGCAGATCCTTATCGATTCCCTTGTCTTTCGCGATCTCTGCGAAAGACTGAATAATCATTTTTGAAATATCGTTTTGCATCAGAATTAACCTGTTTAAGCCCGTCTACCGGCTGTGTTGAATTAAATTTTCGGAATTACTTTGGTCTCTACAACGTCGGAGAAACCAATTTTTATATGTGAACCGTCGTCCGCAATCACGTCAAATGATGTACCGTTGACTACATGAGTCAATTCACCCTCCACGGTGAGATAATCATCACCCGACTTGTACTTCACTTTAACCCTGCGCCCACTGTTTTTCAAATATTGCCGCGAATCAGACAGCGGTCTGGCCAGGCCGGGCGAAGATACATTCAGTCTGTACGCGCTGTTGATCAGATTTTCCTCCTCAAGAAGAAAAGCAAGTTCACGACTTATTCTGGAGCACGTATCCACATTTACGCCACCTGATTCAGAGTCAACCAGAATCCATATTTCTTTTGTCGATGCAGGCTTTACCTCCACATCAACAAGAAACATATCTTCTTGCTCCACAACGGGTTTTGCAATTTCTTTAAGTTGTTCTGTAAGCTGATCAGACATCAGACGCCGGTGTATAAGTACAAAAAAAAGTGAGGGCCTCCCGGCGCTCACTTCAAGATTATTAAGATACCCTAAAGAGAGGAAAATAACAACTTTTCACCGCATCATGAATCCCGTATAACTGTCGTTCAGGGTTTGGCCCTCCCTTCACCTGCAGACTTTTAAAGCAGTGTAAAGGGTTCTTCTCTTCCATTTCTTTGATTATCTTCCGTAAAAACCTATCACATATTGCAATGTCTCATCCACAATCTATGATTACATTCAGGAATGCACTCACAGCCACCCTGTTCATCTCCCTGTTTCTCTCCGGCTGCGGATCGGGCGGTGACCGGGATGACTCAGCTGATATATCAGAACAGGTCGGCAGAACGCTCGACTATACGGCAAGCGTTAACTTTATCGACAGCGATGGGAATACCATTTCAACCGTTCAGGTAGCCGTTGCGGACGATAATGACAGCAGAAGTGAAGGATTGATGGATGTTTATGACCTGCCGCCCGACGCGGGTATGCTGTTTATTTTTGAGGACGAGAGTCCCCGCAGTTTCTGGATGGCCAATACACCTCTTTCTCTCGACATTCTATTTGTTAATGCAGATATGGAAATTATCCGGATTCACCGTCAGACGTCGCCTTACTCGCAGGATAATATTTTATCTGACGGGCCTGCGATGTACACCATCGAGGTTAATGCGGGCTATACCCGGGAGCATGACATTATGGAGGGAATGCGCGTCAGCTTCGACGGCATCTGAACAAACAGAGATTCAGCCTACAGTCTCTTCTTCATATTTTTCCAGGAACGACCTTGCCATTTTCACATTCTCGGGAGACCCAATATAGATTGGCACCCTCTGGTGAATAGCTTCAGGACGAATGTCCATGATACGGTTTTTTCCGTCGATGGCGGTGCCGCCCGCCTGTTCCATAATAAAGCTGAGGGGATTACACTCATACATCAGCCTCAATTTACCATTGGGATAGCGGCTGCTTGACGGATAGATGAAGATACCGCCTTTTACCAGTGTCCGGTGAATGTCGGCAACCATCGAACCGATATAGCGTGCGGTGTAGGGTCTGCCGGTCTCCGGATCGTCTTCCTGGCAATATTTGATATATTTTTTAAGCCCCTGCGACCATGAGTTATAGCTTCCCTCATTGATACTGTAAATGGTTCCCTTTTCGGGAATTTTGAATCCGCTGTTCGACAGAACAAACTCTCCGATGCTTGGGTCGAGTGTAAAACAGCTTACACCCAAACCGGTGGTGTAGGCCAGTATCGTACTTGAACCATAGAGAACGTAACCTGCAGCCACTTGTCGGCTGCCGGGCTGCAGCGAGTCTTCTTCCACCAGGTTCTGATCGTATCGGGGTTGCCGCATGTAGATCGAAAAAATACTTCCAACGGATACGTTAACATCGATATTTGACGAGCCGTCGAGCGGGTCGAGGTATACGATATACTTTCCGCCTTCACTGTTAAGCCGTACAATGCCGTCGTTCTCCTCAGATATCACCATACAGGTAATCAGCGAACGGTCGAGCGCTGAGATCAGCTGCTGGTCTGCAAAGATATCCAACCTTTTAACTGATTCACCGTGAACATTTGTTGAACCGTGAACGCCCAGGATATTGGTAATACCCGCCTTGTTCACCTCTCTTGAAATTATTTTGGCAGCAAGGCCAATATCCCTCAACAACTGAGAGAGTTCACCCGTAGCTCCGGGAAATTTGTTCTGCGACTGAATGATGTATTCATCCAGCGTTACCAGTTTTTTAGACTTGATTTCCATCGCGATCCCTTTTTTCTCTTTATTTGCGGAAGTCTTTGCGCTGCCATGCAGATGATTAATATCACTCCTGCATATGCTTTATACGCATCTTCACCTTCGTACCGAGAGGCTTCCGGCAGCAGACATCGTACCAATACTGCAAGAATATACAATCACTCCCGATCGTATTCCTTTAAAATATCCTTATATAATTTGCGTGCTTTATCACGTAACTCTTTCTCCGTGCCTCTGTTTTCAATCACGATATCCACGAGATGCGTCAGTGAGCTGAAATCCGGCTGGTTTTCCATTCGGGAGATCACCTCCTCCCCGGATGTCTTATCTCTTGAAGCCACCCTCTCAATCTGTTTTTCACGCGGCAGGGTTACCAGAACAATAACATCGAATCCTTCCGGGCGACCCCGGTTCAGCAGCAGCGCCGCTTCCTCAACCACCATCTGTTCACCCTCTTTTTCCGCTTGTTCGCAGATCGACATGAATTCTGCAGCCACTGCGGGGTGCACAATTTTATTAAGCTCTTCCACCCTGTTATGGGTAAAAGCTTCCTTTATAAGATGAGGTTTATTCAGAGATCCGTCTTCCCTGAAGGTGTCGCTGCCAAAGGCATGCACGAGCTTTTTTTTCACCGAAGGGTCGGAAACCATAAGTTTCTTAGCAAGATCGTCTGCATAAACCACCCTGGCACCCATTTTTTCCCACTCCTTGCAGAGCGTGGTTTTGCCGGTACCAATCCCTCCCGTCACACCAGCGCGTATCATGCGGATGCTTCTGTGCTGCTGCTGCCGGCAAGCAGATATTCCTTCATGAAATCATCCAGGTCGCCGTCCATGACTCCCTGAACGTCACCGGTTTCAAAATTGGTCCGGTGATCTTTCACCATGTTGTAGGGGTGAAATACATACGACCTGATCTGCGATCCCCATTCGTTGCTGCTCTTGGAATCTTCAAGCTTTTGGCGCTCGCGTTCTTTTATATTTTTCTCCAGCTCGTAGATTTTGGATTTCAGCATCACCATTGCTTTCTCCCGGTTCTGCAGCTGCGACCTTTCCTGCTGACACTCGGCAACCACGCGCTCTTCCGTTCCGTCACTTAGTTTTCCGGTCCAGATAAGGCGAACGCCGGTTTCTACTTTATTCACGTTCTGCCCGCCGGCACCGCTTGAGTGAAAACGCTGAAGTTCCACGTCCGACTCATTAATATCCACTTCGATTGTATCGTCGATGATAGGAGATACAAATACGGAGCTGAATGATGTATGCCTGCGCGAGTTGCTGTCGAACGGAGAAATTCTGACCAGGCGGTGCACTCCGCTTTCCGATTTCAGGTATCCGTAGGCATTTGGCCCGCTAACTTCGATGGTGGCGCTTTTCAGGCCGGCAACGTCTCCGTCCTGGTATTCAACAACCGAAACCTTGTAGCCTTTCTTTTCTGCCCACCGCGTGTACATCCGGAAGAGCATTTCAGCCCAGTCCTGACTTTCCGTACCGCCGGCCCCCGGATTAAATGTAACGATGGCGTCGCGGTGGTCGTCCACATCGCTGAGCATATTCTGAAGCTCAAGGTCCTCCAGTTTATTCCTGAATATCGAGATCTCTTTCTGCAGATCTTCCTGAACATCTTCTCCTTCGTCCAGAAACTCTTTAAAAACCCGGATACTTTCCCGGAGTTCGTCAAGCTTGTCCCAGCTTTCAACCAGGCTCTTTTCGTGATCCAGCTCACGCATAATGCGCTGCGCTTTTTCAGGGTCGTTCCAGAATTCAGGATCTTGAGTGAGTTCCTGGAGCTCTATTACGCGTACTTTTCTTTTGTCGTAGTCAAAGATACCTCCTAAGCGTATCCAGCCGCTCGAAAAGGGATTCAAGTTTATCCAGGTTAAGTTGCTCCATGTATGTTCTGCCGTATTTTATTTGTTCAATAGTGTTGCCAGTATTACCCCTGCAATCAGGCCGCCCGCAAGCGCTACACCCAATCCGGTTTCGGGATTTTTCTTTACATATTTCCTGGCGCTTTTATACTCTTTTCTGATATCCCTGGTAATTTTATCGCGCTCTTTACTCAGCTTTTTAACCATATCATCATACGCATCGTTAAGCGCTTCTTTCTCCTTTTTGATTGCTTCTCTAAGCTCTTTTTCAGTTGTTTTTATATCGGCCATAATGTTCACCTCTGTTTGATTATTCTATTTCTGTAACTTCACCTTTTCTGAGATTCAAATCAAGGCATTTCAGGCTGTTAGTGCCTGATCTTTATATTGTAATTCATAAAGCTTTCGATAAATTCCGTCCTGCCGTTCAATAAGCGATTCGTGGGAGCCGGTTTCCCTGATTTCACCCTTATGCATGACCAAAATCCTGTCGGCTCCCCTGATCGTTGAAAGGCGGTGTGCAATCACAACGGAGGTCCTGCCTTCCATCATCCGTTCGCATGCGCGCGATACCAGCTCCTCCGTTTCGGAATCTACGCTGGAGGTAGCCTCGTCGAGCACCAGAATTTCCGGATCGTAGACCATCGCACGCACAAAACAGATGAGCTGCCGCTGCCCCATGGAGAGCGACGCCCCTCTCTCCCTGAGCATGTAGTCGTAACCGCCGGGCAGTTTTTCAATAAATTTATGGCTCTCCACTTCACGGGATGCCTTAATTACCTGTTCTCTGGAAATCTTGCTGTTTCCGAGTGTAATATTTTCCAGTATGGTACCTGAAAAGAGTGCATTGTCCTGAAGCACCAATCCAAAATGAGAACGCAGATCGTTAAGAGAAATTTCCCTGATGTTCGTGCCATCCAGCAGAATTTCCCCTTTCTCAATGTCGTAATATCGCATCAATAAATTTATAATGGTGGTTTTTCCGGCACCTGTTGCACCCACGATTGCCAGCAGCTCACCCGGTTTTGCCTTAAAGGAGACATCTTTCAGGATGAGTTCATCCTCTTTATTGTACCTGAACCAGACGTTGCGAAATTCGATCTCTCCCCTGACGCTTTTCAATGGCCTGGGGTCTGCGGTCTCCTGCACCTGCTTAGGAGTATCCAGCACATCAAAGATCCGCTCGGAGGAGGCCAGTGCAGATTGCAGGGTATTATACTTTTCGGATAGTCCGCGAATGGGATTAAAAAACTGCCGCACATACTGAATAAATGCCAGCAGTACCCCAAATGTTACCTCACCCATCAGCGCCCGCGCACCGCCATACCACACAACCAGCGCCATGGCAATACTTGCGAGCACTTCTACAATGGGCCAGAAAATTGAGAAGTAGAAAATGGTTTTTATGTGAGCTTCCCTGTGATCTGCATTGATCGCCTCAAACCGCTCTTTCTCTTTCTTTTCGCGGTTAAAAAGCTGGACAACCGCCATGCCGTTTATGTGCTCCTGAACAAACGAATTAAGGCGTGCAATCTGGTCTCGCACATTCAGAAAGGCCACCCTCACTTTGCTCTTGAACCAGAACGTGGAATAGAACAAAACGGGGAGAACAAGGACCGATATCACGGTCAGCTCCCAGCTCATTGCGAGCATGAAGTAGAGAATAAAAAAGATGCGAAAAAGATCACCTATCATATTCACGATACCGTCGCTCAGCAGTGAACTGAGGGCTTCAATATCGCTTGTTGTCCGGGTAATGAGCCGGCCGATCGGATTTTTATCGAAAAACTGAACGTGAAGAGACTGTATTTTCTCAAATACTGCGTTTCTGAGCCTGTAAAGTGCTCCCTGACCAAACCAGCGGGTAATGTAGGTGTTGGCTACCAGGATGATGAATTCGCCGATAAGGGCCAGCCCCAGAAGGCCGATAATCCAAATCAGGCCGTCCACGTCACCTTTGGCCATGTAATCGTCTACCGCAACCTGGGTAAGCTTTGGGCGCACCGTTCCCAGAAAGGCTGCGGAAAGCGTGAGCACAATTGCAAGAACGGCCCACCATTTGTATGGCTCAAAAAAGAAATAAAGCCGCCGAATCAAAACTGAATCGACGGCTTTCGTATTATTCTGTTTACTCAAACCCTGCTATGAGATTAGAATCTGTCGAAATCGTCAAACGGTGTTCTGGGTGTGATGTGTTTTGGCGGTCTCGACGATCCGCTGTTGTTGTAATCCTTGTTGCTGTCGCGGCCCGAACTGTTACTGTCTGAGCGGCGTTTTCGCCGTTCCTGGTTATCGTCACGCCGGGGCCTTCTGGGCCGGTCAGACGATCGCCCCCTTGAGGAGGAAGAACCTGAGGATGAGCTTCTGCGTTTTCTAAAGCGTTTCTTATTATCGTCAGACCCTCTGCCTCTGCCGCCCGACCTGCTGCCCTGGCTTTTGCTTTCGTCGATCTCCTTTATATACACCTTCTGCTTTACAATTCCCTTCTCCTGTGCAGGATCGGTGTAAATCGGTCGTAGTTCAGTAGCAAGCCATGCTGGGAAGAATTTCGCCCTGGCTTCTCTCAACAGAACAAAAGGGTTGGTATATCTGGCAGAGAAGTGGCTGATGACGAGCAATTTGGTTTGAGCCTCATTTGCCACCCTTGCAGCATCGATGGATGTGGAGTGACCGGTTTCTGCGGCTTTATCAGCCAGACTTTCACTAAAAGTGGCCTCATGGTACAGAATATTCGTATTCATGGCCAGTTTCACCGAATTCGGACAGTATTTGGTATCTGTAATGTATGCAAAGCTGTCGCCCGGTCGAGGATGACCCACTATCTCATAGGATTTCACGACCGTTCCGTCTTCTACCTCCACGTCTTCACCAGCCTTGAGCGCCTTGAACTGTGCGTCTTCGGTGATGCCCATCTTTTCTGCTTTTTCGGCGTCTACCTTACCCGGTTTGTCTTTCTCCTGAAACCGGTACCCGATACAGAATTTGGTGTGGTTCAGCGGACGTGCTTCCACATAGTATTCGTCCTCATCTACAACACGCTCCGATTCAAACCCCTCATCCACTTCGGTGTAGCGGATGTCAAAATTGAGGTCTACGTTTGCAAATTTGAGGTTCCAATCCACAAATTTTTTGATGCCTTTGGGGCCTGCAATGTGCAACGGCTTGTCGCGTCTTTGCAGCTGAAGGGTTGAAAGAAGGCCGATAAGACCGGAATAGTGGTCTACATCGAAATGAGAAATAAAGATATTTTCGATTTTGGATCGTTTGAGCCCCGCCTGAAGCATTCGCATCTGGGCGTTTTCACCGCAGTCGAATAGATGAATGTCTCCTTCACGCCAGAGCGCAACAGATGATAGGTGTCTTGTTGCTGTTGGTGTTGCCGATGCCACACCGAGTGGTACAATGATCATGGTGTCTCCCGCTATGTTTTGGGGCTTTTGCCGTTCAAACAAAAGGTACCCGGTTGGTTATAATATTATATCTGAGCTAGTTCTTGTTCAAGAAGTTGTTTTTGATACATCCTGGCGTAATGTCCTTTTTTATCCAGCAGTGTATCGTGAGAACCTTTTTCAATAATGGAACCGTTTTCAATATAGAAAATTGTGTCAGCATTTTTCACCGCCGAAATACGATGAGAAATCATAATGGTTGTAGTGTCGGACAGCTGGTCATTCAGATGGGTTAAAATAGCATCTTCAGTTTTGGTGTCTACCGCACTTAACGAATCGTCTAAAATAATAATTCTTGGATTCTTTAACAGAGCTCTTGCTATTGCCGTTCTCTGCTTCTGCCCTCCGGAGAGTGTTATACCCCGTTCGCCTACCATAGTCTCAAATTTTTTCTCAAAATCCAAAATATTCTCAAGCACCTGGGCACTGGCCGCAGCATTTTCTATTTCCTCATCTGTGGCCTCATCTACGCCAAAGGCTATATTCTCACGAATTGTGGTTGAGAAGAGGAAGGTCTCCTGCGGCACATGACCAATACGTCTCCGCAGCTCCGAAAGTTTCCATTCCCTCACGTTTACACCATCTACCAGTATCTCTCCCTCTGCAGGATCGTAAAGTCTGGGAATCAGATTTACAAGAGATGTTTTACCGGCTCCGGTTCTCCCCACAAATGCTACATTGCTTCCGCCATCAATATCAAAACTGACATTTTTGACAGCATATTCATCCGAACCCGGGTATTTAAAACTAACGTTCTTGAAAGTTACAGATCCTTTCATCTGATCATCGGAAACTTCGGCCGCATCGTCTTTATCGCGGATGTCGACCGGTTCTGTGAGAACATTATCAATTCGCTCCCATGAGGCCAGAGATTTCTGGAACGTGTTCACCGTATATCCGAGCGAGGCGACCGGCCACGTGAGGTAAGCAACATAGATCACAAATTCCGCGATATTACCAACCGTAATCAGATCATCAATGACCATGACTCCGCCTTTCCAGATGACAATCACTACAGATACCCCAATCAGTAAATTGAGGGTTGGATGAAACAGCGATTCGACCAGATCGAGCCGCAGCTTTTTCTGCCGGTAAGAATCACTCTGTTCCTCAAATTTTCTCTGTTCATAATCCTGCCGGTTAAACGCTTTGATAAGCCGGATACTTGAAAAACTTTCCTGTGCCTTCTCTGCAAGTGTGGAATACTGCTCCTGGATAATGAGCTGATATTTATTGATAAATCCGCTGATCCAATATGCAAAAACGGATAGAAACGGCAGGGGTATCAGCGCCCAGAGGGTCAATTCCGGATTTACAATGATCATCATGGTAAGAATAAACCCTGCGCGCGTGAACGTATTGATCGTATACATGAGTACCGGTCCGAAGTACTCGCGGACGCGGCTTACGTCCTCGGTTGCACGGACATAAACTTCCCCGGATTTATTGGAGTCGAAATATCGCTGCGGAAGCATCATCAGTTTGTCAATGACACGATTGCGGATATCAAATTCGATTTTGCGGGAGCTTACTATGAGCGTCTGCCGGGTGGCAAAAAGCAGTATCCCATACAGCAGAACTGTACCGATTAACAGAAGAGAATTGTAGGCCAGGATAAACCCCGCTTCACTGGAGAACAGGATGTCGAACAGAGAACCGAAGTCGCCGTATTGCCCGGTCCCAAGCTGTTCCACCTCATCCATCGTACGCCGAATCAGGACCGGAATCCATATAAGGAAGAAATTTGCCGCGGTCAGAAACAAAGCACCCAGGAAAATGGCTCCCTTATACTTCTTAATGTATTTGTTCAGTTTTCTTAAGGCGTCCAAAAAAAAAGATTTATTTACTCGTTATCCAAAGAACCTGCCCGGATGGAACTTCATTCGTTTTTATCTGCCTCAAACCGTGACAATTGCGTTTCACTCACTGTATTTCTCTGCCCAGTGCCTGCCCAGGGCAAGACCGGACCGGTAGGCGGCATCAATTCCCCTGCCGTTGAAATAATCTCCAATTACAGCCAGCTGAGCTTCTTTTTCCTGAATTTCCATAAAGGGAGCTTCCAAAAAGGATTTTGGAGTGCTGTATTTCCAGTAGTGCAGCTGAGACCAGTCAGGCGCCGTAACCCAGCCGCCTGTAATCTCGGCCAGGGCAGCTGTTAGCTTGCCGGTTAACCTCTCTTCATCCTCGTCCTTGTTTGCAGAAGAAAAAGCGGATGAAGCGTGCACCACCAGCGCGCACTTATGCCCTGTATCTCTTTTTGAGGATTCGTTCGATACAAATTGAATTGCGCTGTTCCTGCAAACAATGCCCTCCCATTCCGGGGCGTCCATTTTACTGAAACCCAGCATCAGGGTTAGTACGGGACTGTAATTAATGTCATCTATCTCCCGTACAATTTTCAGTGTATCCACTTCATCGATTGTTGTGTTGATGATACCGTAAGCCTGTGGTGCCGGAGTTGCAATAATGATTGCATCGGCTTCGAAAGTACGGGCAGAAGACATATTAATCATCCACGGACGCTTTTTGGTCCTGTGATTACCAATGTATGTGAGTCCCCCTACCCTGGCTTCCGTCTGCACGTCCACCCAGCGGCTCAGATGCTTGCCGATCGTATTCATACCGCCAACGGCCGTGTATTTCAGCGATGACTCATTATTCGGATTGCTGGAACTGAGAACTTCACCGTCGTAAAACATAAAATTGCGGCCCCAAACCCTGAGAAGTTTCTTTTCAAGCATCTCAGCGGTAAATGCCTTGAATTCGTCAGATTCAGGCGAAAACCATGAAAGTCCGTGGTCCAGTTTCAGTTGATTGGACTTTCCGGCGTAACGCGTCGCCATTCTTCCTCCGTACCCTCTGCTTTTTTCAAAGATGGTGACGTCATGCCCCGCTTCAGCCAGTATTTTCCCGGCTGTTAACCCTGAAATACCGGCACCGATGATCCCAATTACCATAGATAACTTATTCTATTGTTCAGATTGTCTTATTCAGATGAGTCAGATCTGTTAAATGTAAAGAACATTTCGCTCCTGTTCCCTAAAGAAAATGATTTTTTACAGCGTGTAGAGCGTCACATTTGGCTTTGCCGCATCCTTCTTCAGCAGAGCAGGCCAATATGCAACAACTTCACTTGCTTTAGGCCGGCCGCCCGCAAAACCCGTAACCCCGCTTGGCCCCGTCAGGATCAGTGGAGCGACCTCTTTGCCGAAACGATTCAGCTCTTCACGTGAGTCGCCATATACGGAAACTCTCATCTCCACTTCATTCAGGTCGCTCAGGTCATTCTCGAAAACAGATTCATCTTCATTGCAGGCATTGAGCCCTACGAGCTCAATATTGGTGTCCCTGAAATCAATGCCCAGATTCTCAGCACGCTTCAGCAGCAATTCACCGGCAAATCGGGCTTTTTTCACAGCATCCGGCCAGCTGTATACCAGGGAGGATGTAAGTTTATAACCGTCAATGTAGCTTGCGGAGATTTTGTAGGTATCCGTTTCCGGCCTGCCCTTTATACCCGAAACTTTCACACGGTTTTCGCCCTGCTGTTCAACAGTCAGAGAGGTAAAGTCGGCTATACAGTCGGGAGTGATATACTCCGCGGGATTACCTATTTCATAGAGAAGCTGTTCCTTCACCGTCATTTCGGAGACCAGTCCCCCGGTTCCCTCGTGCTTGGTTACATAAAAGGATCCATCCGGATAGGCTTCAATAATCGGAAAACCGATGTTTACCAGGTCATCCACCGTTTCCCAATCGGTAAAATTGCCGCCTGAAACCTGTCCGCCGCACTCAATAATGTGACCCGCGATGGTTCCCGTGGCCATCAGATCGTAATCATCGAACGACCACCCGAATTCGTGAATCATGGGAGCCAGCGTGAGCCCCGTGTCGGTGACTCTTCCTGTGATCACAATATCTGCACCTTGCTCCAGGGCTTCCACGATAGGGCGGCTGCCAAAATAGACGTTAGCACTCAGCAGATCGTCCTTTACCGTAGTGATGGGTTCCCCTGTTTCCATATTCTTCAGAAGATGCCCGCCATCGATCAGCTGATCGATGCCCGGCAGTATGTCATCGCCATCCACTACCGCAATTTTTAAACCGGCTGCCCCTTTCCGGCGTGCAATTTCCAGGATTGCGTCCTTGCATGCGGTTGGGTTGACGCCGCCTGCATTGGAGATCACACGCACACCCTTGTTTTGAACATCATCCATAACAGCCCCGACTACATCTACAAAATCGCGTGCATAGCCGTATTGTTCATTGCGCATTCGCTGCTTCTGCATGATCGACATGGTAACCTCGGCAAGATAGTCCATTACCAGGTAGTCGACCGGGCCCTGTTTCACCTGCTTAACGGGAGCATCCGGAAGGTCACCCCAGAATCCCTGTCCTGATGCAATACGAATCTTTTCTTTCACTGTATCTCCAATACTCAAATTACTGTTTCCGGGCAGGCGTGAATATCGGGATTTTAGGGGAAGTTGTGAAACGGGAAGTTTTTTAAAATTCTAAAGTGCTTGGGTTTTAGATGGGTCAGTGGTCAGTTGTTCATGGGCTGTGGATTGTCTAAATAGAAGAGTGATCCGTTGTAAGGGTGAGTTTGTTTAACTGATCTGCGTAAAAAAATTCTTTCAAAAACGGTTTGAAGATCCCTCCGTGTCTTTGAGCTTCCGGCCTTGAGAATACAGGATGCAATAATTCGGACATAATCCATCACCGTTTGCGGGCGGATTAATAGTGGCCCAAAATTGAAAACCCTCTATATGAACAATATCAAATAATTGTCTGGGCCATTTTCCGGATAGCTGAAATGATTTCATAAAAAAACCCGCCGGCTTTCAAACCGGCGGGTGTAATTTATCTCTAATCGTATGTCTCAGTTCTCACGTCTCAAGTATGTGCATCTCTGCTTTCTGAGTGTGTTCGTTTCACTCTCATACTGAGTTATTGGGATTGTTGGGGTGTTTGCCGTCATGTAAAAATCTTACCGGAATTAAACTGCCTTCCCGCCGTAAACGGTTTGTTTCATCATCATGCGGATGGGACAGGCCAAGCAGATCGGCCAGCTTTTCAACCCATTCCGAAGGTGGAAAGCTGTCATTCCCTGTTTTAGTGTAGTTCCACATAATATTGATGCATTTAATTAATCATTTAGTGAATAATCACCTGCCGGCGATCAAACCGACAGGCTGTAACGTCTCTATCTGATCATTGTGTGCTTTCAGTTCTCACACGCTCAAGCAGCTTGGTTGCTCTGGTGGTATATTACGCTCATCCATTCTGCTATTCACCGCATAATCATGCGGTTTAACTATTTAATTTTTCTAATGTTTAAGGAGCATAAATAAAAAAAGCCCGCAGGCGGTCAAACCTGCGGGCTGTAATGTCTCTAACTTTTCTGTGTGTTCTCAGTTCTCACACGCCGTTAGGCGTTGATTGCTTCTGTAAATCTACAGCACACACTCAAACTTCACACCGCATGAGTATGCGGATCTTTTTTTGCTGAAAAGAGGGAGGGAATAACGGATTGCCCGACCCATGCAAACACGTACGGGCCGCGGGCAACCTATGTGTGTAAGGCGCCTGCAAATGTATACGGATAAAGAGTTGAAAAGCACAGAAACTTAATCATAGGCCATAGAAACGGCATGGCAAATGATGTAAAATTGCCGGCTATCCGGTGCATTGCTGCACAGCTCACCGGAGCCGGTTCTGCACATATGATCAGTGTGCGTCGAGCCAATTGTCGGCGAGGCCCATTTCTACCTCAAGGGGTACATCAAGTTCATAGGCGTTTTCCATGAGCTCTTTGATTTTTGCAGTGACGCTCTCCGATTCTTCATCCGCAATTTCAAACACCAGCTCATCATGCACCTGCAGCAGCATTCTGGATGCAGCGTCGTTCTCTTTGAGATAACGATGAATATCGATCATAGCCAGCTTGATGATATCAGCGGCCGTACCCTGTATGGGCATATTGATTGCAGTTCGCTCCGCAAATCCCCTTACATTCCAGTTTCTTGAGTGAATGTCAGGAATATAGCGTCTTCGGCCCATTAAGGTTGTCACATAACCGTTCTCTTTAGCAAATTCGACGGTCTCGTCAATATACTTCCTGATGCCGGGGAAGCGTTCAAAATACTGTTCGATCATCTCCTTTCCCTCCCCGTTGCTGATACCCAGTCTGGATGCAAGGCCATAGGCGCTGACCCCGTAGGGTATGCCAAAGTTTACTTCTTTGGCTTTGCGCCGGTGATTTGGTGTAACTTCTTCGAGGTCATCGAGGTCAAAAATTTCTTTTGCGGTTCGTGAATGAATATCCTCACCGTTTTTGAACGCTGCAATCATATTCTCGTCACCGCTGATGGAAGCAATAACGCGCAGCTCCACCTGCGAATAATCCGCTGCCAGTATTCTGAAGCCCTCTTCCGGTACAAACGCTTTTCTGATTTCACGACCACGTGCGGTTCGGATCGGAATATTCTGCAGGTTTGGATTGGATGAAGAGAGCCTGCCCGTTGCAGCCACAGTCTGGTTAAAATCGGTGTGTATCCTGCCGGTTTCTTCATTAATCAGTTTCGGCAGTGCATCCACATAGGTGGACCGCAGCTTGCTCAGGCTTCGATAGTCCAGTATCAGGGATGGTACCTCATATTCGGCTGCAAGCTCAGACAGAACACTTTCGGATGTTGAGAACTGTCCCGTTTTGGTTTTTTTGCCGGCAGGCAATCCGAGCTTCTCGAATAGAATCTTGCCCAGTTGCTGAGGTGAGTTGATGTTAAACTCCTCTTCTGTTTTTTCATAGATAGTCGATTCAACTTCTTTAAGATCTGCCGTCAGCTCCTCAGAAAAAGATTTGAGCATCTCTTCGTCCACCCTGATTCCTGCCCTCTCCATTTCAGCCAGCACTACGATCAGAGGAAATTCCAGTTTTTCGGCAATGTCTGTAAGTTCATCTTCTTCCAGTTTTTCCTTCAATACCTCGTAGAGCCGCAACGTTACATCGGCATCCTCACAGGCATAATCCACGATCTCTTCATGCGGCAGATCGGCCATTGACTTCTGGCTTTTCCCCTTGCTACCGATCAGTTTCTCAATAGGAACCGGTTCATATCCCAGATACTTAACCGAAAGCGTGTCCATTTTGAGACGCTGTGAGGCATCCAGCAGATATGCGGCTACCATGGTGTCAAATACACGCCCTTTCGGGTTAAACCCTGCATTTTTGAGTACGATGTAGTCAAACTTGTAGTTGTGCGCAATTTTCAGTGAGTCAGGATTGGCAAAAAGAGGGTTCAATATTTCGGCCACCTCTTGCTGGGTAAGGGCTCCGTCCACATTAACCGGAATGTACCAGGCCGACTCAGCTTTTGCGCTGAGAGATATACCCGCCAGTGTTGCCGTCATGGCATCGGGGCTGTCGGTTTCCGTATCAAAACATAATTCACCGGCATTGGCCAGCTGTTTTGCAACATCACGGATCTCTTCCGCACTCACCGCCGCGCGATAGCTTACGGCATCGGCATTCAATGTATCATACGGGCTTTCACTGCCACCATTGGTTTCTTCACCGTTATTGTCTGAAGCCCCGAATAGCTGACCCTGGCCGCCGGGCTCCTCACCCAGATACTTTCGTGTTAGAGTGCGAAACTCCATCCTCTTGAAAAAGAGGCCCAGTTCTTTTTTGTCGGGGCCTTTCCAATCAAGTTCTTCCCAGTCCTGCACGTCAGGCACATCCGTCTTGATTGTCACCATTCTCTTTGCATGTAGTGCCTGGTCGCTGTTTTCCGTAAGTCCCACCCTATGCCGTTTCGACGACATATTTGGTGCTTCCTCAATCGCTTTTTCGAGCGACCCGTACTGGTTAATCAGTTTGGGAGCACCCTTTTTGCCAATTCCCGGTACACCCGGAATATTGTCGGATGTATCACCGATGATAGCCAGAACATCAATCACTTTTTCGGGGCCGACACCGAAATAATCCTCAACGCCATCTTTATCAATAATTATAAAACCCCCGTTCTTGTTGTCGGGCTTCACCATGGTAATGTGGTCATCCACAAGCTGCATAAAATCCTTGTCGGGGGTTACCAGGAACACCTCCACATGTTCAGCCTGTGCATTGAAGGCAATGGTACCGATGATGTCATCCGCTTCGTATCCGTCCTGTTCAAGATTCGTGATCCCGAATTTTTCGATCATCTCCTTAATCAACGGAATTCCCGTACGAAGATCTTCCGGCTGGGGCGGCCGGTTTGCCTTATACGACTCGTCCAGCTCATGACGAAACGTGGGAGCATGTGTATCCCATGCAACTGCGATATGCGTGGGATTTTCTTCATCCAGCAGTTTTGCCAAAGTGTTGGCAAAACCGAGTATAGGACCGGTTGCAATTCCTTCAGAGTTTTTAAGCCTGCTGTTGATAAATGCAAAATGTGCCCTGTATGCAAGGGCCATGCCGTCAAGCAGGTAGAGCTTCTTTTTCGCCATAGTATACAATCAATTTTTTTAACCGGTTTTATAATTCAATTTATCAAAAAACTTCAGAACTGATTAAAATCAATTCCCGGAGATGCGGCAGCCTGTGCTTGAGTATTAACAAACTGCTCAAGAAACATCTCCTAACTTCATACGGATACGATTGCGATTTACTTCATTTCGGATTACGCAAATGAACAGAAAGGGCCCCCCTCGCCCAGTCAATCCCCGGGGAACATGGAGCAGCTCTTTTAAAAAAACCCGTTCATATAATGAACCGGATGTTTTGGAAGAACCGTGACAATGGCAGATTCGTATACGCAGATTACTTTTTACTCCGTATAATAGTTATTTTTACCGCATCGTTACCCTATCATAACCTTTATCCGGGCGTATCCGCCATGTGCGTGAATACCGGTTGTAACCGGGCCCTAAAGATAGAGGATCTGTGTCTTAACACAGAATTTAGATTGATATCATTTCCTTTGGCTATATTCCGCAATGTCGATTTATTCAACCATACTGGTCCCAACCGATTTTTCACGAAAGTCTGAGTCTGCCATTCGCTATGCGTGCGAAATCGCTCTCTGCACCGGAACCGATATTCTGTTTATGAATGTGGTTGAGCCTCCCTACGATTTCCCTTCGCGAATGGAAGAGACGATTGAACATCAGAAAGGAGAAAATGCAGCCCGGCTTGAGAAGCTGATTAACGATCTCCACTCAGTTGACGATTTTCGATTTATCAAGATGAAAGGAACCGTAAAAGTTGGAAATGTGGGCATTGAGATTCTGAAATCGGTGAAAGAGGGGAAATTCGGCCTGATCTGCGTTGGCCTTGGGGGTGATCAGGATCTTAAAAAAACCCTTTATGGAAGCATAACCAATAAACTGCTGCTTGAAAGCCCTATTCCCGTGTTTGCCATATCGAAGCACAGCAGCTACCGCGAACCCAGGCAGCTGCTCTTTGCCACCGATTTTCGTGAGCGGGATCTGAAACCCGCGAAACAGGCACGAAAACTTGCAAGGGATCTGGGGGCTGTGCTCAGAGTAGTTCACATTATGGAAGAAGAGGAACGTGACCTTAGTATTGAACGGGAGTTTGCACAAAAACTACGGGATGCATTCAGGAATCCGGAGTTTGAAATTGAGTATTTCAAGGATTCATCGTTTATCGACGGCATTTTACACGTTATCGGCAACGATAAACAGACCGTAATTGTCACCACACGATACAGACAAAGTTTTCTGGAATGGCTCGTGTCCAAGTCTTCCGCCCGGACTCTCGCACAGACAACGGCGGCACCCCTCCTACTCTTTCCGGGTAACCGGAAAAAGGCTTGATTCAGCTTCGACAGAGTAGATTCATTGCCCTGAATTACATCCTACTCCGCGAATTCTTTCAGCTTTGCGATTTCATCGGCCCATCTATCCATATTGGGTGTTTCCAGGATAAAGGGAATACCATTGAAACGGTCGTCCTGCATTATTCTTTTGAAAGGCAGCCAGCCAATGTAACCGTCGCCCAGGCTCTCATGGCGGTCCACTTTTGTTCCAAGCTCTTTCTTTGAGTCATTGAGATGCATAGCCAGGAGTTTGTCAAAACCAATAATGTCATCAAATGCCTGAAAGGTTTCGTCAAAACCCTCATCTGTGGAAATGTCGTACCCGGCCGCAAAAGCATGAGCCGTATCTATACATACACCCACACGGCTTTTGTCTTTCACACCGTCCATAATTGCCGCCAGTTGTTCGAACCGGAACCCCATGTTGGTTCCCTGTCCGGCTGTATTCTCAATCACTGCCTTAACACCTGAAGTTTGTTCCAGAGCCAGGTTGATGGAATCAGAAATAACTTTCAGACAATCCTCCTCACCAATCTTGTTCAGGTGGCTTCCGGGGTGAAAATTGAGGAGTGTGATCCCAAGTTGTTCACAGCGCTGCATCTCATCCAAAAAAGCATCGCGTGATTTCTGCAGAGCGGCCTTTTCAGGATGGCCCAGATTGATCAGATAGCTGTCATGCGGTATAATCATATTCGCCGTGTAGCCGAACTTTTCGCAATTCTCTTTGAAGCCGGTGATGTTTTCATCCGTCAAAGGCTTCGCTTTCCACTGGCGCTGGTTCTTGGTGAACAGGGCGAAACCGGTGGCGCCTATCTCATGTGCACGTACCGGTGCGTTTTGTACTCCGCCAGCAGCGCTGACGTGTGCTCCAATGTATTTCATATTAACGGGGTTCTTCGTGTAAATCTGTTTTCATTATAACTTATCGTCAGTTCAGGATAATAGTTCCGTCCTGTGACTGTTTGACACGTTGTTCTCTTTCCAGCCATGATACAACGGCTTTTACTTTGTCCCTGTTCCAGCCTGTTTCGGCCTGAATCACATCGGGTGTTAAGGAGCCGGCCTTAAGTAGATTTTCTACTTTCTTAATGTCCTCTACGGCTACAGAATTCTGCTTCCCGCCAAGGTTCCGGTTCCCGGATTGGCAGTTGTCGCAATGCCCGCATGGTTTGGCATTCGTTTCCCCGAAGTAGGTTCTGAGATATACTTCGCGGCACCTGGTCGTTTTGGCATATCCGCTCATATATTCCAGTTTTTTTAGCAGTACATCCCTGTAGTGATAAACGGCATCGTGATCTACCTGCAGTTTCTGCATCCTGGGCTCTGTGACCCTGAACAGCGGCTGCTCACCCATCTGACGAATATCCAGAATACGATCGTGATCGCGCAGTACGTGGAGCCCTTTCATCAGGCTGTTCTCGTTAATCTTCAGCTTTTCGAGTACCAGGGGTGTATCCTGGTAGTGAAAACCACCAAAAGCATGCGGTGCGAAGAGCCTTATCAGCATATCCACGAATTCGGCTTTGGCACCTTCTTCTTTCCTGATCATCGTTTCCAGATAGTCCTTGCCTACCAGAAAATGAACGCCGGTTCGCGCTTTATGGAATTCGATCTTTTCGAGAATCTCCAGCCGCTGAAGCACTTCAACAGAACTTTTAACCTCGCTTTTTGAAAGTGCCGTTCTTTTGCAGACGGAAGAAAGGTCAACCGGTTCGGCTTGTGTATGTTCGCTTCCGGTAGCCAGACCCAGCTCATCACAAATTCCCTCGTACACCTTTTTCAGTGTTTCATATTGCGGGTAGGAGCGCAAAATTCTGGACTTGAGCCTGGTTTCATCTGCCTCTTTCCAGATCAGTATCGGAAAAGCTTCCTTTCCATCTCTTCCCGCCCTCCCGGCTTCCTGATAATATGCTTCGGGTGAAAACGGTATGGTAAAATGAACAACAAAACGGCAGTCTGATTTATCAATACCCATCCCAAATGCGTTGGTCGCCACCACCACCGGCACCCTTCCGCTCACCCATTCATTCTGTACCGATTCCCGCACATCAGGTTTCATACCGCCATGATACGCGCGAGCCGAAATACCTGCCGAGGAGAGACGGGCTGCCTTCTGTTCGCAGTCTTTCCGGGTGTCGGTATATACGATTCCGCTTCCTTTGTGAACACCTTTTCTCACGGCGTTCATGAACACGTCCTGTTTTTTGTCGGTCTGCGTAACCCACCATCTCAGGTTTGGACGGCTGAACCCTGCGGAAACGATGGCAGGTTCGGTAAATTCAAGGCACTTCAGAATGTCACTCTTCACTTCAGGCGTAGCTGTAGCCGTAAGCGCCATCCATCGAACCGAGTCGGGCAGATCACTCAATTCAGAACGGATATGCCTGTATGCGGGCCTGAAATCATGTCCCCACTCCGAGATGCAGTGCGCTTCATCGACAGCAACCAGTGACACATTTAAATTGGGCAGTTCATTTTTCCACCTTTCAGTTGTAAGCCGTTCGGGTGAAACATAGAGCAGCCTGTACATGCCGTTCCGTGCATTCACAAGCCGCTGTTCTATCTCATACGCAGGAAGTGTGCTATTAATGAACGCAGCGCGGATATCTCTTTTTCCCAATTGCTCGACCTGATCATGCATGAGCGCGATAAGAGGGGAAATGACAAGGGTGAGGCCATCCAGAATCAGCGAGGGCACCTGGTAGCACAACGATTTGCCGCCGCCCGTGGGAAACAGCACCATGGTTTCATTTCCTTCAAGCACGCTCCCGATGGCTTCTTTCTGGCCGGGACGAAAAGAGTCGTACCCCCAATATGCTTGAAGCACATCAATGGCGCTTTTTATGTCAGGGTTCTGATTCATGCCTGGGTTCAATTTATCATATCGTTACAGGGAAAGTAACAAAATGAACCCTTCATTATTGAACCGTTCCTTTCAGCAAATAAATCAGAATTTAAATCCAACGCCCAGCTTAAAATAGAGAAGGTCTGTTTCCGAGCGGCTGACATCATAGGTAACCTGACCGTTTTCTGTAGCTATGGATCCTTTTTGCAGATATTCCGCTTCATTGCCAAACAGGTACCGGCCGGCAACGTTGATATAAACAGAGCTTATGGGTGTGCTGCCGGGTTCAGATGACATGGCACTGTTCTGCCATACCCTGAACATGGCCCCTCCACCGAATCCGTAATTCAGTGCAAAATCATCAAAATTGGTATCTC
This sequence comes from Rhodohalobacter mucosus, assembly GCF_003150675.1. Classification (NCBI taxonomy): domain Bacteria; kingdom Pseudomonadati; phylum Balneolota; class Balneolia; order Balneolales; family Balneolaceae; genus Rhodohalobacter; species Rhodohalobacter mucosus. Next base: position 185,039 of record NZ_QGGB01000006.1, on the reverse strand, counting down.
TTAGCACATCCTCTTCCCCGAAACCGCGTTCGCGAATTGTTGTTTGCGTATAGAAGTAATTGAACCCTACAAGCGCCTCCAGAAAGGGCCTCACGGATGCCTCCTGTGTGATGGCTCTGAGCGCTATATTACCATTTACCAGATTATAACTGTTTTCAACGCGGACGGTGAGATCGGGTATGGTGGAACTGAGGGGCTCGTCCCGGGAGTCAACTCCGAAATTCATGAATCCAAAATCAAATCCAAGCATGAAAGGGGAATCGCTGAACTGATATCCGGCCGTTAACCCGATACCCACTCCCAAACGATCGAGCTGTTCGCTGAAATCGGCCTGAGGTGAGCCAAGATTAAAATCAATGGATCCCTCCCACTGACGCGCTTGTGATTGCTGAACCATCAGTGCAAAAATGAGAGTAAAGAACAGTGTTTTTAAGAATGTTTTCAAGATTTTAATCCTCCAGTCTAAATATCCGCGGCGGGTTCCTGGACCCGCAACATTTCGATTTATCTGATACGCAGAGCCGCGAAAGTGGTTTCAGCGAAATTCTTGAAAAAAAAGGGTGCGGAAAAAATCCGCACCCGGACACCTTTCGGTGCAGAGCAACCAAAAAAAGACAACTCAATCAAAAAACAGCTTTCACATAGCTCTTGCGCATCTCCGCAATCGACGCGATGCTGATTCCTACCGGGCACACGGCTTCACATTCCGCATAGTTTGAACAGTCACCAAACCCTTCTTTTTCCATCTGCTCCACCATTGCAATGGTTCGTTTCTTGCGCTCGGGTTTCCCCTGGGGCAGGCGGTTCAGGTGTGAGAGCTTCGCAGCTGTAAAGAGTGAAGCTGAGGAATTGGGACATGCCGCTACGCAGGCTCCGCAACCGATGCATGTTGCATAATCGAACGCGGTATTTGCCGTTTCCTGCTCAACCGGAATAAGGTTGGCTTCGGGCGCTGAGCCGGTCCGCACAGACACATATCCTCCGGCCCCGATAATCCGGTCGAATGCGGATCGGTCTACAACAAGGTCTTTTATAACGGGAAAAGCAGCGGCTCGTGGAGGTTCGATCACAATGGTATCGCCATCGTTGTAATTTCTCATATGGAGCTGGCAGGCGGCTGTAAGGCGTTTGGGTCCATGTGCACGGCCGTTGATTACCATATTGCAGGAACCGCAGATACCTTCACGACAGTCATAATCAAATTCGACCGGTTCCTTGCCTTCCTTAATAAGATGCTCATTGAGAACGTCCAGCATTTCAAGAAAAGACATGTGCTCATTCACATCATTGAGCTTGTATTCCTGAAACCCACCCTTGTCTGCGGTGTTTTTCTGGCGCCAAATCTTCAGGTTGATGGTCATCGTACTCATAGGTATTTCCTGTTATTTGTAACTTCTTTGTTTCAGTTCCACAAATTCAAATTCCAGATCTTCTTTGTGGAGTTTTGTCTCAAGTTTGCCGTTCACGCCAAGGTACTCCCATGCAGATACAAAAGAGTACTCCTCATCGTTTCTGAGCGCTTCCCCTTCTTCCGTCTGAAATTCATCACGAAGGTGGCATCCGCACGATTCATCACGATCGAGAGCATCAATGGCCATCAATTCCGCCAGTTCGAAGAAATCGGCAACGCGTGCCGCAAATTCAAGGTATTTATTGTAATAATTTGCCTCACCGGGTACGCGCACATTTTGCCAGAACTCTTCACGAAGCGCCCTGATCTTCTCAATCGCATTCTCCAGGCCCTCCTTGCTGCGGGATATGCCCACGCTGTCCCACATAATCTTGCCCAGCTCCCGGTGGAACTCAATGACTGTTTTGTCGCCTTTTACAGAGAGCAGTTTATCCAGCTGTTTCTGTGATGCGGACGCAGCTTCACCAAATGACTTATGTTCGGTAGAGACCTCTTCCAGATCTGCATCGGCGATATAGTTGCCAATTGTATAAGGAATGATAAAGTACCCGTCTGACAGGCCTTGCATGAGTGCACTGGCGCCCAGACGATTTGCACCGTGATCCGAAAAGTTTGCTTCACCGGCCACAAAAAGACCCGGAATATTGCTCATCAGGTTGTAATCGACCCAAAGGCCTCCCATTGTATAATGTACGGCCGGGAAGATCTTCATGGGCTGTTTGTAGGGATTTTCATCCGTGATGTTCTGGTACATATCGAAAAGGTTGCCGTATCGTGCCCTGATGGCATCCTCGCCGTCACGCTTGATAGCATCCCTGAAATCGAGGTATACGGCAAGACCCGTATCGCCAACACCCAGTCCGTCGTCGGTCACCATCTTCGCATTCCTGGATGCAACGTCTCTGGGCACCAGGTTTCCAAAGCTGGGATAACGCTCTTCAAGGTAGTAGAAACGTTCTTCCTCGGGTATATCATTTGGATGACGGTCATCTCCCTTTTTACGGGGCACCCACACCCGTCCGTCATTTCTCAGGCTTTCGCTCATGAGGGTCAGTTTAGACTGATAGTCGCCGCTGACGGGGATGCAGGTCGGATGAATTTGCACAAAGCACGGATTGGCAAATGCTGCCCCACGCTTGTGGCATCTCCACGCGGCCGTTACATTTGAATTCTTTGCGTTGGTGGAGAGATAAAACACATTCCCGTATCCGCCGGTGCAGAGCACAACGGCATCGGCCTCAAAACGGTTGATTGTTCCGTCTATCAGGTTTCGTGTTATAATTCCGCGCGCCTTGCCGTCGACAACCACCAGATCAAGCATTTCGTGGCGGGGGTTGTCTTTAATTTTACCTGCATCCACCATTCTCATCATCGCCTGGTAGGCGCCAAGAAGGAGCTGCTGGCCCGTTTGTCCCCGGGAATAGAATGTACGGGATACCTGAGCACCGCCAAAAGAGCGATTGTCGAGCAGACCCCCATATTCACGGCCAAAAGGAACTCCCTGAGCTACGGCCTGATCAATAATGTTGTTTGAATTTTCAGCCAGCCGGTACACATTGGCTTCACGGCTTCTGTAATCACCGCCTTTAATGGTATCGTAAAAAAGGCGCCACACGCTGTCGCCGTCATTCTGATAATTCTTCGCCGCATTGATACCACCCTGAGCTGCGATACTGTGCGCCCGCCGGGCTGAATCCTGTATACAGAAAGTTTCCACATTGTAGCCGAGTTCGGCAAGGCTGGCAGCGGCCGATGCACCTGCGAGGCCGGTTCCCACAACAATGATTTTATGCTTTCGCTTATTGTTAGGCGAAACCAGTTTAATATCGCGCAGGTAATTGCTCCACTTCTCTTCTAAGGGTCCGGAAGGTACTTTGGAATCTAGATTCATATTGCTCTTTTGTACAATTAAAATGAATTATTCACAGTGGATAAGTGCTGCTTCACAGCCACCGCCAAAATAGATATAGATCGGGATAAACAAGAACCCGACGGCTAACAGAACAGCAATCAGGCTGCCCACGGTATACATAACGGCAGATGCTTTTTTGCTGGTCATTCCGAGAGAAGTGAAAGCACTCCATACGCCGTGTCCAAGGTGGGTTCCAAGCAGAAGCATCACAAATGCATATCCAAAAGCGTATACGGGGTTCTGAAATGTATCCAGTACGAGTGTTTTGATATCATGGGTCTCCTGTCCGTCAATCACAACCGTTCCTGTATCCCCAAGTGCAAACGTATTGATGTGAAAGATGACAAACACAAAGAGCACAACCCCGGTAAACGCCATGCTTTGTGAACTCAGGCTCTGCCTGCTGGGCCCGCCTTTACTGCTGTACACCTCATACTTATTTGGCCTGGCTTTTCTTCGCCTGAGCCAAATTGAGATCCCAATCCAGGTATGAATAAGAAAGACGGCAAGAAGGCCTACCCGCGCAAACCAGAGCAGAGGGCCAAAATTATGGAGCACCATGGAGTAGCGATTCATCGCATCCGGCTCACCAAATACGGCCAGGTTACCGCCAAGGTGAAAGATGACAAATAGAACCAGAAATACACCCGTTGCCCCCGTAAGAAGTTTACGCCCTACCTGCGACGTGGCGGCTTGTAGTAGTGTTGGCATACTGTAGATTTTGATTAATTTCTGATGAATGAATGATTGCTGTAGCAAACAAATAAACTCTTCATTCAGTTTCTGAATTCAGTAGTTAAAAGTCGCCTCTTTTGCTTTAAAAGGCAAGGTTGAAGCGTTTTGAAACCCACTTCATCCTTATTAAGAAAAGGTCTAAATTACATTGTTTCAAAATATTCAACCAATACCATCACGTGCAGACTGTTACGGCGTCCGGGTTTAGTGATTTTCGCATCAGGGGATCCAGGTTTTATGGGTTTCTGTTTGCGTGCGGGTCTTTGCAGGAAGCTGAGAGTTTTTTGAATTCGCTAAAAAATGAGCATCCGGCGGCCACCCACCACTGCTATGCGTGGAGAATAAATCCGAATAGTCCGGAGGAGTTCAGCCAGGATGACGGCGAGCCGTCAGGTTCGGCAGGACTCCCGATTCTCAACACCCTGCGTTCCCGCAACCTCATCAATTGCCTGCTTGTGAGCGTACGCTACTACGGTGGCACAAAGCTCGGCAAAAAAGGGCTGATTGATGCCTACGGCAGTTCCGCGGAACAGAGCATTGACGATGCACGCCTGGCAAGCGTGATTCCTGTCTTCCAATACAAAATCACCTATCCATACACGATGGAGTCTGCAATAAGCAAACTAAAAAACGATTTCCCGCTCGTCGTGATAGATGCCACCTATCTTGAAGAAGTGGAAATGACGCTTGCCGTTCCAATCGATATCCACAACTCATTTCGTTCCGTCCTATCCTCTCTTGAGCATAAACTGACGCACTGCACCCCCCTTGGAGAGTCCTACCGGGTCGAGTAGAATTCGCACTGCCCGGAGAGGTGCGAATACGTGCTGATTCTGACCATCAGTGTTCTTACCTTTACAAAAAAATTTATCCATATGAAGATTTACACAAAAAAGGGCGACAAGGGCAACACATCTCTCTTCGGCGGCAAGAGTGTTCACAAAAGCAGTCAGCGAATTGAGGCATACGGAACCGTCGATGAGCTCAACTCCGTCATCGGCATGGTGCTCACATACGAGCTGAGCGAGAGCGGACGCGACTATCTTAATGAAATACAGCATCAGCTTTTTATTCTGGGGGCCGATCTGGCCACACTTCCTGAAAAAACAGCCAAAATTGAACGTATAGGAACGGCTCATATCGGGCAGCTTGAGCAGTGGATCGACACTCTTGATGAGAAGCTTCCCGGCCTGACCAACTTCATTCTACCCGGAGGAAGCGGCGCCGGTGCCAGCCTTCACATGGCAAGAACCGTTTGCCGCCGTGCAGAGCGCCGTGTTGCAGCCCTGAAACAAGTTGATCCAGTTTCTGACGAATGCATCATCTATCTGAACCGTCTTTCAGACCTGCTGTTTGTGATGGCTCGTTTTGAAAATCAAGAAGCCGGCGCTAAAGAGACCCCCTGGGTATCCCGTAAATAAATAGCGCCCCCCTTTTATCATCAAACCGCAATCCATTAAACGTATATTTCCTTCATCATGGCATTAATGATCTCAGTCTCCGGTATCCGGGGCATCTTCGGTTCACATCTCACTCCGGAAAACCTGGTTACCTATACTGCGGCCTATGGAACCCTGCTGGAAGGCGGAACCGTAGTTGTGGGCCGTGATTCGCGCGTTACCGGACAGATCTGTGAGGATATTGTCTGTGCAACGCTTCAGAGCGTGGGGTGCAATGTGATCAAGGTGGGAATTGCCCCTACTCCCACAGTTGCGATGGGCGTTCTGAAACATGAAGCCGCCGGCGGCATCATTCTAACCGCAAGCCACAATCCTGCACAGTGGAATGCTCTGAAACTGCTCAATGAAAAAAGCGAATTTCTGGATGCGGACCGCGGTAGAGACGTGATAGAGCTGGCTCAAAACGGCGACTTTTCATACAGTACTTACGACCGGATCGGATCCGTCAGCGAGGATCCTGAAGCTATCCAGACACATATTGACGCCATTCTGGAACTGCCCTATATCGATGCAGAACTCATCAGAAAAAAGCAATTCACAGTAGCGGTAGACGCGGTGAACGGTGCCGGTTCCGTTGCGCTGCCACAACTTCTTGAAAAGCTTGGGGCAACTGTTCACCGGCTTAACTGTGAACCCAACGGAATCTTCCCTCACAATCCTGAACCGCTTCCGGAGCATCTTACTGAAATATGTGACTTTATTAAATCCACACCCTGCGATCTCGGTATTGTAACCGATCCCGATGCAGACCGCCTGGCACTTGTGGATGAGAATGGCCGGCTGTTTGGAGAAGAGTATACACAGGTTGCCGCATTCGACCTAATGCTCAGCAAGAAACCGGGAGATACCGCAACCAATCTTTCTTCATCCCGTGCATCCGACGATATTTCCGAAAAGTACGGGCAGCAGTGCCACCGCGCAGCCGTTGGTGAAATCAACGTGGTGAAAGTGATGCAGGAGAAAGGAGCCGTAATCGGCGGTGAAGGGAATGGAGGTGTGATCAACCCCGACCTGCATCCGGGACGCGATGCACTGGTGGGTACGGCCATGATACTGCAGCTGCTTGCAGAGCGCGATATCACTGCTTCCGAATACCGCAATTCCCTGCCCCATTATGAAATGAGCAAGCAGAAGGTGCAGCTTTCCGATCTTGGCATGGATGCGGACGACCTGCTGCTGGAAGTGGCCACCCGCTACAGCGATAACAATCCGGACAGAACAGACGGTGTCAAAATCAACTTTGATGACGGATGGGTTCACTTCAGAAAATCAAACACTGAACCCATTGTGAGGGTTTACAGCGAAGCTTCGTCGGCAGGTGAAGCGGAAGACCTGGCTACAAACGTACTGAAGGTTTTACGCGGTGTCTGAACCGGATTGCTGATACCTTTTCAATTTTTTTGATACGTGCGTCAGCCATTTGGACCCTTTTTGTTAAATCCGGAATGTTATCCCATTCGGATAAGAGAAATAATGATCTGCTTAAGGCTGCTACCCGCAAAAGCCTGAAGAAATTTCATGTTTAAACAGCTTCATGCAACTTCCCTTTTGTCTTTTAGCAGCTAAATCTTATTCTCTTCTACATTTACTAAATCCATATATTTTAAAAACCAGCACTATCGCATGATTACTTCAATGACCGGTTTTGGCCGCGGTGAATCTTCATCCGGCGGTTTTTTACTTACTGCCGAGGTGAAGACGCTGAACAGCCGATATCTTGACATTTCCGTTCGAATGCCTCAGTCCATGCAAGATAAAGAACTGGCCATCAAGGAGTTTGCCCAGGGAAAGCTCTCCAGAGGCAAGGTAAACATCAATATCAATATGGAACGGACCGGTGGCCGGCAGGCAGACATCAGGCTGAATACGGAGCTGGTTAAGGGATACGGTCTTATTCTGCGTCAGCTCAGGGATGAGTCGGGCATTGACGAGCCGGTCCAAATAAGCGATATACTGCAGTTCAGCAATCTTTTTGAGACCCGCAAGGAAGATGAAGAGGAACTCAAAGTAATCTGGGACTGTACACGCGCAGCCCTGGAGGAAGCGCTCGGGAATCTGAACACCATGCGAAGCAAAGAGGGCACGGAACTGCGAACGGATCTTGAAAAACAGATCAACGGAATTGCAGAAATTCTTGAAACCGTCAGTGAAATCTCGGAAAAACGGGCACCCGAAGTTCGTGAAAAGCTACATGAACGAATACGCAAGATGGTAAACGATGATAACTTCGATCCGGAGCGCATGGAGATGGAAGTAGCGCTGCTTGTCGATAAGATGGATATTAACGAAGAGATTATCCGCCTGCAATCTCACCTGAAGTTTTTCATTGAAGCCCTGGATGCGGACGAAGCTGTGGGACGCAGGCTCAATTTCCTCTGTCAGGAGATTAACAGGGAGTTAAACACAATCGGCTCCAAAGCGAACGACTCCAAAATTGCGCATCATATTGTTTTGGGTAAAGAGAAACTTGAGCAGATTCGCGAACAAGTACAAAACATTGAGTGACGGGATTGTTGATCTGTGTAGTGCAAAGAACAGATACGACTATCTGAATTTTTAAAAAAAGCTGCATTCTTGAGTAAAAAAAGGGGAAAAATTATCATACTGGTGTCGCCGAGCGGTGGCGGGAAGTCGACCATGAAAAAGCGGCTTCTTGAAGATTTTGAGCAGATCCATTTTTCAGTCAGCGCTACTACGCGAGAACCCAGGGAGGGCGAATCAGACGGAACAGATTACTATTTCCTAAGCCGCGATGAATTCCGGGAAAAGGTGCGGAAAGGAGAATTTCTGGAGTGGGAAGAATTTTACAACGGAACCATGTACGGCACACTCCGTTCCGTCGTTGAAAATGACCTGAATAAAGGCTATTTTATTTTGCTTGACATCGATGTTTTGGGAGCCAAAAATGTAAAGCAGATGTACGGCAGTGACGCACTTGCCATATTTCTTTCGCCCCCATCGATCGACGTTTTAAAAGAAAGGCTTGCAGCGCGAGGCACGGAAGATCCATACAGTTTACGAACCCGGCTTAAACGCGCTGAAAAAGAGATGGCTTACTCAGATCAGTTTGATACAAAAATTATCAACGATGACCTTGAGGAAGCCTATTCCAAAGTCAGAGAAACCGTTTCAACTTTTATTAATTCATAAAAAGCACCATGGGAATTAAAACTCTCAATTTAGAAACACTGGGCGATAAGGAAAGCAACAAATATGAGAAAATTGTAGTGCTTTCGAAGCGCGCCCGGCAGATTGCAGCTCAGGAGAAGATGGAGCTTGACGATAAGCTGAAATATTTTGAAGGATTTGAAGACGAAGACGAGTTTACCTTCAACGAAGAGCAGGAGAGAATTTCCAAAGCTTTTGAACAGCTGCCGCATGCCACCCAACGCTCCGTACAGGAGATGCTCGACGATAAAATTACCTACCGCTATCCCAAAAAGGACTAAATTGAATGCTGTCCGGTAAACGGATACTACTCGGTGTTACCGGCGGAATTGCCGCATACAAGGCAGCCTACCTCCTTCGTGAATTTCAAAAAGCGGGATGCGAAGTGCGGGTCACGATGACTCCCTCAGCCACCCGCTTTATGGGTACAGAGACGTTTGCATCGCTGAGCCGACACAGTGTGGCCGTTGAAGTGTTTAACGATACCGATCCGGGCGACAGCTGGACGCGTCATATTCAGTGGGGCGAATGGGCCGATCTTTTTGTGATAGCCCCCTGCACGGCGAACACCCTCGCAAAACTGGTTCACGGGCAATCCGATAACATGCTTACATCAACCGTGCTTGCCGCGCGGTGTCCTGTACTGATTTGTCCCACCATGGACGGTGAAATGTATGAAAGCCCTGCGGTTTCTGATAACCTGAAGAAAGCGAGCAAACTCGGCTTTTATGTTCTGGAGCCCGATACGGGATATCTTGCAAGCGGTCTTGAAGCCAAAGGCAGGCTTCCCGAAGCGGATGATATTCTGACTGAGGCGGCCCGGATTATAAAAAAACATCGCATTCAGGGTCCCCTTACCGGGAAAAAGATTCTGGTAACCGCAGGACCAACGCGGGAGTTCATGGATCCGGTTCGTTTTATATCCAACCCAAGCAGCGGTAAAATGGGTGTCGCGATGGCTGATGCAGCCCGCGCACTTGGCGGGGATGTTATCCTGGTTCACGGCCCGTTATCGGCACAAATACCCGAGCGTGTTCAAACGGAATCTTTTGTGTCTGCTGATGACCTTTTTGAATTGGTCCAAACACATGCTGACGCAGACATTGTGATTATGGCAGCGGCCGTATCCGATTTTAAACCTTCTTCCCCATCAGACCAAAAAACCAAGAAAACCGGACGTACGGAATCGCTTGATCTGGTTCAAACCCCCGACTCCCTGGCCTGGCTTGGAGAGCATAAAAATCCGGATCAGATACTGATCGGTTTTGCGATGGAGACCGAAAACCTCATTGAAGGCGCCAGAGCCAAACTTGATAAAAAAAATCTGGACTGGATCTGCGCAAACTCCATATCTGATGACGGTTCCGGGTTTGGATCGGATACGAATACGATTCACCTGATCGGACGCGAGTCGATGCAGACGTTCTCGGGCTCGAAAAAAGACATTGCTTCAGAAATTCTCAGCATGATTTTTGAAAGCGACTAACCCGCACATCTTCTTCAGCACCCCACACGTAAGGCAAAAGGTTCTGCACCCTCTCCTTTATCGGTTTGCAAGCACGCTGCTTCTCACTCCAAGTGCATCCAGCGTTTCGAATCCCCAGGGAATAAAACCCTCCGTATGGTTTGCTCCCTCCTCAACGATAAAGGTGTAATTGGTTTTTCCCGCATCAAGTGCCCGCTGCTCAAAATCACTGCTGTTGAACAGAGGTGCAACGGTATCCGAATCACCATGCACCAAAAGCACTCTGGCCCCGGGTATATAGAAAAGATCGTTTTCAGCTACAGCCTGCTCCAGCTCTGTCTCCTCGCCGTCGTTGTATCGCTGAATAAACGCGGCTGTAAAAAGATCCGAAACCGATTCGGGAAGGCTGCTGCTCACCTCCTGGCTAGTCTGTTCCCCGTTAAACAGTCCGTCTGCGATTACCTGATCATAGGGAGACTGAAAGTAGTCGCTCAGAGGACGTGAGAAGTCGTAGAGCTGGTGGTAGGTGTATAGAAAATACGCGTAACAGGGCACGCATTCACGGGTCACCTCCGGGTTTTGAATAATATCGTCCATTGTGGCCGAGATATCAAAAATTGGCGCTCCCATCGACAACAAACCGATATCAACCACGGGGGCCGATTCCTCGATCAGCCTCGCCAGGGCCAGACTGGCATAGGCACCTTCCGAATATCCTATCAGGTTCACCGGCTGTTCAGTACTGGTCAGATTTCGGTTTTGAATAAATTCGAGCCCTGCCAGTATCATATCCTTGCTGGTTTCCGCCAGGCTGCTTTCCACCTGATATGGATGCAGAAGTTCTTCCGTGACACCATACCCCAGGTAATCCGGTAGAAATGTAATATATCCTGCGGATGCGAAGATCGCTTTGCGGGCCGTAACCGAAATACCGATATCCACAGAGGGAGCCTCGTCGTTTGAAAATATTGTAGCGTGCTGAACGGAGAGCAGGCCCGGATTTTCAATTCCCTGTGGCACCAGTATGGCTCCGGAAGCCTGAATTGGGTTTCCGTCCAGGTCGCGCGTATTGTACACCACGGTATGCACATCCACATCATATGTGATAAACTCTTCGGCTTCCGGTACACCCGCAAAAAACCAGAACGTTTCGAGTTGCTGCTGCGTGATGGTTCTTTTCAGGTTATCGGAAACCAGAAAATCATTTTCCGGAAGATCATCGTTGCTGCTGCTCGTATCGCAGGAGATGAAAAGCGCCGGAGTGATGAAAAGAATAAGAAGCAGTCGCAGCCGCGATGTGAATGACATAGAGGACATGGATTAACGGTTACTACAAAGTGGAGTTGCCGGACAGTTGCCTGCATTACCGGATTAACAGCGTATAAAGTACTGAACTCATGCCATTTATCCACCCAAAAAAATAAGCCCTTCCGGTCCGGACGAAAGGGCTTGTCATAGTGATCGTTCTGTACAGGTTTACGGGCTCAGGAAGAGGGGCACCTCACTGTTGGTGATCAGGTGATGCGTTGTTGAGCCGAAAGCAGCTCTCTTCACCGCCGATACGGAGTGTGCACCCAATACGGTTAGATCCGGGCTTCTCTTTTTCTGGTGCTCCATAATCCGTTCACCCGGTTCTCCTTTTTCAAGCACCTCTTTGGAGATGTAGCGAAAGTTGTGCTCTTTCAGGTAGTCTTCAGCCTGTTTGAGTATCGTCATGGCTTTGTCCATATCTTCGCTCGATTCACCATCTGCCACGTACACCAGATCTATTTCGATGTCTTTGCCATATGGAAGCAGGTGCACAAATGCTTTGAGGGATCGTGCGGCAGGCGCGCTGCCGTCGAACGTGATGATCACATTTTCAACAGAACGGTACTCGTTCATCACCACGAGGGTCGGTGAAACACCCTTTTTCACCACATTCGCCAGTGTATCGGTGTCGCGATCGGGCTGGTTGTAGAAAAAGTGCGAGTCGCGGCCTACCACGAGCAGATCGTGGTATTTCATCTCCTCAACGATAAGATCGTAGGATGCGCCCTGCTCTTTTACGTCTCTGTGCCTTACCCCCTCTTTTTCGACTCTTTGCTTAAATGAATTGAGCAGGTTTTCTGCTATACGCCGCGTTTCATCAGCCATTTCAGTCCAGATCTGACGGCCGTAGATTTCCGTTCCGTATCCACCGATGCCAATAGCGCTGTGAATATTTGAAATATCCACAACCGCGAGACCCGTCAGGCTGGCATCGAACCGCTTGGCCAGCCGGATAGAAAACCGGGTCGCCACCGGTGTATCCTCATCCGGGTCGAGAGCAACCAATATTCGCTTGATCATAATGTTATCTCCGTTCGTTTATTGATTATGTTACATTCGCAACGTCTTTGCTCTTATCACGTTCTCTTGTTTTTTTATTCATACGAAATTGACCTGTAAGATGGGCCGGATGTTCAATCTCGCCCAGTATGTCTTCAACATGGTGCTGATGGAACGCATTGACCAGAAAAAGAAACGGCCAGGTTGCTACGAATGAAAACCACACTCCATCGCTCAGGCCGAGCTGTACCCCGATCTCTCCCATGATGATCGCGCTGACTACACCCCAGAACAGGTTTGCCTTCAACGACACGCCCTCACCGCCGATAAAGATGCCGATGATAAAACCGACGATCAGACCAATGGATATAAACCAATAGATTTGGGCACCCGTTACTGCAATCATTTGCATACCTCCACAATTATAATGTTCATTTTACAGCCGTACAGAGGACCAAATCGCGATTCGCTGCCTACGCCATCTGCTTCTCACTTTCCCCGACTATGGATCCTCCATGAGCTTCTTCCACCCATTTCCGAACCTCTTTATCTGTGACGGGTGAGAAATCCCTGTATACCTGAGATACCGCATAGTATTCATCCGGCACTTCCAGGATTACCACATCGTCGGCATGCTTTTTCAGCGTGCTTTTCATATCGCTGCCGCATACGGGAGCGGCAACAATCAGTGTGTCCGGTTCTTTCTTTTTACACATTTCAAGCGTAGCCATCAGGGTTGATCCGGTAGCAATGCCGTCATCTACAACGATTACCGTCCGGTTTTTCAGGTCGGGAAACGGTCGGTTTTTACGGTATTTCCTGATTCTTCTGTGTATCTCCTTTTTCTCTTTCTCCATTACCTTTTCGATCTCTTCCTTGCTGAGCCTCCCGCTAGCCCGGGGATTCATATAGAGGCTGCCATCTTCTGCCATGGCGCCAAATGCTGCTTCCGGGTTATTCAGATAGCCAAGTTTTCGCGAAACAGCGATTGCAAGTTCACAGTTAAGAATTTCTGCAACCCTGAACCCTGTTTCTACACCGCCCCTGGGAATAGCAACAACGATGGGGTTCGTCTTACGGTAATCCAGTAACTCTTGTGCAAGCCTTTCACCCGCTTCCATTCTGTTTAAAAACATGAGCAAGCTTATTTTGGTGATTAGTTAATTCTTCGCCATGCATTCCAGACCGGATGGCCCATTTCATCCCGCAGAACCAGCTTGCGGCCATTTCGCAAAATGTGTTGAGCAACCAGTACCGGCTCGTGTTTATAGGTGATGCGTGATCCCTTCACCGTTACGCCATCCCCGGGTTTAAACCCCTTTTCCTGCCTGTCGAGGTACCATACCGGACCAACAAGCACGGTTACCAGCTCGTCGCCGGTGTGTACCAGGAGCTCTATTCCCTGATCCGGAGCATTCTCGGTACCCGAATACATGACCTCCTCTATCGTACCGCTTATCATTTCTGTGTTATCCGGATCGAATTCCCGTTCATATTGTTTGTGATGGTTTTTGTACTTGTACGCTGCCACCAATCCACCTGACAGCGCAGCCAGTGCCGCACCACCGATCATCCATTCAAGCGTATGTTGTTTCATGACTGTCCTCCTGCTGGTATGATGTTGATTTCCTTAGCTGAAATATGTTCATAATCAATTACAATTCGTTTACCCGTAATCCTGAGCGATCCGTAGCACATCTTCTATTTTCTGTGTAGGCAAGAACATTACAAACGTATGGGATTTTCAGGTACATGCAGCAGATACCAGTACCTACAAGGATTAGCTGTTCTTTTATTTACTTATACCAATAAGATAAAACCCTCAAACCCATAACCCCCTTTGCCATGTATACCAGACAAATTGAGATCCCGGTCAGCGAAACCGTTCTTCACGGCGTGCTTACCATACCCGACGGTGCCAAATCACTGGTGATTTTCTCCCATGGAAGCGGAAGCAGTCACAAAAGCCCGAGAAACAAATATGTGGCCGGCGTGCTGCAGGATGAAGGTCTTGCAACACTTCTGTTTGACCTGCTGGACCCGGAGGAAGAGCTTAACTTCAGTGCGAGGTTCAATATTCCGCTTCTCACCAAAAGGTTGGTTGAAGTGATCGAGTGGGCACGTGCTGACAAGAGAACCGGTAATCTCACTCCCATGCTTTTCGGTGCAAGTACCGGTGCCGCATCCGCATTGAATGCTGCGGCCATGCGGCCGGGAGAGATTCCTGCAGTTGTTTCACGCGGCGGCCGCGTTGACCTGGCTTCCGATTCAATCGGGAATATTGACTCTGCCGTACTATTTATTGTCGGTGAACTGGACTTTGAAGTACTGAGGCTAAACCGAAGTGCAATGTCACGGCTGCGTGGGCCGAAAAAGCTTGAAGTTATTGCGGGTGCATCCCATCTCTTTGAAGAGTCGGGCAAGCTTGAGAGGGCAGCACGGATAGCCTGCAACTGGTTCCTGAAACACAGCTCGTTCCCGGTTGGCAGTACAGCCGGTAAATCAACTGCTGAAACGGTTGAAATGCACTGAATAACCGGGCAGGCGGTTTCATCTGCTGCAGTGCGAAGCGTGATTCAGGGCAAAAGCCGGATAACTCAAAAAGCATGAAGAAATTCACGCCAAGAAATCCTTCATGAAGGAGCGCGGGGGCTCTGTTTCAAGATAGGTGCGCATAAAATTTAAAGCGCATGGCATCAACCCAAAAAAACGGAAGCCGCCTCCTGTCAGGAAGCGGCCCCTTCTCTTGCATTCTATCTGAATGACTAACTAACTAACCTCTGTTCTGATGAATTGGATTGATCAGTCCTTTTCCAGGACAAACGTGACTTTTGCGTTAATCCGGTATTTCGTAACGCTCTCTCCCTCAACAACAGCGTTAATATTTTCAACATAGACGCTTTTAATGTTGTGAACTGTTTTGGAGGCTTGTTTAACAGCATTCTCAACTGCAGCTTCCATTGTTTTTCCTTCAGATATGACTTCGATTACTTTTGCCAGTGACATAATTTATACCTCGCTTGGTTTATTTTGATTTATGATTAAAGAATGATTATTAACTGAACCATGCCGGTTCCTCTCCAGTTTGTTTAATCCGTTTCAGACTCTTCCGGCATCAGATGGTCCCATATTTTTTGAATGTCTTTGGGCATAGACCCTCGTATATCATCAAGTTCACCTCTTGATACTTTGTCGTAAAGAACAGACATCACGGCACGAACGGCTTCCCCCGCGGGAACCTCAACTCCTGGTCCCATTCTGTTTTTGACAGAAGCCAGAAATTCTTCTGCATTCATTTTAACCGGTTTATTCCTGGGGTCGTATCCCTCAAAGTAAAATCCCCGAATCAGTGTGGGCATCTGGGCAGATAGGTGAAATACCTCCTGAACGGTTGTTCTGTCGCGAAGGGTATGCATTACCGCCCGCAGAGCATGCAAAGCCCAATCTGTTCGCTCCGGGGCCCGCATATCCCTTGCTATTTCATGCACCCATAACTGAGCTTCATTGCAAAATTTCTCAAAGTTTACATGTGTGTCCATTTTTCTGTCTCGCTTTTTTCAATCCATTGGTTATTGTTTCTGTGTATTCAGACAAAACCGACCCGCTACGCCCGGTACCCATCAGAACAGGTTTACGAACCACCCTAAACCGACGGTAATATCCGGTGAACTTTCGCTCAGCCCGGTTCCAGCATTCACATTCAGGCTTGCTTTCTCACCAAGCCTGACTCCGGCTCCGGCCGAGAGTGAAAGCGGCGGATCCACTCCTTCAATAATCCCGGTGAACCCGTTCAGTGCCAGGCTTGCCGTCCATCCGGTATCGGTGAACAGTTTGCCAAAGCCGATACCGTAAGAAAGCCCGTTCCTGATTGGCAGTTCTTCCATATCGCCCATCCACCAGTACATCAAATCGGTAAACAACATAAAAGAGGCTCCTATTCCTTTCGACATCGCCAGCCCGGCACCGCCGTCCCATGCGCCCGTACCATAACCCGATGCAGGATCCGACACCGGTATCTTAAGCTGTGTATTCAGATACACAAACGTCTGGCTCGAATACCGTCTCAGCAAATTGACTGAAAGGGATACAGAGGGATCACTGAACGAAGTACGGCTGTAGGATGTGGTGTCCACCAGCATCACAGTCTGGTTTCTGCCACCCTGTCCGCCGGACCCGGACCCCGACCCTTTTCCGCTGCGCTTTACCTCTCCGCTCTGGGTACCCCCTGTTGGCAGGTTACCTGCCGGCGCATAAGACACCCATGGAGTACTTTGAACTACATATGGCACCGAGAATGAACCGGTGATACTGCCGATCTCCACTGATAATCCGTTGGAAACATAGAATGACCCGGTCTTTTCGGTGAAATAATACGTTCCGGATGAATAACTGCTGCTTCCCTGCCACCTAACGGACTGTGCTTCAGTGCTTTCTGACATCATGAAACCAAGCAGGAACACGATGCAAAAAATAATGGATCGGCTATGTCCCTGATCACGCATCGTGTATTCCTGCCGGTTGGATGTTTTGGTTTGGAAACGGTTATTGAGACGCGCGATCGCGCAGTCTCTGGGCCATTCTTTCCATGGTTTGAATAGCTTCATCCATCTGTCCAGACATATCCGACAGATGCTGCTGCATTCTTTCCATCTCCTGCTGCATGTTGCGGTCACGCATCATTTCGCGATCCTGCATCATCATTTGGCAACGCTCGGCAGCATCTTTCATATTGCCGAGTGTGGCACCCAGATGTTCGCTGAAACGGTGCATCATTCTGAACTGATTCCTCATTGCATCGTTCTGAGCCTGCTCCATTCTGCGGCTCATTTCCCTGGTCATATTCTGGGTACGTTCCATCATTCTGTTCATCTGATCCTGCATTCGGTGCATCTGCTCCATCTGGCGCTGCATCTGCTGCTGACCCGTTTGCTGAGCCTGTAGAGGAGCTGCATTCACCATTAGTATCAGGATCAATGAGAGCATACCGATTAATGTTTTCATCATTCCTCCTTTTTCATTGTGATCAAATCAATACATACATGGGGTACGTGACACGTATCACACAAATAAAATCGCTAATCTCGGTGAGACAGCCTGTCCGCGATCGGCTACCCGCTTCGTAATGAATGATCATAATCCCTTGTAGGGCTTTTCACTATACGCCCTCCCGGGTGATGTGAGTTTATTCCCTACAAAACATTCAGAGTTTTCTTTATTGATCAGAGGGGAGGCTTCTCAACGCACAAGCCGAACCGATATGGTATGTTTTATAAAGCAGTTAGTTCTTAGGAATCTTGCAGATAAACCAGAGAGGTAAAGTTAATGAAACGCATTAAGATCAAACTCAATGTACCAGAATCCACGGTAGAGTATTATCACCTGATGGAGCAGTGGGAGAATGAAGGAGGTGCCATTCCGGTCAAATCGAAGGAGGACCTGATTCCGGGCGACAAGATTCCATTTTCAGAAGGTGACACTTTTCGTGTGGTCAGCGGCAGTATCGACCTGATAGATGAAGCATTTTATTACATCGTGGATGTGGAGCCTGTATCCGAAACCGATGCTGTACCGGCGGACCATGATGAAACCTGAACCGGCACCAGGCCGGGTTATTGATAACTGAAACAAAGAGGGAGAGAAATCCATGGCATACCAAAGTCAATTCGTCCGCTTCAGAAAGCTTTTGCGGGCGGCACTCATGTTACTACTTTTTAGTTTTTTCCTCACCGATGCGCTCACTGCTCAGGGCAGCCGGTATGAGGCAGGAGATGTATTCCGGTTAGCGGAATCTGACACGGCTTCGCAGCAGCTGATAGCTGCAGGCGAATGGATTGAAATTGCCGGTGTTGCAGAAAATGACCTCTTTGCCGCAGGCAGCAGCATTGCCATAACCGGACTGATTGGAGATGATGCGTTTCTTGCGGGAGAATCCGTGAACCTGAGCGGTATTATAGGCGACATGCTTCTCTCCGCTTCCGAGACCCTGGTTATGGATGGTTCTGTTCGCGGCGACGTGTTTGCGGCGGGTGATGAACTGCGTCTCACAGAAAACAGTGTAATCAATGGCAAATTGTTTATCGCAGGCAATGAGGTACAGATCACAGGTGCTACCGTAGCCGGACGCACACGAATTGCAGCCAACCGGGTTCGCCTTGACGGTGTGTTTCGCGATCATGTGGTGATCTACAGCAACGATGTTGAATTTGGCCCGGATTACCGACCGCTTGGGGATACCAAAGTGGTAAGCACCGAAGAGCTGTACAGGGAGAACATGGGCAATATCCCGGAACAGCTGATTCTGGATGTGAAGCGTCCCTCCGCCCTGCCGATGCTGCTGTTCCAGACGGGGCTCTATCTCTCCATGCTGGTAACGGGTGTGGTACTGATCTTTCTTTTCAAGCCTGTAACCGCCGATTTGCACCGCTTTGCCACCGAGCGTTTCTGGAAAAATACAGGGATCGGGTTCCTCCTGGTAATCCTGACGCCTCTTCTGCTCACCCTCCTTCTCTTTCCGGTGATAACCATACCGCTTGCCATATTGATCTGTACTCTTTTTACCGTTTCACTTTATCTGAGCTACCTGGCCGTGGCCATGATGCTGGGTCTGCAGTTTATTCAGTGGTTCAGCAAAAAGACAACGGAACTAACCTATTACTGGTCGCTTGCACTGGGACTCGTTTTAATTGCCATTATCAATAATGTGCCGTTCATCGGTCCCGCTTTCAGTATTCTCCTTCTCTTTTTTGGAACGGGAAGTTTCTGGGCCTATGCGGTAAAAAGGTATTATGAGCCCGTAATTACCGATGTTTGATAAACTTTTTCACAATGAAAACCCAATTATCCGATTTTGTCTGCGCAACCCCGGTACAGTTGTTTTAGCCGGGGTTCTGCTTGCCGCGGCCGGACTTTACCTCGCGCTGAATCTCCGCATCGACACCGATTATTCGAAACTGATTCCTGAAGAGTATCCAAGCGTTCAGTCCCTTGAACGGCTGCGTGAACAGGTAGGCGCCACCAACGAAGCCGCCGTGATTCTTCAGGGATCAAGTTTTGACCAAAAGCGTGCATTTGCAGTGCAGCTGATACCTGAAGCCATGGCTCTTACCGAGCGCGGCAGTGATACACCCTACTTCAGCCGGTATGAGTTTCGAAAGGAGACAGAATTCTTGAAGTCGCACGCACTCTGGCTGGCCACCGACAATGAACTCCGAATCATCGAAGAGTATCTTGAGGAAAAGACAGAGCTCGCCAGGCTGCAGGCAAATCCATTCTACTTTGAGCTGGAAGACGACAGCGATCGCGCCGACTCTCTCGGTAGTGAAATTGAGAAAACCTATGAAGACCTGATCGGATCGGAATACCCTGTTTCCGAAGACTCCCTAAACATGGCTGTGCGATTCTACCCGATTGGCCCACAGACAGACGTTGAGTATATCCGTGAACTCTATGAAGATCTTGACAAGGTAACTTCTTCGCTGATGGCGCGCTTTGGCGATGAAGATCTCCGCTACCTTCTGGCCGGACGGCTGCTGCGGAATTTGGTTGAAATTGATGCAATCTACAGTGATGTCCGCCAGTCGTTTGCGGCCGGGAGCATGATGCTGATGATGCTGGTTTTGTTCTATTTCTTTTACCGGAACATGCGGCTTCGCACTCCGCAAAGAGCACTATCACGTCAGTTTGCAATCAGCCTTGCCCGCATGCCTGCAACCGCGGTGATCATTTTTCTTCCGCTTGTACTCAGCCTCTGCTGGACCTTTGGCGTGGCCTGGCTTACCATTGGCACCCTGAACATCATGACCTCCACACTGATACTCCTGCTCTTCGGGATGGGCATTGATTTCGGCATCCACTTTTTTGCACGTTTCTCGGAAGAGAGGGAAGCCGGCAAGCCCACTCCGGAGGCCATTCTCATTACATTCCGGACTACAGGGCGCGCCATAGCCGCAGTGGGCATCACCACTGCAGCTGGTTTTTTTATCCTTATGCTGGCCGATTTCAGGGGTTTCAGTGAATTTGGCGCCATCTCCGGTATCGGAATTCTGTTCTCTATCGCAGCCATGAACTTTCTTCTGCCCTCCCTGATTCTGACCCTGGAAAAATCGCACCTGCTTCCGGATCTCTATTCGGGCGGTGTTCCCCACCGATTGAAAAAGCTTTCGGAAAATGGCCTCCAAAAGAAAAACGGTACAATGACCCTGGCCGCAACCGGCATTCTCTCACTGGCGGTTGTGGCGGCATCCCTCTCACTGTGGTTTGCGCCGGGTGTCGGGTTTGAATATGATTTCGGGAAACTGCATCCCGAGTATGAAAGCTACAATCGCGTTGCAAGAGAAGCGCATAAGGTGTACAGCGACCGTAAAACACGAAATGCGGCCTATATTGTAGCTGAGAGCCCACACCACGCCATCGAGCTCTCCAGGGTACTGAGAGAACGGATGAAAGCAGATACCATCTCACCCACCATTCAATCGGTAGAAGTTCTGCAGGACCGTTACCCGTTTACAGAGTCCGGACAAAAGGAAAAGCGCAGGCGCATTCAGAATATTCGGGACATGCTCAAAGATCCGTTCCTTAGCAGATCGGATACCGAGCACTATCGTCAGCTGCAGAGGGCGGCCTCATCCGAAGAGCTGCCTCCCCTGCGGGAAATTCCGGATTTTATTCTGGAGCCGTTCACCTCCGCCGACGGCACAATCGGGAACCTTGTCATTATCTATCCGGGCGTAGGCTTGTCGGACGGACGCAATTCGATGGATTTTGCAGACGATTTATCGGGGATCACCCTGAACGACGGAACGGTGTATCATGCGGCGTCAACGTCCATCGTGGCATCCGATATGCTTCGGCTGATGATTGAGGAAGCTCCCCGTATGATCGCCCTTACGCTTACGTTTATCATTCTTGTAAAACTGATCATTTTCCGGAGCTTTCTATGGATGGCCATTGCCCTGATACCGCTCATAACCGGTTTTTTATGGCTCTTCGGTGTTATGGAGCTGGCGGGATGGAAGCTGAATTTTTACAATATCGTGGTGATGCCCACCCTGCTTGGAATCGGGGACGACAGCGGCATTCACCTGGTTCACAGGTATCTTGAAGAGGGCCGCGGATCCATATTGAAGGTGGTTCGTTCAACGGGTGAACATGTAACCGTAAGCGCACTTACCACCATGCTTGGTTTTGCAGGACTTCTCTTTTCAAGCCATCCCGGCATGCGCACCATCGGAGAACTGGCCGTAACCGGAATCGGGCTGCTTCTGCTCGCTTCACTCGTCGTTCTCCCGTCGGCATTGCAGGTTCTGGAAGCGATAACCGGAGGACATGGCGGCAGCACTCCACAACCGGTTGAAAAGAAGCGGGAAGAACCCATTGAATCAAAATGAAATAAAACCAACCAATATAAACCACATCTGAAAGCCATGAAGATCATGATTGTTTACTCCACAACGGAAGGCCATACGCGCACCATTGCCGAATTTCTCGATCAGGAGATAAAAAAGCTGGGACATACGGCCGGTTTGTTCAATGCAACCGTAAAGCCGCCGACGCCCGAGGGCTACGACGCGGTTATACTTGCCGGATCCGTGCATGCCGGAAAGTATCAGACTGCCATCGAGCATTATGCGAGGGAATATCACCGCGAGCTGAACGAACTGCCGGTACTTTTTATGTCGGTAAGCCTTACGGCCGCATCGGATGATGATGCGTCCTGGAAAGAGCTGAAAGAGCAGACGGACAGTTTTATGCTTTCAACCGGACTGAAACCGGATCAAATAGAATATGTGGCGGGCGCCCTTCTCTATACGAAATACGATTTTTTCAAGCGCTTCATCATGCGCAGTATCAACAAAAAGAGCGGCGGCGATACGGATACATCACAGGACCATGTATATACCGATTGGGATCGGGTTGCAGAGATACCTGCGAAACTGGTATCACTGGCGGGGGCAAATTGAGAAAAAAACGGTGGCCAAAGCTTTAATTCATGAATCCCTTACAACAGTCCCACAATCTGCATCAAGAATATCCTACAGCCGGGGTGGGAATTAACGTACAGTCCATTTCCCCTGCCCGTACTATCATGTAACCAGAGCGTTGACAATCTGTAGATGAGAACAGCTTAAGAGCACAATTCGGGAACGTACCACGGTATGAACCCGGATTTGCCGGGAAAATATCCGCCGGCGATCATTGGTTACCTTACGACAAAGGTTCTGAAGATTGTGCTCCGGTTACTTATTTATCGGGATGGATGATGCATTCATGCTCCGGTGCGCCCGGAGAAGAATCATACCGAAGCTGCCGGCAGGGGCGTTCCGCTTAGGCGGAGCTGAGATGTACCCTCATAACTTGATCCCTGATCATTCAGGGCGTAAGGAGTTCGACAGCTTCGACCATTTAATCAAGAAGAAATGCCCGGAGGCGGACGATGTTAAACCATCAGACGCTGACGGGTATTCTTTTTTTGGCGGTTTGTTTCCCGGACCGGCATGAGGATAAGCTTTAACCGGTATACGATTGGAACAGATCTTGACAAAAGGTGCTGAAAACCTGGATAGTTATGAGCACGTGTTACTGCTGGTGCTTCAGGATTTGTCTTATCACCTTAAACATAAATCTGACACACTTCTTTTGGTAGGACGTATGATTGAAATTTCCAATAAGGTACGCATCCAGTTGGGGATGGTAGAACATGAATGCGCCCGTTGCTCCCAGCACGCCCCAGCAGCTGTACTTTTCAGGCAGTATCACCGGGATGGGCTTAACCTGCCAGATACCATATCCGTAATCAAAGCCCGGATTTAATCCGACCTTATCCTTTTTCATAATCCCGAGGGTCTCTGCCGATACCAGTTTATGTGACGACAGCGCCTTCATGAATGTGAGAAGGTCATCCATCGGTGCCACCACGCCACCCCCTGCATAGTCAATACCGGCAAACCCCTTCAGTTCATTTAATCGGATGTCATCCGTGAAGAAATCAGCGATCGGCAGATCCGTCTCCTCCATGGGTTCGGAGACATGAAGCATGCTTGCGTGTTTCATCCCAAGCGGGGCAAAGATCATTTCCCGTAAGGCTTCATGAAACGGCCGGCCGGTGATATGTTCAACGATCAGCCCAAGCAGGTGATAGTTTGTGTCGGTATAGAACCCTTTCTTACCGGGTGGCGCTGATGGGTTGAGATTCCGCCTGGCCCAGATCACTGCTTCCCGCGGAGTGATGCTGAAATCCGGATCTGCCAGAAGCTTGTCTAACAGCGGAAAAAAATTGTCCGGCAATCCGGAACTCTGGTTTAACAAATGCCGGATCTGAATCTGATCGGACCAGTTATCACCCTTGTACACATGAAGGCCGTCCATTATGTCCGGTTCCAGGTACCGGCTGATTTTATCCTCAAAGGAGAGCTCCCCCCGTTCATGCAGCAAAGCGATGATGGTGGATGTAAACAGTTTCCCAACGCTTGCCATATAGTTGGGTTGCTGAGGCGTCGACGGAATATCTCCGGTTGTTCCTTCCGCAAGGTTGATGTGAAGGTTCGCTTTTTCGGAGTGAACAAGCAGGAATGCGTTTTTCACCCTGGCGTCTTTTTTTGCCGTTTTTCTGAAGAATCGTTCAATTTCCGTTTCCAAAACCGTGGGTTTGGTGAATGACATTACAGGTGAAAGTACGGGGTTTGGTTCCGTAGTATCACCGATACTAGGTTGAAAGTGATAAAATTTCGGAAAAAACTACAACTATGAGGTTCTATTGTTTAGCAAAAGGTTGGCTGAGTATACATTTAGTTGGGCAGATCAGCCATGATTTTTTCGGCCTTTGGCTCAAATAAATTTTGGAAATCCTCATTAGTATCAACCATTTTATACCCTATTGCTTTAAATGGAGCTGCATCGTCAGGGACTCCACCTGCAATTCCCGAGTCAACGGATCACCTGCTATCAGGCTGATGACAAAATCAGCCAGGATGTATATGCTGTGTAGAGCACCAAAAGAATCCACCCTTCTGCACGGCTGATCTGCTTCCCCGAAAAGAATACCGGCAGACAAAGAAGCGCCACCGCGATCATCACCGGGATGTCGAACAGAATTGCGGAATCCGATACGCTCATGCCGCCACCGGCCACCACGCCGCTGATCCCCAGCACCGCGAGCAGGTTAAAGATGTTGCTGCCAACCACATTGCCTACCGCGATATCCCTCTCCCCTTTTACAGCGGCTATGATCGATGTAACCACCTCCGGCATTGACGTGCCCGCCGCTACAATGGTGAGTCCGATAACCAGCTCGCTCACGCCGAACGCCCGTGCAATATCCGTTGCAGAGTCCACAAACAGCCTGGATCCAAATACCAGCAGGGCCAGTCCGCCAATTACAAAGCCCGAATTCAGCACCCACGCTCCTAAGTCCGGCGTCAGCTGCTGTCCGGCATCCGGTGGCTGTTCTGATAGTTTTTCACGGCGGCTCTGACGGATCAGAAACCAGATATAAAGAATAAGACAGGCAAACAAGACGGCTCCTTCCGCCGCTGAAAGCACGCCGTTAAAGGCAAAGAGCCAGGTTAAAACAGATATCCCGATCATAAGCGGAATTTCAATACGGACCAGCTTTTGGGATACCGTTAAGGGCACAATAATGGCTGAGATTCCCAGAATGAAGAGAACGTTGAAAATATTGGACCCCACCACATTTCCCACAGCAATGCTTGCATCTCCCGAGAGCGACGACTTGATGCTGACGGCCAGTTCGGGAGAACTTGTTCCAAAAGCCACGACGGTCAGCCCAATCACCAGGGGTTGCATTCCGAGGATAGCTGCAATGCGCGAAGAGCCCCGCACCAGCGCCTCAGCACCGGCAATGAGACAAAGAAGTCCCGCAAGAAAGAGTATCCAAACCATACGCGATCAGGATAGCAAATATCAGTGTTGATTGAAAGAGAACCGATAGGACTGGTGGAAGCCGGTCTTGAGTTTCCAGGAGCAGTTAGCAGTTGGCAGTTGGCATCATCAAAGTATGAAAGAATCAAGTGGCAGGTTATATGCAGAAGGCAAAAGGCAAAAGCATGCCCTGGGCGGAGTCGAATGGGTAACAGGGAGACTTTTATGAAAAGCTGCACATCGCCAGTCGCAAGTCGTCCATCGTCCATCGATTTACAGGCTCTCAGGAGTGCTGAGTTACATCAAGTGCCCGTCGAACGGATGGCAGCATCACCAGGCCCAGAAGCACCAAACCGATCAGTCCGTATATCAGCTGCAGCGGAGGGTCGCTATGGTATCCCACCATCATGATTTCAACACCGATCCATGCGATCAGTGCTGTGCTGACAACAAATGCCCCGGGCCAGGCCCAGATAGCCCTCTTCCCAAGCCCGAAAAACACTACCACAGGAAGAATGCCCAACACCGTGAACAGAATGAATCCGGGAATCAGAAAATTATCAAATGGTGACCCCTCAAGCATGGATACCGGCATACTGAGAAATTCGCCGGAAGGGTCCGCAACCAGTGCCGCACCGCCAAACAAGCCGCTTACGCCCTGAAAGAGGATGAGGGCCATGATGAGATAGAGGCTCAAGGATCTCCCTGATTTAGTTGTATTTTTCGCCGACTGATTCATATGATGTGATCGCATTGTTGGTTTCCGTTCCTGTTTCATTTCGGATTTAATTTATGTAACGGTCTTTCCGGATATGCTTGCCCTTCCATACCGGATTAAAGCTTTCTGTTAAAAAAATCCATCATTCAACCGGTATCCGTTATGAACTTTCCGTCCCACAGTCTGCCGGCGGAGTCAATCCCGATATCAGAAGCACAGACGCCAATATGATCAATGCGACAAGAAACCATGATGCGGCTCCGGGAAAGACCGACGTAATGAAAAGATATTCCTTTGTAAGACTCAGGATGATAGCTGCAGACAGTAGTACGAACAGTGAGAGCTGCACGAACTGATTTACAGAATAGTCCTTAAGCTGTCGCTTAACCTTCCGGTTGCCCCTGGAACAATCCCGGAATACACGCCCTAAATGGAAAACGGATCCCGCAAAAATCAACAAGATTAATAACCAAAAACCGCTCATGGCCTTCACAATGATCCCCATTCCTATAGAACCAACCCCAGCCCATTGCGCCCAGTCGCTTAGAATACTGGATATAAGAGGCCAGCTGCGAGAGCTGTTTGTAAGGATTACAATACCATCGCCCGACTCAGGGACGATGTGAAAATGGCTCATCCATCCGTTACCTTGTCCACCACCGAATACAGCTTTTTTTCCGTTTGGAAGGATTTCTATAAAATGGCCCAGTCCGTAGTAATCCGAAACAAATGAATATACATTGTCTATCTCGGTGACCGGCATGTAGAGCTCCAGTAAACTTTTTTGAGAGAGAACAGGATCGTCAGAATACATTGAGTCAACCATTCCTGAGGACACAAAAGCGGCTATATCTTTCACATTTGCAAAAAGCCCTCCGGCCCCTTTTTCGGCATATACGTAGACAGGCACTGACTCACCGCCTGTTTTATGGCCATCGGGAACACGAGTCGGAAAGTCTTCACGCCATATGAAATCAGCATGCTGCATTCCCAGTGGGGATAACACTTCATCCTTCATAAAGTCTGCAAAGCTGCGGCCGCTCACATCCTCAATGAGCAGCTCGAGAAGGTTGAAACCCACATTTGAGTAGTTGAACGACGTTCCGGGTTCCCGGATAAATTTCACTTCGCGGGTGAGACTTTCCCGCAGTGACGGCTTCTTCTCGTTCGGATCATATTCCAATCCAAGGGTGCCGAGGGCAAGCCCGGAAGTATGGCTTAAGAGATGCCTGATTGTAACCTTTTTCAAGTCAAATTCTGTTTCCGGAAATTCCCAGCTTACAAGGTGTTTGTAAACCGGATCTTCCAGTTTGATTTTTCCCGTTTCCACAAGCTTCATGACACCCCGCGCGGTCACAGATTTGGAAATCGATTCAACTCTGAAAATGGTTTCAGCCTTCATCCTGATCTGATCATCTTTGTCAGCCAGCCCGTAGGCCTCAGACCAGGCTACTTTACCGTTCTGTATCAGCGCAATTGCAGCTCCCGGTACCTGATAATTCTCCATCCAGACGGGTATGCGCTGATTCATTGTCTGCCGAAAACCGTTTTGACCGAACACCTCACTTTCTCCAGTTTCTGAGTGTTGATTTGCACTCGCCAGAAACGATATGATTATGATAAAAGTAATCGACCGAATTTTCATTTCAGGTCTCGTTTAAGTATGGATCCATTCTGGGTGCTATGACTCCAACACCACCTCTCTCAAAAGATCTTCAGGAAAAATGCCGTCATTGAATATTTTCCTCTTCCAGTCCGGATATACCCGGTCCAGCATGATAGCCTGAAGCATCCCTGTATAGTAAAATCTATTATCGCCTCTTCGGTTTATCGCTCTTTCAGTTTCTTGTAATTGATTTCTGAGGTACGATTCACGATTTGAATAATTTCTGAAATCACTCAGATGGGCAATTTCTTCCACAGGTTCATAGCTGGGCAGTTCATCGGCAACCATTCCGATTTTCAGCTCGGTATATTTTGCCAGGCCTTCAAGCCATTCTCTGTTTTTCTCATATTCTATCTGTTCGTCCGAAAGATCGGCCGCCTTTCTCCTTTCTTCCCTTTGATAGATATACTCACTGATATACCCCTTAATCTCCGCATCGCTATCCGATTCATAGGCTTTTAATAGAATGTCAACCTCACTCTCCCAGCCAACCTTATTTTCATCATTATCCCACGGGTAATGATCAGACTGTTCTGTGATGCTTTCGGCTCTCGAAAATTTTTTATTGGATAACATTCCCTGGTGTGCATGAAATGCTTCATGAATAAGGGCGGCAAGGTAGCTTTCAGCCTCTCCCATTACCAGATTCCAGAATAATTTGTAAGGGAAGACTTGTCTGATCAGCGGCGGAAGTTCCTTTTTGAAACCGGAATAAAACGACACTTCAGCAAACTCACGTGTCTGAAGCGTACTTACCCAGACAGACCCGACTTTTACGGTGAAATTTTCAGGAGTGGTATCAGGGTCAGGAAGGGACTGATAATAGTAGGTATTCCCCTGAAAATGATCGCCATCCATTTCAATCCATTCGTTTCCGCGGTGTAAGCCCGACGGTACCCTGATCCATCCCGCTTCAGGGGTTTCCAGTCCTACCAGAAAGGCAAACTCCTCATTATATACAATTACGGGAATCCTGGTTTCCTCCAAATCAGGCCAGAACTCCTTTATCACCTTATCCTGGAGGTTAAAATACTCGGCTATATATGCTTTTTGGGGTTCTGTCAATCTTTGCGTGACAGATGATGAGCTTCGGAGCGTTTGGTTGTACAGTGCTGATACTGTAAGCAAAAATAGCATCACCATTGCGATCCAAAAGAATCCTTTCAGAATGATTCGAACGGTTTTTTTCAGTTTTTCCATTTTCAGCCTGTTTTTATCAAATCAAAAAGCCTCTCCTAACTGGATATAAAGTCCGCTGGTTCCTCTTCCTATCCCGTAGTCAATACGGATATTGGTAGGGTCATCCTTGTTTACATTAAATCGGATACCGGCACCTGCACTCCATTTTACTGAAGACAATTTGATGTCTTCATAACGATGCCAAACCTCCCCCAAAGCACCAAAAACGGTAACCCCGAGTCTTCCCATCACTTTCTTTCGCAGCTCGGATTGAATCTGCGCTGCATTCAAATCCCGATATCTTCCGCCATAATATCCTCTCCCGATCACAGCCCCGCCCAGTTCTGACATATCCAGAAATGAAGGGTTTCCTGCTGCAGATCTGAATAGTCCCTGGAAGGCCAGTACCGAACGCTCATTGCGGCCTATTTGAATGTACTTTCTGGCATCAAAAAGAAAGGAAGTATACGGATTGGTGCTTCCAAACAATGACGGATTGACCAGAGACGAAAATTCCACAAAGTGATTACGCGTCGGTGTCATATTGCTATCTCTCAAGTCCCTGCGAATCATCCACCCGACTCCGGTTGAAACACTTCCCTCCGCACCCGGATCATTCGGTGCCGGTATGTCCCTTCCGTCTATGCTCTGAAATGAAAGATTGAATACCTTGCTCCATCTGATAAATGGACCCGTAAACAGGCCTCTCCTGACTTTTTTTAATGCAGTCTGTTTGATGTGAACCTGGGTGAAAAGAATATTCATTTCATCGTTATCCCCGGTGGCCGGCCCAATGCCCCAGTAACTGTTCGGAAAATAGTTCGTAAAGTAATTGCCGGTGAAAACCCATTTTTCATCTGGCAAAATAATATCAGACAGCAGGCTTAAAAGCACCTGATTCTTAGTTGTA
Organism: Rhodohalobacter mucosus; assembly: GCF_003150675.1. NCBI lineage: Bacteria > Pseudomonadati > Balneolota > Balneolia > Balneolales > Balneolaceae > Rhodohalobacter > Rhodohalobacter mucosus. Next base: position 155,229 of record NZ_QGGB01000006.1, on the reverse strand, counting down.
TATATGCCTGAGAAAAAAAGGCTCGAAGAGCGGGTTTCGGGGCCTGAGCCCGAAAGTTTAAACTGGGGAACAACAACAGCACCAAACATAAAACCCGTCTCGGGAGTAGAGCCGAGTGCAGGCAGAAACAAAATCTTATCCTGATAGGCGTTCTCATGAACGAATACAGAGTCCTGAGCCAGTAATGGACACCCGGAAATAAGCGCCACCGCTAATGTTATTGAAACGATCCTTCTCACTCGTTGTGCCGGTTTCTCTATGGATGACTGTTCAATCATTGAGCATACATACTATTCATGAATCGATTCGTACCTCCTCAGGCGGCCTTCTGGGCGAACGGGGAGCACGGGATGCGTACCCCAGCCTTATCAGCAGAACGGGCTGTTCATCCGGATGTAAATCCAGGTGGGCCGACAGTTTCTTCCTTACCGATTCAACTTCACAAGGCATATTCAGGTGGGCATGCGCGATCCCAAGGGAAGCAGCGGTTAGAGCGACTCTCTGAAAGCCCCTTCCGGCATCGACCCAGTGCTTTTTATCGTTTTTTTTGCAGATAAAGAGAAAAAGATGCGAAGAACTCCGGATCTGTTTTTCGGTCTTTTCTGCTTCACGGTCTGCCGTTACAAAGGTTTTCATGATGAAGCGGCCCAGCCAGCGGGGAACATTCGGAAACCCCATCACCTTTGCACTAAGGCCATCCCTATTGTTTTGTACCTCTTTTTTGTTGAATCGGATCCATGATATCAGTTCCTCAACAAACCGATCGTCGTTGAACTGTATCCTTCCCGCCTCTTTAACCAGTTCAATAACCGGATCAACATCTTTTCCCTGCGCATCAAATGTTTTAACAACCACTGTATCTTGTTCATTGGCCTGTAAAAGCTTTTCCATATCGGCCGGAGGAATCTTCTGCTCATCGTACATGCTCCTGTTGGATTGCCTGACCGGAATAGCTTCATAAAGATCCTTTTCTTTGGCCGGGCTTTCATCGGTAAGGGTAACACGCAGACACTCCTCATTTTCATCATCCGGAAAAACACCGACCCTGCATGCTGATCCATCCTCTTTGGCAGAGATCACCAGATTCTCAAGTGCACATCCAAGACTGATGTAGAGCGCGTGATTATCCGGATCCACAACCGAAAGAGTACGATCGAAATCGGGATAGATACGTATGATGTTATCTTGTACAGAAAATTTCCACGGCTGCGTATTGTGTCCTGAAGGAGCCAGTGTAGAGTAGTATATAAGATCTCTCGTATCCATATATCTCAGATTAATATTTAAAATCTCTTTTTCTACAGCGCAGACTGCTGAATCAGCCTGTTGTAAAAAAGGCCCAGAAACAGAAAGCCGATAGGGGCAACCACGCCATATCCTAAAACACCAATGTTCCGGATCGTCATACTGGCCGTGTAAACTCCCAGCAGTCCGGCAAAGCTCAACAGCGCACTGATTAAAAACAGGTACCGTACGGCTTTCTCAAACCCGTCACCGTTAAAAACCGGTACCGCAAAGAGCATGGACAATGCAAAGAACCAGTCCCATGCCAGGATATCCAGAGCGTACACAACCGAAGGCCACTCAAAAAGAAACAGATTTTGCACCCATGGCTGTGAGTGGTCAAGGTGCGGACTCACCGTGAGAATCGAAAAGTGCACGGCTGACGTCAAGCCGGCCATCATTGCCATGAAAACAAGAGCCAGGAGGCTCCACAGTTTTTTATCCTGCGCGGATACCCCGTGAACAGCCGCCATGGCACTCATCATGGATGGAGCTATGAGCAGGATCAGCAGCTCCATCATCGTAAACCAGGGATCCCCTATCGGGTCCTGCGGCGACTCCAGCGAGATCAGCCCGATCATAGTCACGACAGCGTAGATCACGCCAATCACAAACGTCAGGAAAGCAAAAAACCTTCCGTATTTCATGTTTGCCGGTATCACTGCACCGTCATGAACCATGGATTGAGGCTTCATTCAAATTCAACAATATCAGCCCTTACCTTGATCTTTACTTTTGTATAGACGATCAAATTTATGATGTCTGTATCATAGCGCACATTTGTCAGTGCAAGCTTTTGATTGTCAACCTCTCCCCCGGCCGACTCATAATTTTGCCAGAGGTTTTCAAGCGCTTCAGCGTAGAGCATACCTGTACCTTCAACCCGTGCTATGGCAAGCGTTGCGGCCGTCAGCCCCGTAGAGTAGCTAAGGCCAAGGATGTATCCGGATTCAGATTCACCCGACACATTTGTAGCTGCGATGCTGTAATTGCCCTCCTCAAGGTTTACTATGGTTTGGTTTGCGGATAAAAATGCACCGGTACTCGTACAGCCGCTTACGAAAAGAGCAGCTAATAAAATGGTTGTCAGAATTTTTGTTTTCATGGGTACTGTCTCAGAGATTTTATTTGAAGTTCAGTTATCTGCCTGTACTTAAACAGACAACGTAAGGTATGAATATGATTTACTTAGGCTCAAATTACCCGTTTAATGAAAACATCTGTGTAGGAGCTATGCTGTGATTCAGGTAGGGAAATCTCTTATCCGGTTTTCTTCGTGCACAAAACGCACAGATTTTTGCCTCTGGTCCGGAGGGAGGAGAAGTTTTGTGATGGACGATGGGCGAATGGCGATTGGCGACTGGCGACTGGCGACTTTTGATTGGTGACTGGCGACGAGCGATGAGCGATGAGCGATGTCTGAAGTTTCCGGATCTACATAGCTTCAGCGTAGTTGATAGCGTAGCAGACTGTACACTGTAACCGTTACCAACGCCCGGATTGTTGTCGAGGGGTTTTGGCATGGATTATCCAAATGAATCGTTGGGGGATTTCCCGCCATTCGGCGGGTTCAAAAAATGAGCTCCACTCCGCTCCGGCTCGTCAGGCTCGCCCGAGCTGCGGTCGGGATGACAAAGCCCGATGGGGAAAGCGGCGGCGCACGAAAATCCCAATCAAAATTCTGGACCTTCCCGCTCCCTCGGAGCAGACCTCTTGCTTCAAACGCCGGAGGCGTTACACATCAATAGCCCCGGGTGGAACCCGGGGTAGGATGAAGCGCCCATCCTGACCCCGAGCCCGGATTTTGATCAACGCCCGGATTGTTGTCGAGGGGTTTTTGGCGTGGATTATCCAAATGAATCGTTGGGGGATTTCCCGCCATTCGGCGGGTTCAAAAAATGAGCTCCACTCCGCTCCGGCTCGTCAAGCTCGCCCGAGCTGCGGTCGGGATGACTAGGCCTGATAGGGAAAGCGGCGGCGCACGAAAATGCCAATCAAAATTCTGGACCTTCCCGCTCCCTCGGAGCAGACCTCTTGCTTCAAACGCCGGAGGCGTTACACATCAATAGCCCCGGGTGGAACCCGGGGTAGGATGAAGCGCCCATCCTGACCCCGAGCCCGGATTTTGATCAACGCCCGGATTGTTGTCGAGGGGTTTTGGCGTGGATTTTCCAATTTTAAACGTTGGGGGATTTGCAGCCATTCGGCGGGTTCAAAAAATGAGCTCCACTCCGCTACGGCTCGTCAGGCTCGCCTGAGCTGCGGTCGGGATCACAAAGCCCGATGGGGAAAGCGGCGGCGCACGAAAATCCCGAATAAAATTCTGGACCTTCCCGCGCCGCCTGAGTAAGTCAATTGCCTAAAAAAACGCAGGTGTTGAAGATGGGTAGCCACTCCGGAATCTACGGATGTAAAATTATATCAATGCTGCTTACTTCAGCCCCTTTTCAGCGTTTAAACGGTATTCCCATCGAACGATCAACCCCCTGCTTCAGTTAATTAACCAGTTATCACGCCACATGCCGGGTTCATTCAATTCAATATGTATGAACCGTATCCGGCGCCCAAATACAATTACAGAGTATGAATCTGAAAAAAACCGTCCTTATCTGCGGCACTATTTTGATTGCAGGGGCTGCACTCATCGTCCTGATTTTCAATACAGAACCCACAGCGTCCCAGTCGAACAACACCCGTGAAACGCCGATGCTGGTTCAAACCTTTACAGCTGAAACGGGCACCTACACCCCCTTGATTACGGCTATGGGAACCGTAGAGGCCCGGGATGAAGTATGGCTAAGGCCCAGGGTTAACGGAGAGGTGATTTACCGGTCTGAAAATTTTAAACCGGGCGGATTCGTACGTGCAGGCGAGGTTTTACTCCGGATTGACCCATCGGATTATGAAGCTGCACTGCAGCAGAGCCGTAGCCTGCTGAGCCAGGCTCAGGCTGACCTGATGATCGAAATGGGTCAGCAGGAAGTTGCACGGCGCGAATATGAGCAGTTTGACGATACCCTTTCGGCTGCCAACAAGGCGCTTGTGCTGAGGCAGCCGCAACTGACACGCGTCCGCGCAGAGGTTGAATCCGCCGAGGCCGCCGTTGAGCAGGCGATGCTCGATCTGGAGCGTACTACCATTCGCGCCCCGTTTGACGCCCATATCTTGGATAGACTGGTGAACATAGGGTCTCAGGTTTCTGCGGGTGAGGATCTGGGCCGCCTGGTAGCAGCGGATGCCTTTCGCATATCAGCACTGGTAAAACCGGGCGATCTGAGTCGGATTCCGTTCAGCGATTCCGACAATCCCGCTGCCAGATTGCGAAATCGCAGTTCCTGGCCGCAAGGCGTGTACAGAAACGGAACGGTGGAAAATATGCAGGCATCCCTTACACCGCAGACGCGCCTGGCGCGGGTATTGATCCGCGTGGACGACCCGCTGGGTTACTATGACGACGAAAACCGGAGTTTTCCGCTGATCATCGGATCGTATATTGAAACAGAGATTGAGACACGCCCCCTGGAGAATGTAGTTCGCATCAACCGCGATCATCTCCGTCAGGATGACACCGTATGGGTGATGGACGACGGACGGCTTGATATCCGTACGGTTGAGGTCGTTTTTTCGGATGCCACTTATGCCTACATATCCGACGGAATCAACGACGGCGAACGTATTGTAACCACCAGTCTTGCATCGGTACGTCAGGGTGCGCCGCTTCAGCTTTCGGGCAGCGCCGACAGCCAGCCTGAAACCATTATGACTGCAGAGTAATGGATCAAGAAACTCAGGACACATCAAGCCAACAGGATCCGGATCTCCCGGAGGTTTCCCATTCAGGGGCAATTGCGTGGATGGCAAAACACCCTGTTGCAGCCAATTTGATCATGATTATCCTTCTTGCTGGAGGGTTTTGGGCTGCCTATACGGTCCAGAAGGAAGTGTACCCCGAATTTCTGCTCGATGTGGTGGAAGTCTCGGTGCAGTATCCCGGATCTGCCCCCGCTGAAGTAGAGCAGGGAATTTTGCGTCCCGTCGAGGAGGCCGTTCGCGGTGTGGACGGTATCCGGGAAATTACTTCTGAAGCCGGTGAAGGCAGTGGAACGGTGACCATTGAGCTGGTTCCGGGTGCTGAACGAATGCAGGCCTTTCAGGATATCGACCAGGCGGTGAACCGGATTACCACATTCCCGGACGACATTGAAGAACCTGAAGTACGGCTGCAATCGAACCAGCGGGAAGTGCTCAGCATCGGTATCTACGGAGATGCAGAGATTATGGAACTTCGCAGAACAGCTGAGCAGGTGCGCGACCAGCTCCTGAACGATCCGAATATCACTCAGGTGGCTATCGGCAATGTACCCGATTATATGACCCACATCGAAATACCCCGCACTGTGCTGCAGGAATATGACCTTACACTTGGCGAAATTGCCGCGCTTGTGGGTCAATCAAGCCAGGATATCCCGGCCGGAGCCGTTGAAACAGAGTCAGGTGAAATTTTGCTGCGGCTGCAGGAGCGCCGGCAGATTGCCGAAGAGTATTCTCGAATTAATATTATTACCACTCAGGATGGCGGTACCATTCAGCTGGGTGACATTGCCCAGATCCGAGACGGGTTTGACGAGGGCAGCGGCCACGGCCAGTTTAACCGTCAGCCTACCGTCGATATCAGTATTTCCCGAATCGGTGACCAGTCGCCCCTGGCCATCGAAGAAGCCGCCATTGCGGTACTCGACCGTGCACAGCAGAACTTCCCGCCCGGCGTTCAGTACAGGGTGGACAGCAACGATGCGGAAGAATACAGCCGCCGGCTCTCACTGCTCACCGAAAACGGCATTCTGGCTATCTTTATCGTACTGCTGATCCTCTCCCTGTTTCTGGAGTACAGGCTGGCTTTCTGGGTAATGATGGGAATGTCAATCTCCTTTATCGGTGCCATGCTTTTTCTGCCCGGCCTTGGGATCAGCATCAACATGATCTCCATGTTCGGTTTTCTGGTGGTACTTGGAATTGTGGTAGACGATGCGATTGTGGTGGGCGAGAATATCTATGAATACAGGCAGAAAGGATACAATTTTCTGGATGCAGCCATTGCAGGCGCCAGGGAGATGAGCAAACCCGTTACCTTCAGTATCCTTACCAATATTATCGCCTTTACTCCCCTTCTTTTTATGCCGGGTACAACCGGAAAGTACTGGTGGCCTCTGCCGGCGGTTGTCATAGTTGTTCTGGCCGTTTCTCTTTTTGAAGCACTCTTTATCCTTCCGGCACATCTTGCTCACACAAAAAAGAACGGACGGACCAAAATAGGTGACCGCCTGTTCCGTGTTCAGCAGCTTTTCTCCAATAAAGTGAGTGAATTTATCAATACCAGGTACCGCACATTTCTTGACTTCTGTCTTCGCAACCGGTATATCACGCTCACATCTGCGGTAACCCTCCTGTTTGTGATCGGCGGATACGGGTACAGTGACCATATGGGTATGATTCTGATGCCTGAGCAGGCTGCCAATGAAATTGAAGCGGGAGTCCGCCTGCCGGTGGGTACCACGATCGATCAGGCTGAAGTGGTCGCGGCACGAATCACGGAATCGACATACCGCCTTTTTAATGAAAACAATCTTTTTGAAGTCGCTGAGGGGATAAAAACCAACATCCGCGGCCAGAATTTTATTGATGTCGAGATCGTAATGCGTCCCCCCGACGAGCGGGATATGACCGCCAACGAACTTATAGAAATCTGGCGTACGGGACTTGATCAGATTGAGGGTGTTGACCAGGTGACCTTTGAAGCGGAGCGCGGCCCCGGCGGGTATCAGCAGGATATCGTGGTAGACCTGAGTCATGCCAATACCTCCACTCTCGAGGAAGCCAGCCTTGCGTTCATGGAGGAGGTACAGCGATTTGAGACTACCCGCGATGTTTCCGATAATTTCAACCGTGGCAAAACACAGTTCGATTATCGTCTACTCCCTGAGGCAGCGATGCTGGGCCTTACACCTGCGGATGTAGGAATGCAGCTTCGCGATGCTTTTTTCGGTGCCCTGGCCCTTCGTCAGCTTCGCGGCACCAACGAGGTGGAGGTGCGCGTAAAGCTGCCCCGGGAGGAGCGTAAAGACCTCTATAACCTGGAAGAGTTTCTTATCGAAACGCCTCAGGGTACCACCGTGCCTCTTCCGGAAATTGCAGAATTAAACCGCGGTGAAGCGTTCACCAGCATCAACCGGCGTGACGGTCGACGCGTGGTATCGGTTGGCATGGATGCTGAACCGGCCAACACCGTAGGTCAGGTACTTGACGCCATCGAAGCCGATATCCTGCCCCGACTCAGCGCTGAATATCCGGGGCTTACCTGGTCTTTTGAAGGAAGCCAGGCAGACATGCGTGAGAGCACGCAATCGCTCTGGGGAAATTTTGGCATGGCACTGCTCATTATCTATACCCTGCTCGCAATAGCGTTCAGGAACTATTCTCAGCCGCTCATTATAATGGGAGCCATTCCGTTTGGAATTGTGGGAGCCGTTATCGGGCACATTCTTCTGGGCTACGATCTCTCGCTTGTAAGCCTGATGGGGATCATTGCACTTTCGGGGGTAGTGCTTAACGACTCCATTATCATGGTGGACTATGCGAACCGAAAACGAAAAATGCAGAATGCATACAAAGCCATACATGAAGCAGGCCTGCGCCGTTTCCGCCCGATCCTTCTGACCACCCTGACCACCTTTGGCGGATTGACGCCGATCATTCTGGAGACCTCCAATCAGGCGCGTCAGCTGATACCGATGGCGATCTCCCTCGGTTTTGGAATTGTGTTCGCCACGGCCATAATTCTGGCGATTGTGCCTTGCCTCTACCTTATTTTGGAGGATGTTAAGTCAGGATTAAAGGTATCCTGAGCTATAACCTGCCTTTTTACAGATAGCCCCCTCTTTCTTTTTGATACTACATGACTTGCCATTTCTAAAAATATTTACCAGATTTTCTGTCCCTGGTATTTGAAAAGCAGTCTATTCATAAAAGTGACTCATAATGATAAATTCATTCCGGAGAAACTACGTCTTAGACAGATTTCCGGGAGATTTCAGGATCACTCGAAATCTGTCAGGATATCAGCAGATTCTGCTGCGAATCAGCCCGGCCGCCCGGCCACAAAGCACCGTTTGTCAAAACAGTTCTTCCGGAACTACAATAATACGGAGTCATCGGATTTTGATGAGATTCGATCTGTGCTCAATGAAGTGCGCAATTATCTGCATAGTTCGATTTCGGCACTCTAACAGTTAAAGAAGGCGAAATGAAATCGATTCCAGGATACGAATGACCGGCGGAAACAACATTTAATAGCTGGTCTTAGCATGTGCCATACTGATACCTACAAAGTATTTGCTGCAGACGAATATCGGGATCTGTACATAAAAAACTATTAAAACCCATGATCAAGCGTATACTAATTTGGAGTTTGGCTGCCGTTTTAACCCTGATTATTTTGGTCGCAGCCTACGCCGGTATCACCTACTGGCGGGCAAGCAGCGGGCTGCCAGAGTGGAACGGCACACTAACCGCCGAGGGCCTCGACGGCCCCGTCGAGATCGTGCGCGACGAGCACGGCATCCCCTACATCGAAGCAACCACTGAGCGCGACCTCTACTTCGCCCAGGGCTTTGTACATGCCCAGGACCGCTTCTGGCAGATGGCTTTCAACCGTCGCATCAGCCAGGGGCGGCTCTCGGAGTGGCTGGGGGCTGCTGCGCTCAACTCCGATCGGCTCAACCGCGCGGATGACCTCGTCGGTCTCGCCGAGCGAGCTTGGGACAAATTGCCCCATGAAATCCAAACGCTGGCCACCGCCTATGCAGACGGCGTCAATGCCTGGCTGGAGGGTCCGTACTACCGGCGACCACCGGAAATGACGATCCTGCACGTCCACCCCGAAAAGTGGCGGCCGCAGGACACGGTGCGGCTGCTGTACTTTGTACACATGAACATAAGCCGCCCCGGCGATGAACTGCTAAGTACACGTATCGATCAGGCTGGCCTACCATCGGTAATCAAAGAGGTCTATGCCCCCTTTGAGCAGCCTGTGCCCACCATTCTGCCGTCGGATTCTAGTACATATTATGTGCAGGCTACCTCTCCCTTCAAGCGCGGGGCTCACTCCAATAATTGGACCCTGGCCGGCATCCACACGTCAAGCGGTCATCCGCTCATGGCTAACGACCCCCACCTGAGCCCGACGCAACCCGTAACTTGGCACCTGCAGCACCATCAAGCGCCCGGCATAAGTGGGGCCGGCGCCACAGCCCCCGGATTGCCCGGTTTTTTCGTGGGACACAACGGCGCGGTAGCATGGGGAATTACGACTGCCGGCGCTGACATGGTCGACGTAACCCTCGTTGAACTCCACCCCGACGACCCCTCCCTATATCGCCAAGGCCCCGAAGCGCCCTGGGAGAGGTTCACCATGCGGGTCGACACTATTGACGTGCGCTTCGGCGAGTCGTATATCGATACCATCCGCACCACCCCAACGGGGCGTCTGGGTATTCGCCGGGACAGCACCCTGACCGATGATCCGACCCTGTACACGGAGTGGCGCTTCTGGGGGGTGGACCTGCCGGGCACACATCTGACAGGCTGGATGAATCTCCAGCGCGCCACCTCTGTTTCAGCGGCGATTGAGGCCATCGGGCAGATACCGGGGCCATCGCTCAACCTGTCCATTGCCGACACGGCCGGCTCCATCGGATACGTGAAAATGGGACGGATCGCGGATCGGCCCGAAACGCACGCTCGCAAACTGGCATTTGGTCCGGAGGATAGCAACGCCGGCACCTACCTCCCCTTCAGTGAGAATCCGCGTCTCGTCAACCCGCCGTCTGGACGCATCGTCACCGCAAATCAACGTATCGCCGGCGATGACTACCCACACTATCTTAGCCGCTTGTGGACTCTTCCAGACCGGGCATGGCGTATCCATGAGATGCTCAATGAGCAAGAAGTACATGATATAAGTACCTTCCGTGCGATGCAGCAGGACGCACTCTCGGCTGTCGCCCGCCGCCTGGTGCCCTTGCTGTTGAAGGCCGAGCCGGCAGGCGACGATGAGGCGGAGCTGCTGCGCGAGCTCGAAACGTGGGACTATAAATTTACCCTTGATGCCCACGCTCCGGCGATTTTCATGGCATGGTTGGAGCGACTGAACAACCGAATCATCGAGGATGAGCTGGATAGCTTCACCTTCCGCGGCTCCGGCTGGACGCACGCAAACTACTTGTCGGTAGCCCTTGCATTGGCTGGAGACAAGGCAGCCTGGTGTGACGATCGGACGACCACCGACAATGAGGACTGTGCCCGTATCCTTCGGCAGACGCTGACGGAGGCCCACACCGCGCTTACGGAGTCCATGGGCTCCGAGCCGGACGGATGGCGATGGGAACAAGCCGGACGCTTCCGGCTGCCACACATGCTCTTCGACAACTTTCCCCTCCTGCGCAACTGGTTCTCGAGGGAAACACCGGTGCCGGGCGGGCCCGATGGTATGTTTAATAACTATGCAACCCCAACGGCCCGTCTGCCGGTGACGGACTCTGGGACGGTGCCAAGCTTCCAGGCGATTTACGACCTGTCCGACCTGGATGCGTCGTTGTTTATGGCCTACAGCGGTGTCTCCGGCCACTTCAAGTCGCCCTATTATGATAACCTGACCCCGCACTGGGTACGCGGTGAGCGAATCACCTTAAACCCTGAGGAGATCGAAGAACACTACAGGCTGATTCTCCAACCCGGTATTGACAAGGAGTGATGAGGGGACAGAATGAATTGAACAGCTAATATCCACAATACACTGACCTGAGATACTTTAAAGAAAATCGTTAAACCTATGCTGAAACGTTTGATCCTATGGTTATTCGCTTTTATTCTAAGCGTAATCCTGATTATTTCAATCTACACCGGTATCACCTACTGGCGGGCAAGCAGCGGACTGCCAGAGTGGAATGGCACACTAACCGCCGAGGGTCTTGACGGACCGGTCGAAATTATCCGTGCCGAACACGGCATCCCCTATATCGAGGCGACGACCGAGCGAGACCTCTACTTCGCCCAGGGTTTCGTGCATGCCCAGGACCGCTTCTGGCAGATGGACCTGACCCGACGTACCAGCCAGGGACGGCTCTCGGAATGGTTAGGATCCATCACCCTTTCGGCTGACCGGTCTGCTCGCTGGTTCGACTGGTCAGACCATGCGGAACGTTCCTGGGAAGCCATTCCCGAAAATGAAAAAATGCTGCTCGAAGCCTACGCTGCAGGCGTGAACCACTGGTTGGAGGGGCCGCTTTACCGCCGCCCGCCGGAGATGAAGATCTTACACGTCCATCCAGAGCCGTGGCAACCTCAAGATGCGTTTCTCATCACCTATCAAATTTTTCTCCAAGTTGCCGGCGGAGGGCCAGAACTGATAAGGGCAACTATTTCCGGGGCCGAAGCCGATTCTGCGATCTATGACTTTTTAGATTCCTCCGACCAGCCCATACGTCCCATCATTGAAGAACCGGACGCATCTCAAATTCTGCAGGCAACCATGCCGGTTAAGGAGCGCTCTTTTTCCAATAGCTGGACGCTTTCCGGTGAACATACCGCGAGCGGCCTGCCGCTCATGGCCAATGACCCCCAGCTTGCACAGACGTTGCCCGGAACCTGGCAGCTTCAGCATCATCAAGTGGGCGACCGCACCGCTGCGGGCGGAACCATGCCGGGCCTGCCGGGCATCGTTGTCGGCCACAACGGATCGATCTCCTGGGGAGCTACAACGGCCTCCATTGATCTCGGTGACCTTGCCCTTCTTGAAGTGCACCCTGACGACCCCGATCGATACCGCCGGAGCCCGGATGCACCCTGGGAGAGCTTCATTCAGCGGGTAGACACCATTCGGGTGCGCTTCGGTGCAGACCAGGTCGATACCATTCGAGCCACCCCCAGCGGCCGCATTCGCCCGCAGCGTCCCGGCGTGACGCCGTTCACCTCCCGTACCGACGTGGTCGAGGAGTTCCGTGGCGTTCCCTTTGACCAGCTCGGCGGTTTCCCGTTAACACCGCTGCGTATAATGCATGCAAAGACTGTTGAGGAAGGGATCACAGCAAGCGAAGCCCTTACCTTTCCGGCCATGAATATTTCCCTGGCTGATACGGCAGGCAGTATCGGCTACGTGACAGCCGCCAGGATCCCGCAGCGGCCCGAGCGGCACGCGCGCTTCGTGGACGTCGTGCCAATCGACGACAACCAATGGAGTTATCTGCCTTTTGAACAAAATCCACGCATCATCAACCCCGGCAGCGGCCGCATCGTCACGGCAAACCAGCGTATCATCGGCGACAACTATCCGCACTACCTGAGCGATTCCTGGGCTTTGCCGTGGCGTACCCTGCGAATTCATGAGGTGTTGGACCAGCACGAAACGCACAGCATAGACACTTTCCGGAAAATGCAGCAAGATGCTCTGTCGCCAGTCGCACGTGATCTTGTGCCTCTCCTGCTGAATACAGAAACCGAGAACGCTGCAGATGCCGCCCTTGTCGACACGCTGCAAGCATGGGACTACCGGTTTCGCCTCGACACTGCCGCACCGACGATCTTTCTCACCTGGACGGAGATGCTCAGCCGCAGGCTTATCGCAGATGAACTGGCCAATCTGCCATCCTCTTGGCGCGACCGCCGCTACCTGTCGCTCATCCGGGCACTGAACGGAGAACGGCCCGATTGGTGTGATGATCAATCTACAGAGACAGTAGAGACCTGTGCAGAGCTTGTCCGCAGCGCGTTGACGGACACGCGCCAGGCACTGGAAGAAGCTTTTGGCAATGACCCTGAAGACTGGGCATGGGGAACGACTCATCGCATGAAGCTACCTCACCTAGGTTTTGCCGGATTGCCGTTTCTGGATAATCTCTTTTCGCGCGAAGTGGCCATGCCGGGCGGGCCTGAGTCACTCTTTTTGAACGCAGTAAGCTTGCAGGAGGCCCCGCATTTTCCTCGTGCCGCATATAATTCCGGATATCAGGGCATCTACGATTTATCAAACCTGAAAGGCTCCTTGTTCATGACCGGCGGTGGATCATCTGGCCATTTCAAATCGCCATACTACAATAACCTCACGGAGATGTGGGTGCGCGGTGAGCGCATCAAATTAAATCCTGAGCAACGAAAATCGACCTATACACTGGTACTCGAGCCGGTGCCGGGCACCCGCTGATTACTGAAGGTTGCACAAACACCTATTTACAAACCGCGCCGGAAGCGAAAAAAACTGAACGCATTATATAATATTCGCGAAGCAGGACTTCGACGTATCCGGCCGATCCTGCTTACCACAATCACCACCTTGTGCGGACTCTCCCTGATGATCTTTGAAACCTCCAGTCAGGCAATCCAGCTCATCCCCATGGCAACTCCCTCGGTTTTGGCATCGTATTCGCCACTGCCATAATTCTGGCTAATTGTGTCATGTCTATACCTTATTTTGGAGGATGTTAAGGGGGCTTTCGGCAGCGGCGAGGCTGTTACCGATGCCATACAGTCTTAGCGCCGTGCGATACTCACCGATTTGAGTGTGACAACCGGTACCGACGGATGCAAACGCCGGCACAAATTCACAGCCGGGATGGGCAGGATACAGCGGGCTTACTGTAATGCACTTGTTCACTGAGAGATCCCCCTACTGCATCCCGTCGTTCAATGTTCTATTTTAAAGGAATGACCATGCCAAATAATTGACATATGGATAAAAAAATCACTGCACGAATCGTCCATCTTCCTGAAACCTATGAAATGGCGTACAGAATTGCCCGTCAGATTCAGGATACGGGCGAAGATTATGATGTTGTAGTCGGAATTTCCAGGGGCGGACTCCCCCCCTCCCGGATCATGTGCGATTTCCTGAACATCAAGACCCTGACCACCATGCAGATTCTGCACTACGAAAGCGCCGCCAAAGCCAGGGAAGAGGTACGCGTATCAGATCCTGTCAAGATTGACCTGGAGGGCAGGAATGTGCTTTTGGTTGATGATGTAAACGATTCCGGCGACACCCTTCAGGCAGCCGTTAAGCATATTCAGACGCTGAAACCCTCCCTTTTGAAAACCGCGGTACTGCACGAAAAAGCGGGTAGCTCATTCAGCGTAGATTACTGCGGCTCATACCTGTCTGAATGGAAATGGCTGATCTACCAGTGGGCGGTTACCGAAGATCTTATCGGGTTTCTGGAAAGGGACGGGATGCTGGATTCGGAACCGGCGGATGCCATCCGTCACCTCAGTGAGAAATACGACCTCACCGTAGAGCGCGACCTGCTGGAAAAAGTGCTCTCCATGAAGGAGTTTTACTCGAAAAAAGACACATCCTCATAAAACACTGACTCATGATATTTGATTTTACGGCCACCTACACCGACCAATACCAGATTACCATGTCGCAGGTCTACTTTCACCGCGGCATGAAAAATGAAACAGCCATATTCGACTATTTTTTCCGGAAAACGCCTTTTGGAGGCGGTTTTGTTGTCTTTTCAGGGCTTGAAGATCTGCTTGAAACCGTTCAGAAGCTGAAATTTGATGATAAAGATCTGAAACTGCTTCGCGACGAGGGAATGGATGATGAATTTCTGGACTATCTGGAGACGTTCAGGTTTACGGGAACAGTCCGTTCGGCAAGAGAGGGTGACCTGGTGTTCCCAAACCGGCCTGTCGTGAGCGTGGAAGCGCCCATCATTGAGGCGCAGCTGATGGAGACCCTGCTGCTGAACACGCTCAACTACCAGTCACTGATCGCCACCAAGGCGGCCAGGATGAAGCTGTCGGCCGGCGACAGAACACTTGTTGATTTCGGCCTGAGGCGGGCTCCCGGTACAGGCGGCTATTCGGCCAGCCGCGCGGCAGTTATCGGCGGCTTCGACGCCACCAGCAATGTGCGTTCCGGCCGTGACTACAACATTCCGATATCGGGAACCATGGCGCATTCGTTTGTGCAGCGGTACGATGATGAACTCTCTGCCTTTCGTGATTTTGCGGCCATTCGCCCGCACGACTGCGTTCTGCTGGTGGATACCTATGATACCATCAAAAGCGGCGTTCCAAATGCCATCAAGGTGGGTAAAGAGATGGAGAAAGAGGGCCACAAAATGAAAGGGATACGGCTGGACAGCGGCGACCTTGCCTGGCTGGCGAAGAAATCGCGCGCCATGCTGGATGAAGCGGGCCTCGGCTACGTTAAAATAGCAGCTTCCAATCAGCTGGATGAACACGTGATCAAGAGCCTGCTTGAGCAGGGGGCGCCCATCGATTTTTTCGGTGTGGGCACAAGCCTGGTCACCGGCCGGCCGGATGCCGCTCTCGACGGAGTTTATAAACTGAGCTATGCAAACGGCGAACCCCGGCTGAAACTGTCCGAATCGGTTGAAAAAATCAATCTGCCTGACCGCAAGCAGGTGTACCGGATGCTGAATGAGGATGGAACCCTCTTCGGTGCGGAAGCCGTGGCGCTGCAAAGCGAAAACGCTCCGGATCATATGTACCACCCTTCCGAGCCAGGAGCGTCAATGGATCTGAGCGGTCTCCAAAAAGAACCTCTGCTGAGCGAGGTAATGAAGGACGGAGAGCGGCTTACACAACCAAAATCACTTCAGGAAATCAGGGAATTCAGCCAGGGGCAGGTGGGAAAACTTCCCGATGAGTACAAACGGTTTGAGAATCCGCATATCTATAAAGTGGGGCTATCGAAAAAACTAAAGGAGGTGCGCGACGGGCTAATCAGTGACCACAAAAGCCGGATATGAGCAGAAGATTGATCGAGGTAAATAGATTTCCTTTTTTTATAAGTAAAAACGTCGGCTGTTTATGAACAGGTTGAAATATGAATTTCACTATATACTCTGAATGTGGCCTAACCTACCATACAGGTGGAAGTGGAAGCTGAAAAGATGGACCCGCCATATGGGTTCCATTTATGAAAAAGTTTCTTTCAGATTCCGGTTTCTGCAGGATGACCTCTATGAGTTCAACCGAACAGCCAGCCCCTGGCTGCATGCTTTTTCCATTCTGCTTAGCATTATGGTATTTGCCTCGCTGATCTTTCCCCTAATCTTCACCGATCAGCGGGAATATATCCAGATCACACGGATTACAGATCAAATATTACTGATTGCTTTTGGAACCTACTTTTATACCCGGCTGCTTATCACGCCCCAAAAAATTCAGTTTTTAAAATCGCGATGGCCGGAAGGCATTGCCGGTACACTTGCCTTATTTATCGGTATTGAGCTGATGGTATCAGACAATACATACCTTTTGTATCTGCTGGAACAAACCGGACTTACCGGAGCTGAACAAACTCTTCTGATTCTTGTGCAGATTTACCTGGTCTTTCTGGTGGCCGTCAAAGTGATACAGGCGATACCTGAAATTCTTGCAAAAAACATCAATCCGGCAAGATTGGTACTGCTTAGTTTTATATCCGTTATCATTGTCGGCACACTTCTGCTCATGCTGCCTTCCGCTACCGTTGACGGCCTGGGCCTCAACATGATTGACGCACTCTTTATGGCAACCAGTGCCGTATGCGTTACCGGGTTGATTGTAGTGGATACGGCTACCCACATGTCATTTTTTGGTCAAGGGGTCATTTTGGTTCTCATTCAACTGGGAGGAATCGGCATTATCACATTTGCCACGTTTCTTGCTATGTACCTTTCGGGCGGAATTGATCTCTCGGATCGGAATGTGCTGAAAGAGACTATTCCGGGCGAAAAGGTGAGCACAATATCCAAAACAATGAAGAGGATCGTGCTTTTAACCTTTTCCATTGAGTTTATCGGGTTTATCGCCTACTACTTCAGCTGGGCGGAAGCGATTCCTGACACAGGAGAACGTATCTGGTTCTCGCTTTTCCACACTGTTTCTGCTTTTTGCAATGCAGGTTTTTCACTCTTTACGAACAGTTTGTCTGATCCCATGAATGCCACTTTTCTGCCCGTTAACATTACCACCATGGTGCTGATCATCCTTGGCGGAATTGGTTTTATGACATTGTGGGAATCCGTAACGCGAGGAAAAGGAAAGAACAGGCATAAACAGTTTTCAATACACAGCATTATCGTGTTTCGAATGACGGCTTTCCTCATTATTACCGGGACGGTTCTGATTCTGATCATTGAATGGAATGGCTTGCTTGCCGGTGAAACCTTTGGCAACAAAATCCTCTATTCAGCCTTTCAGAGCATTACATCACGTACAGCCGGTTTTAACACCATTGATACTGCTGCAATAGGCGCCGGAGCCACACTCATTATCATCATACTCATGGCGATTGGTGCATCACCGTCCTCGACCGCGGGCGGCCTGAAAACCACAACCATCTACGTACTATACAGGTCGATGCTGGCGAATATCATTGGAACAGACCGGGTCGAGATATCAAACCGTACTGTTCCGAATGCCGTCATTTTGCGTGCCATTACCTCTGCAAACCTTGCTTTTGGGGTTATGGTTGCAGGCCTTGTACTGCTCACCATCTTCGAGGATTTTTCGTTCATCGATATCTTATTTGAACAGGTCTCGGCCTTTATGACCGTTGGCCTTTCAAGAGGAATCACCGGGAGTTTAAGTGATCCCGGTAAATTGGTTATTATATCCTCAATGTTTGCAGGAAGGGTTGGAATGCTTACGGTTGCCGTGGCATTTGCCCAAAAGAGGCCGGAACCGAACTATAAATATCCGGAAGAATCTGTGATGGTTGCGTAAAGAGAAATTTAATCCAAAATAAAGTTTACTATGCCTGCTGAAACAACACCTCAAATAGCTGTAATAGGGCTTGGTGTGTTTGGAATGGCATTGGTTAAAACTCTTGCCAAAGAGGGCGCCAATGTTATTGCGATTGATAAAGACATGAACCGCCTCAACGAAATAAAAGATATCACATCCAATGCCATTAGCTTTGACTCAACAGATTCCGAGCAGCTTAAATCTCACGGCATCACACAGGCTGATATTGCGGTGATTGCAATCGGGGAAGATTTTGAACCGGTTGTTTTAATCTCCATGGAGCTGATAAATGCGGGTGTTCCGCAAGTGTATGCACGAGCCAACTCCGCTACCCAGGAACAGATTCTGACCAAAATAGGCGTAACTGAAATAATTCATCCCGAACGACAGGTGGCGGAGAAAATGGGTGTCAGTTTGCACCGCAAAGGGATTGAAGACCTGCTCGAGCTTGAAGAGGGATTAACGGTAATGGAAATGGATGTTCCCGAATCGATGACGAACCATACCCTACAGGAGTTGAACCTCAGAAAACGATATGGAATCAACGTTTTAATCATCAAACGGCCGGACGATGAACAGCCGGATGAAGACGCTGAAACAAGGTATCGGCCCCTGGGAATCCCTGATGGAGAAACAAGGCTTGAAAAGGGAGATAAATTCATCATTCTTGGCAAAAAAGAAGATTCCCAAAAAATGATCGACATAAATTAGTTGATTGTCATATTGGTTACCTTACATGTAAAGATTCAATTTTTCTTTTTTACTGCTTTTCAGTGCCGCAACCATCAGGCTTCAATTTTAACAAAGAGATCATGCCATGTCTAAAAGATTGACTTTACTCCTTCCTGTTCTGCTGTTCTCACTTGCACTATTCAATACGGCCCGTGCACAGCAAACCGGTGCAAATGAATCCGGATCCGGTTTTATCTTTAATCACGTAGCCCTCTCGGTGACCGATCTTGACAAGTCGGCCGACTACTATCGTGATATCTTTGGGCTGGATGAAATAGAAAATCTTACCGCGGCGGAGGGCATCCGGTGGTTTTCGCTTGGAGAGGGAAAAGAACTCCACCTGATCTCAGTACTGAGCGGACCGATCACCCTGAATAAAGCCGTTCACTTTGCCGTTTCCACTCCGCAGTTCGACGGCTTCATCGAAAGGCTCGAAAACGGAGGAATTGAATATTCGAGCTGGGCCGGTGAAGCGGGCAGCATCACCGTGCGTGCGGATGGAGTCAGACAGGTCTATGTTCAGGATCCGGACGGCTATTGGATCGAGGTGAACAGCGCAGGCAGCTCCGGTTCCCAGTAGGGTTTCGCTGTGGAACGTGTGCGTGTTTGTGAATATGCAGCAGGTTTTTGAGAAAACTTTCCGCTGCTTGTTCCAGGGTTTTCCTTCCGGGAAGAGATAGGAGTTCAGTATCCCGCGAACTTTACATTATTTCATCAACCACACATTTCGTATCCATTCAAATGACAACATATTCAGACATGAAATATAAACTTGTTCCTGTACTCCTTTTGTTAATCGCTGGCGTTTCCTGCAAAGGTCCGCAGATGACCTCTCAGGAATCTCAACCCCAGCCCCACCCTGCACTTAATGAAACGCTCTTTGCAACGCTCTGGACACAGACCGCGGCAGAGTATGACGCCCTTACCCTTCAGGCCTATCAAACCGCGGAGCGCTTCCTGGAGCTTGCCCTGGCCGATTCCGGCTGGACCGCTTCCATGGAGCAGGATACCGGATATGAGGCTCTTCCGCCGGCCATCATTCTGGATGTGGATGAAACCGTGCTTGATAACTCCTATTACCAGGCACGCATCATTCTGGATCAGCAAAGTTATAATCCGGATACCTGGAATGAGTGGGTGCGCGAGGCACGTGCCACCCCCATTGCGGGAGCGCTGGAGCTTACGAAAACGGCCGACGAGCTGGGTATTGCCGTTTTCTATATCACCAACCGGGATGCAGAGGTTGAACAGGCAACCATTCAGAATCTGGAAGAGCTCGGATTTCCCATAGCCGACGGATCGGTCCTGACCAACGGCGCACGTCCCGGCTGGACCTCCGCGAAGACGAATCGCCGCGCACATGTGTCTGAAAACCACCGCATCCTGATGCTTTTTGGTGATGACCTGAATGATTTTTTACCGGCACGGAGCGCAAGCATGGAGCAGCGGGACCGTTTGGTGGAAGAGAACCGGGAAAAATGGGGTGTTCAGTGGTTCATCCTGCCCAACCCCGTTTACGGCTCCTGGGAGAGATCCCTCTATTACGGCACGGACGGTCTGAGTGAAGATGAACGGATGAATCTTTGGCTGGAGAAGCTGGAAACGCGGGAGTGAGCAAGGTGCAGGGTTCAAGGTGCAGGGTTCAGGGTTCGGCATGCAACAGGTTTCAGGATACAGGCTGCAGGTTTCAGGTGAGAAAGACAAGTATTAGCGTGTTAATGTGTTAACGTGCTCAAGCACCGCAGGGAAAATTCCCTTTTTCGGCTTCTCGGATTGTCTGTTTGTCGGAAGCTCTGTTTATCTTTATTTCTTTGTTCCGAAGGAACATCTGATCGGTAGCCCCGAAGCGGGCGCGCCATACCGCCTCCGGCCACTGTGCGTTGAAAAAACAAGAAGCAACATCCGGAGGTTAACGGGAGATCAACGAACAACGACCGGGGAAATAGTGTGTCAGGTATTAACGTGTTCGTGTGTTAACGTACCCAAGCATCACAGCAAATATTCCCTTTTTCGGTTTCTCGGTTTATCTGTTTGTCGGTTGCTCTGTTTATCATTTTTCTATGTTCCGGAGGAACATCTAATCGGTAGCCCCGTGCGAAGCGCGGGGGGTACGAAGCCGGAAAGATCATCCCGAGGCCGGATGGAGGTCAGCGCCCGGATAGGGTTCGAGGGATTTACGGGAAAGACCCCGGGGGAACGGACGAACGGATGAACAGAGGAACAGAGGAACAGAGGAATCGACGAACAGAAGAACCGAGTAAGTGCGGCATAACATTTTTTGCTCCATTTAGTATAATACCGTTATTCAGCAATCAAACTACTGATGGATGGATTCGATATTACCGGTTCAATGGAAAAGCAGCGGAAAGACCGAGGTGTTATTTCACCTTCTGTTTTGGGCGTTTATTTTTTCGGCCGTAAATGTCAGCTGGACCGAAAACTGGTTTGATCCACGCCTGCGGCCCAACACCCCCGCTCCCCTCTCTGTTATCCTTTTTCCCATTCTCTTTTATGCACACGCATTCTGGGCCTTTCCACGATTTTTCAAACAACGAAAATGGATAGCCTACAGCCTGAGCCTTATCCTGATCTTTTTGATGCCCGAACTGGTACGGGTCTGCGCATATGCCGTTCTAATGGACAAAACCCTGGTCTCTGAACTGCTCAGCCGCGACAGTTTTCTGTTCGGAGTGCCCAGTATTGTTTGGATCTCATTTTTACTCTCAACCAGCTACGTGATTACGCGCGACTGGTTTTACCTGCATCAACAGAGCGCAACAGATCAAACACGACCTAAACCTGACCTTCAGTTAAACAATAAACAGCTTCTTTCTCCAAAAGAGGCTGATGCACTGATGCACGATCTGAACAAACTGATGAACGATAACGAAGCCCCGTACAGGAATCCAAACTTTACACTTCGTGATGCTGCCCTTGCGCTAGACACCACGGATAAAAAAGTTTCCGCATTGCTAAATAACCACATGAATACGGGGTTCTCCGAATACATCAACCGTCTTCGAATCAATGCCTTTCTGGATGGGCTGAAACGTGGAGAGCTCGACCGCCTTTCTATAACCGGATTATCGCTGCAGAGCGGTTTCTCTTCAAAAACCAGCTTCTACAGGGCATTTAAAAAAGAGACGGGCTGCACACCCTCGGAGTATTTGGAGAAATTTTCCTCAAAGTAACCCCCTCATCCGGGTTCCCGCCTTATACACCCGTTCCAGATCTTCTTTTGAAACACCTTCCGCAAGCAAATCAGGCTCCCATCCGATAGGTTTACTAAAAACAAATTTAGCGGAATCAAATGAAATGAGTCTGGAGATCAAAAACCTTTCAAAAACCTACCCCAATGGGGTGAGGGCAATGGACTCCATCAGCCTGAAAATCGGTAAGGGAATGTTTGGGCTGCTGGGGCCAAACGGAGCCGGAAAGTCAACTTTGATGCGCACACTTGCCACGCTTCAATACCCCGACAGCGGTGAAATCCGGTTTAACGGCAAACCCGTAAACAGCCGCCGTAGCGTGACGGGATTCAGATCCGTGATCGGATACCTACCGCAGGAGTTCGGGGTATATCCAAACCGATCGGCCGCTGATCTGCTGAATTACCTGGGTGTATTGAAGGGTCTTACCCGGCGCAGCGAAAGGCAGACGAGAGTACAGCAGGTGCTGGAGCTGACAAATCTGACACATGTGGAAGATGAGGCTGTAAGTTCTTTTTCCGGTGGAATGAAACAGCGATTCGGCATTGCACAACTGCTTCTGAATAAACCTCAGCTGATGATTGTGGACGAGCCTACGGCCGGCCTCGATCCGTCTGAGAGGAAACATTTTTTAAACATGCTGAAAGAGACGGGTTTACAAAGCACCGTCATTTTTTCAACCCATATCGTGGAGGATGTGAGGGACCTGTGTAACGACCTTGCCATCATTCATCAGGGCAAAATACGTGTACAGTGCGCCCCATCCGAAGCCCTCCGTATAATCAATGGGAAGATCTGGGTTAAGCATTCCAAAACCCGTTTACTGTCCGATACAGAAGCTCTCCCGTCAATCTATCCGTTATCATCGCGTTATACCGACCAGGGAGCGTATGAAATTCGTGTCCACTCCGATCAGCGGCCCGGCCCTGATTTTGAATCTGCCACGGCAACCCTTGAGGATTTCTATTTTGCAGCCATAAACGGGCTCTTGCCATGATGAGGTCCGTCGCGGCATATCAGTTCAGGCTGTGGCTCGGCAGACCGGTCACCTATCTGCTTGCAGCTCTTTTTTACGGGGTAACACTCTTCCTTTTTCTTGGAACGGCCGGTTATTTTGATGACCTGTCATCCATTCAAACGGCCTCGAACGGCCCGGTTAATTCACCCCTGCTCATTCAAAATTACCTTCTATTCATCGGAAAGGCACTACTTTTGCTGCTGCCGGTCATTATCGGTACGGCTATTTATGATGAATACAGAACCCGTTTTTTCCCTCTTCTTTACTCCTCACCTCTCCACAAGGCAGGATACCTCTCCTCACATTTTGCAGGGTCCTTTCTGATTGTGCTACTGATTGCCCTTGTTCCCGGTGCCGCGCTGATAACCGGTGAGTGGATCCTTTCCGGAACATCCATCCCGACGACTCCTTTTTCTGCCGGTGTATATCTGCGCGCCTATCTGATTTTTTTGATCCCGAATCTGATCTGCACCGGAATTATCATCTTTTCTGCGGTGGCGCTCACCCGAAATGTGTTTGCCGGATATCTGTTGCTGTTTCTATTATTTCTGGCCGGAATCATAGCAGAGAACAGTTATGTTGCCAACCCGGTCGCGGCCTCCATTATCTCCCCTTTTGGTGATCTGGCCTCGGCATTTGCACAATCTGACGCAGGCGTTTTATCTCAGGGTCCATCTCAATCTGGCATAAACGCTGTGTTGGCCGCAAATCGGATCTTATATGCCGCACTGGCTTTTTTCTCCGCTTTTATCCTTTTCAGATATTTTGAATTCTCCCAATATCCCGCACTCAGGGTGCCGACATACTTTCTGCGCAGTTACAGAAATAGAAAAACGGACGCCTCCCTGAGGGAATCAGCTCTTCGTTCGTGGCTTGAAAACCATCCACGCCTCAGCACGGTGGTTTATTTGGTAAAATGGAAGATCAGTTTCATGATGCGTTCCCCCTTTTTTCTGTTCTCAGCGGCAGCCCTTGTACTTTCACTTCTTATCATTTTGAACACCCATACCCTTTCGGGTCTTCCGGCCATGCAGCCTCTAACCCGATCCATACTCTATGCTCCCGCCACCCTATATCTTACGTTGGTCACACTGGTAACGTTTATCCTGACCGGTATGGTTGCCGGCCATACCGAGAACAGCAATTTCCGGCCGCTCGTCTATGCCACGCCTGCGAGCAACTATCTTTTTTTAGTTGCTGATATCCTCGCAATGGTAATGATGCAGGGCATTTTTTTGCTTCTGTTCCTGGGCACCGCAATCGGGTTGCAGGCATATCACGCCTGGTTTTCATTCAATATCCCGCTTTATCTCTTTCACCTGATTTTCATTGCATATCCTGTCCTGATTGTATGGGCTCTGCTATCGGTTTTTGCGCACACAGTATTCAAAAACTTTTACGCTGCACTTCTTCTGCTTCTTCTTGTGTGGCTTGGAACATTCGGTTTTGATCAGATCGGTATCCAGACCAGGCTGCTCCGTTTTAATACCTACCCAGTTCTGCAAATCAGCGACCTGAGCGGTTACGGCCCCGTTTTAGGCGGAGAACTGCTGACAAGAACCTATTGGCTGGCCTTTACCCTGCTGCTCATCCCCGCCGGACTTCTTCTGTTCCACCGGGAGAGATGGTTTACCATGCGGGACCTGTTCAGGCTGGTCCGATCCAGATTTTCGTACGGATATCTGATCACAGGTTTCACTTTGCTGCTTTTGACAGGCCTTACGGGAGCGTTCATTTATGCTGAAGAGGACAAAGGAGCGATAGCGAACCCAACGCCTAATATTATTGACCGAGCAAGTGACCGATTTGCCCATCTTTCAGACATACCTCAGCCGCAAATCCATTCGGTTACATTGAACATCGATCTGTTTCCCGATGAGTGGAGGTTTGAGGCAGACGGCTCTTACCTTCTCGTAAACCATACACAACAACCGATGGATTCACTTATGCTTCGAACGGGATTTGACGAGGAGACCACCTTTACCCTGTCGGTTCCTGCAGCCCGGATCATGAGCGACTCCCGGTTAAAAGTATATGTCTACCGGCTGGATAGTCCCATCGCGCCCGGTGACTCCATCCGGTTAGACTTCCGGATTGTAAACGGCGAAAACACCCTGTTTCAGCAAAACTCAGGTGTTCTTTCAAACGGAACGTTCCTCAACGATGACATCCTGCCGCGAATCGGGTATTTTTTTCCGGGAGAACTATACCAATCTGTGGACTCCAATACCCCAAACCTGCACTATCAATCCTCCGGCAGCGGCCGGGTTCATGCAGAGATACGGATTAGCACTACCGCGGATCAGATAGCCGTTTCGAACGGGGACCTGGTGGAACACCGTACATTAACCGGCAGAAATATGTATCACTACAAACCACCAGAACCCGTAAAGTTTGACTTTTTCTTTGCTTCCGCACGGTACAATGTGATCCGGGTTCAGTGGGAAAACAAAACCATTGAATTGTATCATCATGCCGGTCATGACGACAACCTGGAATCCATTCTATCAGGGATAAAGGCATCCATCGAATTCAACTCCGGGCTGTTCGGTGGGTTCGCCGGCAAGACAGTGAGGGTGGTGGAGCTGCCGGTTTCATCCGCCAACATTATGTCGTTCAAAACCAACACGCTTCTACTGACCGAACAGCTGTTTGGGATAAATTCGGCCAAAACAAGTGCGGAAGGATCGTCAGCAGTTGATTTCCCCTTTTATGTTGCAGCACATGAAATGACCCACTATTGGTTTGGAAACAGGCTTCTGCCCGGACGAGCTCCCGGTGCAACGGTTTTAACGGAAAGCATCACGGAATACCTCATGCTGGAGATTCTTGAGGATTTCGCGGGAAAAGAGGAACGGGATCAATTTTTGAGCTTGCAGCATGAGCGCTATTTACGAAGCCGGCTCCATTCCGGACAGGATGATGAGCCACCGCTTGAATACGCCGGAGTTGAGCAGGAGTACATCACCTACGGAAAGGGAGCTGTCGTACTCCATGCACTCAGTCACTACACCGGCCGTGAGAAATTCAAGAATACACTTTCCGGTTTCTTTGCTGAATTTGCAGATAAGCCGTTATCCTATCCTACCACGCTGCAGCTGAGGGAGCGAATAGCCATAGCCCTGCCCGATTCCCTGAAATACAAAGCGGATGAACTGATTGGTTCAGTAACCATAACCGACCCTTCCATTGAGCACGCTTCCTTCCACAGAGACAGCACCGGAAATTATCTGACAGATGTCCTGATTGGATTTAGAAAATGGGAAGGCGGGGAAAAAGTCCCGCCGCGGCAAGATCTCGTTGATCTCGTTCTGTACGACAGCCGCGGCGATGTCATTGCCCGTACAACTGCTTCCATTGCGTCAGAAACATCAAGGCTTGCGTTGCGTTCAAACCAGAAGCCCATCCGCGCTGAATTGGATCCTGACTGGCTGCTGATCGATACCGACCGGACAAATAATCTACGGAATGTCGCTCCGCGAATATCCCCATTATCGATTGAATTCCTGCCCCGGGATTAGTTCATTGCAATGTATAACATACATGTAACTTGCCCTCATGAAGTCTGTTTTTCTGTTCTTTATCAGTTTCACACTTCTTATCTCATGCTCAAGTAGCATGAAGCCCGGGGTGACGCAGGAGGGCTTTCTGGAGGGAGCTAATGGCGCATCCATTCATTTCAAGATTGTGGGCAGCAGCCCCGACACGCTTGTGGTGCTGCACGGCGGACCGGGTGCGGGAATCAACTCGGTATTGCCGGATGTGAGGCCGCTGGCAGAGGAGTTCACCCTGATTTTCTATGATCAGCGCGGTGGCGGGTTGTCGCAGCTTCCTGAGGATACCACCAAACTGCGTCCCGAATATTTTGTAGAGGACCTCGAAGCGGTGCGGCGGCATTTCGGGCTGGAGCAGATGAACCTGTTCACGCACTCCTTTGGATCCGTGATTGCGGCCTCCTATGCGTTGAAGTACTCTGAACGGATACGGCGCGCCGTCTACCACGGTGCCACGGGACCCGACCTGATGCAGGAGCTGGAGCTGCGGCGGCTGGATCTTACACCGCCGCCCGATAGCCTTCTTGCGGCCCGATCGTCCGAATTACTTGGCTCCCTCCTGAATGGCACGGCAGAAAACCCGGTGGAAACGTGCAGGGAGTATGAGGCGCTGAATCGGCGTATTGCTGAAGAACGCGGCGAAGAGGTGACATACCGGGGCACTACCTGTGACGCACCACCGGAAGCGGTCCGCTACTACTACCGCTATACGGCACAGCTGGCACCGCGATACTATGGCAGGTGGGATTTCACAGATGGCAGACTTCAGCGCGTCATGGCTCCTCATCTGATTATCTGGGGTGAAAAGGATGCCCATATGATCCCTGCCCAGCAAGCCTGGGCCGATGCGTTTCCCAATGGCGAGCTGCTGCTGATTCCGGAGGCCCGAAAGGGAGCCATTTCAGACCGGCCGATTCTTGTTAAGGAAGCAGTTGCCAATTTTCTGAAATGAAATAACTTCTTCGGTTCATCCATTCGATGTTCATCTGTTCATCGGTTTTTCTGCCTTTTGCCTTTTGCCTTCTGCCTTCTCACTACTCAATACTCACTACTCAATACTCACCTCTACCCCCCATTTTCCCTTCATCTTAAAGCATTCATATCATACAAAGCTCCGCCACGCCTTCATATTCCCTGTGAACATCACTGATAAAATCGGAATCATATACCTCTGATCTTGATGATGTTCCACTTTCCAGCATCACTTTATATTTGATGGTAGACGGGTCAAAATCCTTCATTGTCATTTCAGATCCTGCTATTCGCGACCCCTCATCTGCGGTTTCAGCATGATATCTGTGCAGACATCTGGGCAATGCAACATCCTTCCGCCTGTAAGTGGATCGAATCAGGTTGCCCTTCTTGTCATACATGGCAAAAAAATAGATGTTTTCACCCTTCATGTATGCAGTACGCTCATTGGCAAATGCATCCACGGTTTCATCAAAAATAAATGACCAGCCTTTGCTCTTCAGGCTTTGGCTGTTTTGAATACAATCCAGCGATTGAAGGCACTCAAAATCATCTGCCTCCAGCGGCTGCATCTCCCGAAGTTCCTGTGCATGTAAATCAATTGTGCCTAACATTAAGAAAGCGACCAGTGCCGTAAGTACGTGTCGATGTGAGTTCATGGTATATTATCCTCCTGATATTGGTGGTTATTCCGATTCGTGAGCCTCTTTGCCTGCCGCCAGGCATCCCTTGGCGATTATTAGCCCTGAACCCGAAACTAATCGGGCAGGTGGCAATTAAGAGCTCTACCTGTATTGCGACAAGGCCGGGAAAAAACTGACAAATTTTCTTATACTCATTTTCATCAATGCCGCATATGTACCAATAATATCAGTGATGAGTGACAACAGTCAGGATATAACACAGCTGCTGATCGAGCTCAGGAATGGTTCCCAAAAGGCGTACGACCGGCTTTTCTCCCTGCTGTACCAGGAGCTGCACAATATGGCATGGCGGGAAATATCCGGTGAGCGGGGCATTCACACCTACTCCAAAACGGATCTGGTTCATGAGCTTTATCTCAAATTTTCGGGCCAGCAGACGCTGGATCTCAAAAACAGGCAGCATTTTTTTGCAGTCTGTGCAAAAGCGATGCGGCAAATACTGATCGACTATGCCCGAAAACGATCCAGAAAAAAAAGAGGAGGCAAAGAGAGGCCCTCTACCTACATTGACGAAATGATGAGTGCAGATCATGAAGCGGATGATCTGATTCGAATTGATGAGGCACTCACACGGCTCTCCGGATTTGATGAACGACTGGCCGATATAGTGGAAATGCACTATTTCGGTGAGATGAATTTTGATGATATTGCCGATGTAATGGGTCTGTCTGAACGAACCGTATATCGCGACTGGGCAAAGGCACGTGCCTGGCTCTACAAAGAGCTGAAAAGGAGAGGGAATTTTTGAACGGGAGACGGAAGAATACTAATTCGGTAGAAAATCGACAGTTTTCAGATATCTCAATATTCAATACTCAATTTACCCCTGCCTTTGCAAAGATTCTGCGCTGAATTGGATTTTAACGGATATTTTATTTTGATTTAATTTGTTCGGTAAACAGGAAACTGGGGGTTTATGTGATGCATTTTTGCTTCTCAATTCTTCATCAGCATGTCTAAAACAAGAATTGGGATTTTCTTTCAATCAGCAGGATTACCGTGAATAAGAGACACTGGAATCTGGTTAAAGAAGTTGTTGATACCGCGCTTACCTATTCGGGTAAAGAGAGGGATACGTATTTGAATACAGTATTTGAGGAAACGCCCCACATCGCAGATGAAGTGAAGCAAATGCTGTTGCTAATTGAGGAGTCGCAGCAGGCGCATTTCATGCAGAGTGTCAGGCGTGACGGGGAAAAATTGATTTCCGAACTTGGCAGTGACGAATCCGAAGAACGTATCGGAGAAAACTTGATCGGCAGAAAAATCGGGCGCTATCTGGTTACGGACCTCATTGACGTTGGCGGAATGGGCATGGTTTTCAAAGCCCGGCGCGCCGACGGAGAGTTCAGCCAGGACGTGGCGGTTAAACTCCTGAAAAAAGGCCTTGATACAGAAGAGAACATCCATCGCTTTAAAATTGAGCGTGAGATTCTCTCTTCGCTGAATCATCCCAATATTGCTCAAATTTACGACGGAGGGATCACAAACGATGGCCTCCCCTACCTGGTAATGGAGTTTATTGAGGGCAGCCCCATCGATGAATACTGCAATGCAAATTCTCTGACTGTAAATGAGCGAATCTCGCTGTTCCGCCAAATCTGCCAAACGGTCGATTACGCACACAAAAATCTGGTGATTCACCGTGACCTTAAAGCACCAAATATTTTCGTATCTGCGAACGGCAATGTAAAGATCCTTGACTTTGGCATCGCCAAGCTGCTGGATCGGACCCATCCTGATATTGACCTGCTTGAGACGCTTCCCGGCAGAAAAATCTGGACGCCGCAGTATGCCTCACCCGAGCAAGTAAAAGGGGATACTGTAACGACATCCACCGATGTGTATGCGCTGGGAGTGCTGCTCCACTATCTCCTCACAGACACCTATCCGATTGACCTGAAGGACCGGCCAATTCACGTAGTGGAACAGCGGATACTGAACGATGAACCGGTAGCGCCCAGCAGGTGCATCTCCAACTCCCCTGATTTATCAAAAATTGCGTCGAACCGGTCTGCAACGGCATCATCAATAATCGATGTGCTGAAAACCGACCTGGATTACCTGATATTAAAAACCCTTCGAAAAGAACCCGGAGACCGCTACAATTCCGTAAGCCAGCTGATTGAGGAGCTGGATCGGTTTGAAAGCGGTCAGCCGCTGATGGCTAAATCCGGCTCTGTGCGATATCGTGTTGGTAAGTTCATAAAAAGACACAGAACAAGGCTGGCAGCAGCAGCCGTTTTTTTGATTTCCCTTATTGCCTTATCCCTGATTTATACGTGGAATATCACCCAGGAGCGCAATATTGCACAGCTTGAAAGGGAGAAGGCTGAACAGGTGGCTGATTTTCTCACAAGCCTGTTTAGTGCAGGCAACCCTGTAAATGCACAGGGAGAAATGCTGACGGCAGTAGACCTTCTTGATATGGGTATCGAACGAGTGGAAGATCTGTCGGAACAACCGCTTGTGCAGGCAGAGATGCTATATACGATTGGAAGTTCATATAGAGGAATGCAAATGCCGGATAAAGCGGTCCCTCTTCTGGAAAAGGCTCTGAACCTTCAGCGTAATCATCTTCCCAGCGATCATCCCGACATCGCGTTTACCCTGAATGCTTTGGGTTCCGTACATTGGTCGGTGGATAAAGACCTGATAGCGGAGCCCTATCTTCGAGAGGCGCTGGAAATTCGAAAGCGCGTGCACGGATCACAGCATCCGGATGTCTTTACCAGCCTGAACAACTATGCGCTGGTTCTGCTTGATATGGGACAGTTAGACGAGGCTGAAGAGATTCACCGGGAGAACCTGGAAGCCCGAAAAGCATACTATGGACCTGTCCATTCAAAAGTAAACTTCACATTGAATAACCTGGCATATCTTTTGGCTAAAAGAGGAAAACTGGAGGAAGCCGAGCTTTACTATCGTGAGGGCCTGAATGCGGGTCGAATGCTGCTGGGAGATAATCATTCGGATGTCGCTATCTTTTTAAGTAATCTCGCACGTCTTCTACAACGGCAGGGCAAATTTGACCAGGCTGAAGAGTTGATAATTGAATCAATTCGTATCAGAGAAAAGGTGTATGGTGAGAATCACAGTAGAGTAGCCCGAGCGCTAAACGTACTGGCCACAATTCACAGAAAAAAAGGAGACTACGAGTCAGCTGAAAAGGTCGCTTTGAGATCATACCGGATTGTAAGTGAATCGTTTGATGAAGATCATACAACCATTGCTCAAGGTCTATCTATTCTGGGAATGATCTATCGGGATAAAGGTGAACTCGAGAAAGCAGAATTATATTTATCAGAATCACTTCAGATGCATCTAAGAGTTTACCCTGAGGGTCACATACATCTTGCTGAATCCTACAATACAAACGGTGAATTTTACCTGAGTATTGGACAGCCTGAGAATGCGGTGCCTCTTTTTACTGAGGCACTCACTATGTTTAAAAACGTATCCCCAAGCGGGCTGTTTACCATTGCTACCGTTCAGCATCAGCTTGGCAAAGCACTCCTTGAAACAAAACAATTTCCGGAGGCGGAGACACATTTACTCGATGCCTACAGCCATTTCAATAAAAATGAAGGAATATCCGACCGGCACAAGAGAAATACACTACAGCAGCTCATCAGTCTATACAGAGATTGGGATAAGCATGAGAGTGCTGAACGGTTTGAGGATGAACTGGTACTAATTCAGCAAACAGATACTGAATAAATCGGCATTAATGGGATTCTCAATGACGTGTTTTTCCACAAACCTATCTTTTTTTACCGGATGACATTCACCTCATAATTTGCTATTTACTGCGTTGATAATTCCCGTTCAACTCAAGACTCCTGATTTTTATGAAACGTATTCCGCTGTCTGTAGTTATCCCTGCACTTCTTATCGCAATCCTGAGCCTGGCGCAGATTCCCTCTGTTTTTGGCCAAACCGTTGCGGAAACCGGGCTCCGGGTACCCCTTGTTGAAAACGGCCTCCTGCAGCCCATTCCTGAATTTTCGAATCAGGAAAATTGGATCCGCCATGATCTGTGGGTGGAGACGGAGTTCGATACGGACGGTGATGGCCAACACGACCGGATGCACGTTGCCGTTACGCGTCCGCAGCAGACCGAATCGGGTGATCTTAAGCTGCCTGTGATCTATGAAACAAGCCCCTATTATGCAGGAACCGCCACCCCACCCTACGATTTTTTCTGGGATGTGCGCCATGAGCTGGGCGAGGAGCCGCCGGCACGTACACCGGGACCGGAAGTTCAGCGACGCGGGGAACGGCCCATCATTTCCAATTCACATATTCAGACCTGGGTGCCGCTTGGATTTGTCGTGGTACACTCATCATCGCCGGGTACAGGTCTTTCGCAGGGTTCTCCAACGGTGGGCGGAGAGAATGAATCGCTTGCACCCAAAGCGGTGATCGACTGGCTGAACGGGCGCGCAACCGGCTACACCACACCCGATGGCGATGAAACCGTAGAAGCTTACTGGACAAACGGAAAGGTGGGCATGACCGGCACCTCCTACAACGGCACCCTCCCGCTGGCTGCGGCAACGACCGGTGTAGACGGCCTGGAGGCGATCATTCCGGTGGCGCCCAACACGTCCTACTATCACTACTATCGCTCCCACGGACTGGTTCGGTCACCCGGCGGGTACCTGGGTGAGGATGTGGATGTGCTGTATGATTTTATTCACAGCGGGGATGAGTCAAAGCGTGCCTATAACAACCGGACAACCCGCGATACGGAAATTGCCAGCGGTATCGACCGGATTACGGGCGACTACAATGAGTTCTGGGCCGGGCGCGACTACCTGAACCAGATGGAGAATATGAACACCCCGATGCTGATGGCCCACGCCTTCAATGACTGGAATGTGATGCCCGAACACAGCCTTCGAATCTATGAAGCCGCAAAAGAGAAAGGAGTTCCAACCATGATCTACTACCATCAGGGCGGACACGGGGGCGAGCCGCCGCATGAGCTGATGAACATGTGGTTTGCAAGATATTTGTACAATGTGGAGAACGGAGTGGAGGAACTGCCCCGCGCATGGATCACCCGCGAGCGCGACGAGAGGCAGGATCCCACGTCATATCCCGACTATCCTCATCCGGAAGCCGAGCCGGTTACTTTTTATCTGACGCCCGGAGCTCCGGAGCGCGGCGGACTCACCACAACCCCGGTATCCGCAAGCGGCACGGAAACCCTGATCGACAATGTCTCCTTCTCCGGTTCCGCCCTGGCGCAGGCTGAGTGGACCGACCACCGATTGATCTATGTCACGGAGGAGCTTGAAGAGCCGCTGCATATCTCCGGCGTGCCGGAAGTGACCGTAACGCTGGCCAGCAGTAAGCCGGCGGTAAACCTATCTGTCTGGGTGGTTTCCCTGCCCTGGAACGATGGGCGCGGCACCGTACTGACCGACAATATCATAACGCGCGGCTGGGCCGATCCGCAAAATTATGAGTCGCTGACTGAAAGCGAGCCGCTGATTCCGGGTGAATTTTACACCGTCACCTTTGAGCTTCAGCCCGACGACCAGATTATCCGCGAGGGCCAGCAGATTGGGTTGATGATCTTTTCAAGCGACCGCGAATATACTCTCTGGCCGGATCCCGGAACCGAACTGACGATCGATCTGGACCGGACGAGCCTTACTCTACCTGTTGTAGGCGGGATGGATTGAGCGGAAGAGACGTCAGACGTCAAACGTCAAACGTCAGACGTCAAACGTGAGACGGAAGACGGAAAAACCGAAGAACAGACGAACAGAGCCCCCGAGCCGTAGGCGATTCACACGAAGTGAAACAGAGGAACAGAGGAACAGAGAAAGTTTTCTTCTTAATCTATTTTCGAAGCCCGCCTGCAGATTATCCGGCGATCAGATACGACCGGAGTGGGACGAATAGGAAGGAACCTTTTGATGTGAGATCTGTGATGAGTGAATTGTGATGTAAACGGACGAACAGATGAACAGAGTAACCGAGAAAGTATTTTTTTGACCCCTAATCTATGATCTACGTCCGCCTGCAGATCATTCGGCGACAAATAGATTCCAAAGTGCAGCGTTAAGAAGAACATCATACCGGTGAGATCGAATCAAATGTGATGGATTTCATGGACCATTGATGTTCTTTAGCGAAACGAAGGAAGCTTTCGCCGGAGAATCTGCCCGCCGGTGATTTTTCGTCCCTTTTGATCACTCAAAAGGGACAAACTTAAGACTGGCGGTGCTGACAGAGCGCATGCATGAGTCAATCTTTATGCACCGCCCCTTTCTTCACCCGGGAACGTGTCATGTCGACTGAACGAGCGGAGCGAGTGAATGGAGACATCCCCTCACGTTGTTCCGGGGATAGGTTTGACAGAACTTCGTGCTGCACCCAGTATAGGAATTTCATCCGCTTCCTCAGATCAACATTCGTCTGTTCGTCTGTTTATTGAATAGCCTTTCCCTGTTCTTCCAGCAGGTAGCGAACCACGTATTGTTCGTCAAATTCGCCCTTTACCAGGGCCCAGACATGATTACCACGGGCTTCGAAAAATTTGGCACGCATCGGGAGCTCAACGCGTGCATAGAATGAGCCGTCCGGATTGAACACATCAAACGTGGGCGGCTCCCACCAGTTGCTTTCGGGGCCAAAGTGCGGACCGATATTCTCTTCCGTATAAATGGCCTCCGTATATCGCCAAACCCAGATCCGCCCCTCCATATCGGTCATAATTTTTTTAAACACAGGCTTATTATCCGGAACCTGGTGTGTTACGTTGTAATAATCGATCCATTTGCGCCACTGGGTTTTTTCTTCTTCTCTGACCGCAATCGGTTCATAGTCCCGCTGAATGCTGACTTCTCCCTCCGGTTTGTGAAGGGTGATGTCGTATTCGGTATTGCGGCCGGTCACCAGATATCCCATCGGGCTTAATGCAAACATTTCTCTTTCAATAAATGCATGTGCATCACCCGATGCGGTGAACAGGACAAACGTTTGTGGATATTCGTTAAGGTCGGGAGGTACCTGAAGCGTATCCACAACAGCGCCTTCAGCACTCACCCTGACCCATCCATACTCCCAGTTCGGAACACCGGGCCCGCTTCGGAGAACAATTCTGACATAAAAATTGCCTTCCGTATCGACTTCAAAAATATCTACGGCACTCAACCGGGCCTGGAGCGGAAAATGCTCTTGAAAAGAGCCGTCCGGTTCATAGGTGGTAATACGTTGATTGCCGCCATCCCAAATGGCCAGCTCACCGTCAGTAAATGTTTTTACACCTGCAATTCTCAGGTATTCCCCCGGGCCTCTGCCCTCTCTTCCAACATTGCCAAGAAAATTGCCCCCGGAATCGTACATGCGTAATGTGGGCACTTGATAGTCCGATACATAGATTCGTCCCTCCGCCCCAACAGCGATGCCATTGATGGCCCCGAAGACAACCTCTTCATCTCCTTCCATCTGACCAATGCGCAGTTCTTCAACGGCTACCAGATCCAGGCTATTGGCAGACTCTGAATCGTCCGCTGAAGACGAACAGGAAAGAAAAACTGTCGCAGACACAAACATCAGAAACAGATTCCCGTAGCGGAACTTCAACCCGTTTAAAGTATCTTTATTCATCCCGGCAGGATTGGATGGATCGCAGGCACAACCCCGTACCCTGAGTTATGCGTTTAAATCGCTAAACAATTGTAGTAAATGGAATTGCGCGGAAATAGTCAAGGAAAAAGAAGGAAACAGATGAACGGATGAACAGACGAATATCGAACCGATGAAGTGTCGTTTTTGCGGTGCTGACAGAACACAGGCCAAAGACAATTCATCCGCACCGCCCCCCTTCTAAATCCAGAACATGTCATGTCGACTGAAAGAGCGGAGCGAGAGAATGGAGACATCTCCGTGCGTGGTTCTTGGGTGAGCGTTGTCAGAACTTAGTGCAGCACACAGTTTGGGAGATTCCTCCGCTTCGGTCGGAATGACAGTCGTTAGTTTCTTCCACCAACAACTAACAACAAACCACCAACCACTGACTGCTGAAAGCTGATAGCTGACAGCTGTTCCTCAGTTTTCCCCTCCCGTCGCCGGACGCCTGTACCGCACCGGATCCTCCGGTGTGGGCACAATCGGATTCGGATAGTCCTCCAGCAGCCTGAGCGCTTCCTGAACGGCGCGTTCGAGCTGCGGATCGCGGCCTTCAATCACATCCTTCGGGGTCTGCATCACGTGGATGTCGGGCTCGATACCAAGTCCCTCTACATCCCACTCACCGGCAAGGTTGTAGAACCCGCCGCGGGGTGCCACAAAACGTCCGCCATCCACAAACGGCGGCGTATCCCAGGTACCCACCAGTCCGCCCCAGGTGGTGGTTCCGATGAGCGGACCAATATCCATCTTGCGGAACATGAACGGCAGCAGGTCGCCGCCCGAACCGGCCCGTTCGTTAATGATCATCACCTTGGGTCCCCAGATGCCCGCACCCGGAGTGGTAAACGGCTGACGGTCGGCTGCTTTGCTGTTGAAAAATCCGTGCAATTCACGCGAGAGGATATCCACCATATAATCGGCTGCGGATCCGCCTCCGTTGTTGCGTTCATCAATAACCGCACCTCGCTTGTGCTGTTGGGAGAAAAAGTAGCGATTGAAGTAATTGTACCCTCCGGTGCCAGTGTTGGGTACCCAGACATAGGCAAGCTGTCCGTCCGACATCTCATCCACCTTGCGCCGATTCGATTCTACCCAGTCGCGTGTTCGCAGTCCTCCTTCACTTGCAACAGGTACAACCGTTACCAGGCGTGCATTCCGCGTATTCGGACGGTCATTCACCAGCAGCTGAATTTGCCGGTTCACGGTTC
Source organism: Rhodohalobacter mucosus (assembly GCF_003150675.1). Lineage (NCBI taxonomy): Bacteria > Pseudomonadati > Balneolota > Balneolia > Balneolales > Balneolaceae > Rhodohalobacter > Rhodohalobacter mucosus. The sequence goes on along the minus strand of NZ_QGGB01000006.1, from coordinate 118,080 downwards.
CTTCAAAATAGCGATAGAAGTTTTCGGCTGGGTTCAGCTCTTCACCATTTACTGCAAGGATGTAATCGCCCTCGTTCACGTCAATGCCAGGGCCCGACAATGGTGCCCTCAGATCCGGATTCCAGCTCTCGCCGGTGTAGATTTTGTCAATTCGGAATGCATTGTTGTCCAGCGAAATATCTGCGCCAAGCAGACCGGCACGCACATTTTCCAACTCCGGGAAGTCTCCGCCTGCAACGTAGGAGTGCCCTACCGCCACTTCACCGCTCATGATATCGAGCACATAATTCAGGTCGGAGCGGTGTTTTGCATGATCCACCCATGGAGCATACCACTCGTACACCTCATCCCAGGGAGCACCGTGCATGTTGTCAACGTAGAGGAAATCCCTCATGAAGCGCCAGCCGTCGCGAAAGATCTGGTGAAATTCTTCCTGTGGATTCACCTGAACCTGAATCCCGCTGATGGAGAGAGATCCGTCACCCGGCCTCTTCTCACCGGTTCCGGTATCGGTTATTCCCCAGGTGCTGCCGCTCCGGTAGAGAATGCTTTTCCGGTCGTGCGACACTACCGCGCTGTTCACATTGGCCATAAAAAGGCTCCCTTCGCGTTTCTCCAGGTCATATTTGTGCAGGCGGGTGCCCTCGTTGGGAACCGACTCGGTATAGAATACGCTTCCGCCGGGACCCGGCATGAGGCCGGTATAGTTACGCTCAGGAATATTTACGGCGAGGGTGCGGCTGGCAATGCCTTCAGGATCGATTCGAACGGTCACCTCACCATTTGATGAGTCTGAATTGCCGCCGTTTTCTACCTCATCATCTCCGTCAGCATCTGCCACTTCTTCATCATCGCTTTCGGGCAGCAGCGGGGAAGGTTCCCCTTCAGCCAGTACAATCATATAAAGCGCACGGGTGATCGGCATATTGTATGAACTCATATCGAGCCACCCCGTGTTGAGGCCGTAATCGGTACTGGCCAGGAACCAGAGGTACTTTCCATCTTCACTCCACACCGGTGTGATGGAGTCCGACATGCCATCACTCAGCTGCCAGGTATCACCGCTGTCAATGTTATGCACCATCACCGCCTTGAACTGATTGGGCAGCAGCTTCACATAGGCGATCCACTTGCCGTCGGGCGACCATACCGGATTCAGTGTACGATTAGGATGCGCATAGCCGTCCGTATCCACATAGGTAGCTTCACCCGACTCCACGTTCACATACCATAGATTGTAATCGGTATCCGTGTAGGCGATATGCGTGCCATCGGGTGACCAATCCGGTCTGAAATAAAATGTGGGATTGGGAAGTTCAATGTATCGCGGATCTTCCAGTCCAAACTGATCGGAGATAACCAGCTGGTACTCCCCGTTGGCATCGGAAAACCATGCTACCTGATCACCCTTGGGCGACCAGACCGGATATCTTTCCGCACTGTCTGACGAATTCGTCAGATTACGCCAGGTTCCGTCTTCCTTAGGCACGGTTATGATTTCGCCCCTGAACTGAAAAACGGCCCGCTGTCCCGTTGGTGATATGGCGGCATTATCCATGTTCCAGGCAGACGGTTCCTCCCATCGCACGCGTCCGTAACTCATATCGCCTGCAACATGAATTTCAAGCGGTTCCGTTACCCCGGTCTGTGGATCGAGAAGGTGAAGGTATCCGCCCTGCTCATACACAATCATGCCAAAGCCCGCGTCAATATTTTTGGCGTCAAAATCCGTATGGAATGTCCACTGCTTCTCCTCACCCGTATCCGGATTGTACGACCAGATGTTGTTTGCAAAATCACGCTCCGAAAGGTAAAACACCTGATCACCCAGCCAGGCCGGGTCGGTATGTCGTTCATTATCGGTGCGGGGCGTCTGTACCAGCTCATAGGTTTCCAAATCCACAATCCATATCGGCTGTGCCTGTCCGCCACGATAGTTCCTCCACTCCGGATCCCAGAACGTAATGGGGTTGTAAGCCAGGTAGCGTCCGTCATCCGACATATCCCCGTTGGCCGCCCTGGGTATCGGCAGCACGTCAGGCATGCCGCCATCGGTAGCTACTTTCCAGATGCGGTTTGTTTCGGTTGGATGTCCGTCACGCGAAGACCGAAAGAGCACCTCACCGTCGGGCGTCCATCCCGTCACCACATCCGCGCCGGGATGCCATGTGAGCCGTTCGGGTTCTCCACCTTCAATCGGAACAATGTATACATCCTGGTTTCCGTCGTACTGACCGGTAAATGCAACCATCGATCCGTCGGGTGAGAAATGCGGGCTCATCTCCCCGCCGATGTTACTGGTAAGGCGGATGGCATCACCGCCATCGCGATCCACTTTCCAGAGGTCGTATGCATGAACAAAAACGATATGCGTATCGCTGATGGTGGGTTCACGCAAAAGCTGGGTTCCCTGTGCAGAAAGAATCGAGGAAGAGAGCGCTAACTGTATGGCGCAAAATAGAATTGCTTTTTTCATGACGGATTTTTTTAGGTTCATGGGAGCACTCTTTCAAGATAGTTAATTCAATCAAAAACGCGAACTGGAAATGGGTTTGTTGGTTGTTGGTTGTTGGTTGTTGGTTGTTCGTTGTTAGTTGTTCGTCGTTCGCAGTTCGTCGTTCGTTATTCGTATTTCCGTTCCTCTGTTCGTCTGTTCCTCCGTTTCTCTGTTCCTCCGTTTCTCTGTTCCTCCGTTTCTCTGTTCCTCTGTTCCTCAGTTCCCCCGTTCCTCCGTTCACCTTCCATCCCGGGCGGTAGTGAAAACCATTACAGACTGATAAGAATATATTCTACATGGAATGAGCGATCACCCTGAATGCCATAGAGGGTACAGTTCATTAGTTTTAATCAGCAGAATGGCTCTCTTGTTTTTATTCAACCATTGAAACTATCTGATCATGAAAACAACCACCTACCGGCGATCGGCCGGACAAAAAATGCTGTCAAATGAAATTGCGGAAAGGCTCGGGTGGGCTGGCAAAACGGATATCGGATTCAGGGCAATGCTGGGCGTACTCCATGCTATGAGAGATGTACTTCCACTTGATCTTGTATTTCGGTTCTCCTCTGCCCTTCCATTGCACATTCGAGCGATCTTTTTTGAAGGGTATAATCCGAATGCCGTTTCACAAATTCTCTACAACCGCGCGTTGCTCGATCACTATAAGAAACGGATGGGGCCCGGAAATGCAGACTATTTTGAACAGTTTCTTGAACATCAGCGCAACCGGGTGCCGGAGAGGGAGGAGTTTTTACAGATGATAAACAGCTATTCACGGCTTGAAAAAAGAGTGGACCCTGAAGAAGCTTTCCGTGTCGTGCTTGAAATACTGATCAAGCGCGGACGAAATGAAAAAATGCACGGAGTACTTCTGCAAATTCCACAGCACTTGCTGGAGACTACTTTTCCTGATTCATTTTCCGTGAAAGCCATCACTTAAAAAATAAATACTCCAGGTGGGGCTCACTGCTTTTACACGCTTCTCTTTTTTTCTCATTCGTGTTCAACTGGGAAATTCCCCCATGGTAAAACAGGGGATCAGGATGATAAAGTTATCATAAAAACTGTGTAGGTTGTGTACAGTCTCCGGATCTTTCCGGCCGTTTGCTTCTTCTGCATAACCTTTACATCCACAATCTGCAGTTGGCTATTTTTTATCAACAATGCGGGTTTTTTCCACGCATCAACCATCAATCTGCAGATCATCTGAATCAGGAGTTGTATCTTTAGTAACGGCTTTATTTCTTGAGATGGGGTAAATAGAAAGCTAACCGAAACTGACAGAATATCTGCACACGCAATTATTGCAGCGGAACTGCTTACAAACAGATTAAAGGCTAAACGAATATTATTCTTACAAAATAACATTTCCGAATCCATAAACGAGACATCATACCATGAGCAAATCGAATATTGCAAAACTTGAAATTGACGACCAAACGTTTGAACTGGATATCATCGAGGGCTCCGAAGGGGAACGCGCAATCGATATCACAAATCTGAGAAGCGAAACGGGGTTCATCACATCCGATACCGGCTATAAAAGTACAGGAGCGACACGCAGCGCCATCACGTTCCTGAACGGTGAAAAAGGAATTCTCAGATACCGGGGCTACCCAATCGAACAGCTTGCCAGCCAGAGCGATTTTCTGGAAGTGGCTTACCTTCTTATTTACGGAGATCTGCCCGGCAAGGAAGAGCTTGAATCTTTCACACACGGCATTACACGCCATACCCTTATCCATGAGGATATGAAGAAACTGTATGAGGGATATCCGGAAAAAGCACATCCGATGGGTGTTCTGGCCTCCATGATCAGCGCATTGTCCACATTTTATCCCGATGCGCACAATACACAGCTTCATCCCGAACAGGTTAATCTGACGATAAGGCGGCTTATTGCAAAGAGCGCCACGATTGCGGCCTGGTCGTATCGTAAGTCACAGGGATTCCCGATCATGTATCCGCAGAATCGCCTGGACTACTGTGCCAATTTCCTGCACATGATGTTTGCGCTGCCAACTGAAGAGTATGAGATCAATCCGACGGTTGTGAAGGCACTCAATACGCTGCTGATTCTTCATGCAGACCATGAACAAAACTGTTCCACATCCACCGTTCGAATAGCAGGATCTTCCCATGCAAGCCTTTATGCGGCTATTTCATCGGGCGTCTGTGCACTATGGGGACCGCTCCACGGAGGCGCCAACCAGAAAGTGATTGAGATGCTAGAACACATTCGCAGGGAAGGCGGAGATGTGAAGAAAATGGTGGAAAAAGCCAAGGATAAAGACAGCGATTTTCGGCTTATGGGCTTCGGTCACCGTGTTTATAAGAATTTTGATCCGCGCGCCAAAATCATCAAGAAAGTTTCTGATGAGGTACTGAACGAATTGGGTGTGGACGACCCGCTTCTTGAGATCGCAACATCCCTGGAAGAGGTCGCGCTGAACGACAGCTATTTTGTTGATCGCAAGCTCTATCCAAACGTGGATTTCTATTCAGGTATTCTGTACCGCGCCATCGGTATCCCGACGGAGATGTTTACGGTGATGTTTGCTCTCGGGCGGCTTCCGGGCTGGATAGCGCAATGGAAAGAGATGCGCGACAACAACGAGCCGATCTCACGGCCGCGCCAGATCTATGTAGGTCCAACCGAGCGCGACTACGTACCGCTGGAGAAGCGATAAAGAGATAAAAAACAGACGAACGGACGAACAGAGAAACCGAGAAAGTGGTGGGTGTGCCGGTACGGTTACCCAGGAAACCTACGGCTAGATGTTCGTCTGATCTTCTGCCTTTTGCCTTCTGCCTTCTCACTACTCAATACTCAATCCCCACTCATCAAACCAATAGCACCGAATTCGGCAACTGCTCAAGATCGGGGTGCGGAGTTCCGTCCTCATCCCGATGGCGTTCAGCTACCAGCAGGTGGTTTTTATCACGTAAACGTTTCGTTTTTTCGGTTTTGCTCAATTCAGTGAGATTCTGATGCAGGGTAACGGTTTCCCGGTTCAGGCAATTTCCTAAAAACTGCATCCACCTTTTCACATTCTCACCCTCCGTGCCAGGCTCAATCATGCCTGTAATGATTCCCGGCCACGTTGCCCCGCCATTCCAGACCAGCACCGGGACAGTGCAATTTTCCGCCAGAAACCGGGCCGTTCCGCCCAGTTTCCTCCTGCTGCCATCCGGATCACGGTTACGGCCAATAACAATAAGGTCCTGATCCCTTGCAGCTTCCATCAGTTCACGGATTACAGGTCCTCGTGCGGTACGATAGTGGCACCGGATATTGAGCTCACGGCTGTGATTCACAATCATCCTCTCCAGCAGTGAACTGTGGGCTCTGCCCTGTTTCAGCATCTCCGCTTCATCAAATGGCATCAGCTCTCCGGTGATACTGCTGACCTGATATGCGAAACTGACTCGACTGGCTTTATACCAGTTATCATCTTCAATAAACAGCGCTTTGAGCGATGCCCCGGTTCTAAGAGCCAGCTCAGAAGCGGCCTGAACCACAGGCCTGGAGCCCGGAACCGAGTCGATTGCAATCAGTATGGATGTCAGTGTCATCTTTTTACCTGCTTGGTTACTTGCTATCCTTTGTTGACGCGTGTAGCTCCGCCTGATCGTTCTGTGTGGTGAACTGCTTCTTAACACTGGCAAAGCGGGCCAGTTTTTCGGCTACCTTATGGTTTACGGTACCGTCGGGGTAGTTTCCATTTTCATCCCGTTCACCCATCTCCATGCCGCTCAGCAGCGACATACCTTCATCAATACTCTCAATGGCATAAATATGGAATTCATCATTTTCAACGGCTTCCACCACATCCGCTTTGAGCATCAGATTTTTCACATTGGCCTTCGGTATCATCACTCCCTGATCTCCGGTAAGGCCGCGTTCATTACAAATCTCGAAGAATCCCTCTATTTTCTCGTTTACGCCTCCAATGGGCTGGATATCGCCGTGCTGGTTCACTGAACCGGTAACCGCAATCGATTGCCGTATCGGTATGTCACCAATGGCTGAGAGCAGTGCATAGAGCTCCGTGGATGAGGCACTGTCACCGTCCACCCCTCCATAGGCCTGCTCAAACACCAGGCTTGCCGACAGCGATAGCGGGCGGTCGAGTGCGTATCGTGCCCCCAGAAAAGCAGACAGTATCAGTACACCTTTCGAATGAATGGGGCCACTCATCTCCACTTCACGCTCAATATTCACCACTTCTCCCTTACCCACGCGAACGCGCGCAGTTATCCGGGTGGGGTGTGCAAAAACCAGGTTGCCCAGCGACACTACCGACAAGCCATTCACCTGTCCGGCCGCCTCCCCTTCGGTGTCAATGAATATGGTATTTCGCAGAATCTGCTCCCTGTATTTATCGCGGAGACGCCCCGAGCGATAGCGCACCTGCTCAATCGCGGTTTCAACCGCTTTCAGGTCAATAACCTCACCTCCCTCCTTGCGGCTCCAGTAGTCGGACTCCTGCAGGAGCTTCAAAATATCATTGGTTTTGGTGGAGAGTTTTTCGCTGTCGCTTACCATTCTGGATGTATGCTCGATCAGCCGTACAACGGCGTCTTTCTTCATCGGCTGCAGGTCGTTCTTTTTGAGCATCCCTGCAATCATCACCGCATACATTTTCTGTGTTTCCGGGCTACGATCCATCTCATCGTCAAAATCCACTTCCACCTTGAACAGGTTTTGAAAATCATCGTCATATGCACAGAGCATATAGTACAGCAGGCGGCTGCCAACCAAAACCACCTTCACATTCAGCTCGATCGGTTCCGGTTCAAGGGTAACCGTACTGAATAATCCGTACATCTCCCCGGGAGCCTCTATTTTCAGCTTTCTGCTCATCAGAGCTCTTTTGAGGCCATCCCACGCATAGGGCTGTGTGAGAAGCCGCAGTGCATCCACAATAACGTACCCACCGTTCGCTTTGTGAAGAGATCCCGGCTTCAGGTAGGTGAAATCGGTGGTAAGAGCGCCCATTTCGGACACATGTTCGGTCCTGCCGAGCAAGTTATTGTAAATCGGGTGATCTTCGTAAATAACAGGCGCGCCCTCCAGTTTTGCGTTGTTCACCATTACGTTCACGGTGTAGCGCCAGAGCACCGGGTGGTCGGAGGGTGATGTGGTTTTATCCGGCTTATTACCGGACATTGCCTGCATCAGCGGATTGCCAGCCGCGGGGTTAAGAATCTGCTCGGCCCTGTTGATAATATCTTTCTTCGCCGATTCCAGATACGATACGACATCACTGTTATACTCAAACTCATCCTGAACCTCTTCAATCAGTCCCTTTACGGCATATTCAGTGAATTCACGGTTCAGCTCATCCCGCTCATCTTTTATCTTACGCTGTTGCTCCGGAATCTGGCGCAAGATTTTCTGCAATTCTTTCTGAAGGTTGTGGACCTCCTGCTCGAGCTCTTTGCGGTCCTCTTCACTCATTTTCTTTATGTCGTCCATACTCATAATCTCACCGTCTTTCACTGGCGAAACCGAGTATCCCATCGGAGTCCTGACAATGGACAAACCTTTTTCCTCTGCTTTTTTCTGGATTTCGGTAAAGTCTTCATGCTCCTTCTCCTTTACCTTCTCCTCGATTACCTGACGCCGATTCTGGTACTCTTCACTCTCAAAAACGCTGGTGAGCACGTTGGGCAGATCCTCTGCAAACCGGTTCATCTTATCACGGAAGCGAATACCGTCTCCCGGCTTCAGTTTTAGCACGATGGGTTTCTGTTCATCCTCAAAATTACAGACATAGACCCAATCGTCGGGCACGGACTGTTTTTTAGCTTCTTTTTCAATGAGATTTTCCAGCAGTGACCGCTTGTCAACCTCTTCAGGACCCAGCGCGTAAATATTGTATCCGTTTTGTTTGATTCGAATTCCGAAATCAGCCGAACGAAGCGCTCGTTCCTGTCCCACAAACCGGTAGTTATCATGATCCAGTTCTTGGGTAGTCGAAAATTCAAGTTCATCCAGGGAGGCGCGTTGATAAAGCTGATCTGCGGATAACGTGGTTAACTGCTTCATGGCACAAGATTTGGGGTTTGTGACGTTCATTCCCTTCACAAACAGGTGCGAAACAGATAGAGATTGATAACACTTCGGAAAGATTCACCGCATGTTCATCTGCCGAACATCTGAATGCAAGGTTATCCAATTAATTGTATATACTAATGATAGCCAGATTCTAAACGAATCAGTATCGGGGATTCTCCACTATTTATGTTTTGTTTGCCCCTACATGTTGGGCGATTGGCAATGGGTGACTTGTGGTCTGTGTTGAATAGTAAATGGTATATGGTTTCCACTTTTTCGGTTTCTCGGTTCGTCGGTTGTTCTGTTCACCGGTTTCATCCGTTTCTCGGTTGGTCGGTTTGTCTGTTTGTCTGTTTGTCTATTAATCCCTCTCCTACCTGCTGATTGATACCCGATACCCGAACTCCCTTGCTTTCATCCGACCGTGTGCTCATTTTGTTGCATGAAACTGATCCTTCAATTGTTGACAATGCCATGACCAACCATCTGAACCTGACCATCCGAAAAGGAACGCGTGCCGATGCATCAACCATTGCAGAGTTTAATATCGCCATGGCGCTGGAAACAGAGGGCAAAAAGCTTGACCGCCGCAAGATCGAGTCCGGTGTGCGTGGATTGATGAACAATCCCAATTATGGATTTTACCTGGTGGCCGTTTATAAGGAACAAGTTGTTGGCTCACTCATGATCACCTTTGAGTGGAGCGACTGGCGAAACGGGCTCTTCTGGTGGATTCAAAGCGTCTATGTGATTCCCGAATACCGCCGCCGGGGCGTCTATCGCGCCATGTATGACAAAGTGAAGAAGCTTGCCTCCGGGGATCCATCAGTTTGCGGTTTCCGTCTTTATGTGGAGAAGGAAAATCTTACGGCCCAGAAAACCTACCGTGATCTTGGCATGGATGAGACCGCGTATAGAATGTTTGAGGAAGACAGGATTGAGTCGTGAGTATTGAGTCTTGAGTATTTAGTATTGAAAAAGGTGAAGGGAATGCACAACCGATCAACCGATCAATGCACAACTCTTGGCACTGACAAGCTGTAGCCCTGATACACTGTTTCCAGTCGTCAATCGCCAATCACTAATCACAAGTCAAACATCACCCATCACTCATCTTCCACCAATCCCTTCTCCTTGGCTTCCATGCTGTAGCGTGTGTGAGGCACTGCATCCAGCCGGCCCTTTGAGATCGGCTTGCCGGTGGCCTGACAGATACCGTAGTTACCGTTTTCAATTCGCTCAAGGGCGTCGTTGATCTCATTCACATATTTTTTCTCCCGCTCCAGAAGCTGATAGTTCATTTCATCCTCTTCCGCTTCCGACCCCACATCGCCCGGGTGGTGCGTCAGAGATGAACGGTCTGCGTCGTCAGCTTCATCAAGATTATCCCTGCGGTCGCTCAGGATCTCTATCTGCTCCTTTGCCTCCGCCCTTTTGGCGAGCAGCTTTTCCTTAAAATATTGCAGCGTATCCTCCGATAATGGACTTTCTGTCACCTTTTTCTCTTCCATGTCGATCACCGTTTTGGGTTTCGGGTTTCGGGTTTCGGGTTTTGGGTTTCGGGTTTTGGGTTTCGGGTTTCGGGTTTCGGGTTTTGGGTTTCGGGTTTCGAGTTTCGAGTTTCGGGTTTCGGGTTTCGAGTTTCGGGTTTCGAGTTTTGGGTTTTGGATTGCAGGACGGGATTTGGCAGATAGTTGTAGTGAGTAATGAGACTAAAGAATTCAAACGGTATTCAATCGAATTTCACGTCTTCCGTATACTTTTCCCCGTCTCTCCGCCAGTTACCACCTATCATTTTTTTCACTTTTGCCTTCTGCCTTTTCCTGACACATTGTAAAATGCTGCGTGGTGTTCAGCTTACAGGATTCGCCTTCTGCTCGAAATTCAGTTTTCAGTCGCCAGTCACAAGTCGCAAATCACAAATCACAAATCACAATTCATCCCTTTCCTTCCGCTTCCGCCACTTTGTGGATTACGCGTATCACGCTATCGGGCACCACGGAAACGGAATCGATGCCGCATTCTACAAGAAATGCAGCGTACTCCGGATCATTGCTTGGGGCCTGACCACAAAATCCAACCTTGATTCCTGCATCATGCGCGCGTTCCACCACCTCACGAATTGCGGTTTTAACAGCCGGGTCATTCTCGTCAAAAACATGCGACATCAGGCCCGAATCGCGGTCCACGCCAAGGATGAGCTGCGTAAGGTCGTTTGACCCGATGGAAAACCCGTCAAAAAATTCCGCAAACTGATCCGCCAGGATATAGTTTGACGGAATTTCACACATCATATAGATCTGCAGCCCTTTCTCGCCCCGTTTCAATCCATACTCCTCCATCACCTCCAGCACCTTTTCCGCCTCGGTAAGGGTACGGCAGAACGGGATCATTACAATCACATTATCAAGGCCGATCACTTCGCGCACTTTTTTCAGTGCACGGCACTCCAGCTCAAACCCTTCCCGGTAGTTCTCGTGATAGTACCGTGAAGCTCCCCGCCAGCCAATCATCGGATTCTCTTCATCCGGCTCAAATCCCTCTCCGCCGATCAGTCCGGCGTACTCATTCGACTTGAAATCACTGGTTCGTACAATTACGGGATCTGGAAAGCGGGATGCGGCTATTTTTGAAATACCGCTGGCGAGTTTATCCACAAAATACTCCTTCATGTCCGAATAACCCGTAGTCAGTTTCCGGATCTTTCTGTACGCTTCTTCATCTTCCACCTGATCGGGATGTACAAGCGCCATCGGATGAATCCTGATATGATTCGATATAATAAACTCCATCCGTGCAAGGCCCACACCCTTCACGGGCAGCCTCCACCACTTGAACGCCGACTCCGGTGTGGCCAGGTTGAGCATCACCTCCGTTTCCGGTTTGGGCAGGCTGCCGAGGTCCACTTCGTCCACCTTGTATTCCAGCAACCCCTTGTAAATCTTGCCCACGTCTCCTTCAGCTGACGATAGCGTGATCTTGTCACCGTCTTTCAGCTCATCCGTTGCCTTGTCGGTCCCAACCACAGCAGGAATACCCAGTTCGCGGCTCACAATGGCAGCATGGCAGGTTCGTCCGCCGAAATCGGTTACAATACCGCCCGCGTTCTTGAGAGCGGGCACCCAGTCGGGTTCAGTCATTTCAGTCACCAAAATGGTGTCCTCTTCAATACCTGACAGGTCGGATGTGTCGCGCACTACCTTAACCGTTCCGGTGGTAATGACGCTACCGACGCTCTGCCCTTTTAACAGAAGCGTGGGATTGTTTTCTCGCAGCCTGTACGACTTCAGCATGCCGTTCAGCTTAAGCGAGTGCACGGTTTCAGGCCGCGCCTGAACAATGTAGATCTGCTTCGTCTTGTCTTCCTTAACCCACTCGATATCCATCGGTTTATCGTAGTGTTTTTCAATAGCTACGCCCCATTTGGCCAGCTGAATGATCTCCTCGTCTTCGAGCACCATCTGCTGACGCTCGGCAAGGGAGGTCGGAACATTTTCAGTTGTATTGCCGTCATCGCCCGAGTAGACCATCTTCATCTCCTTTGAGCCGGTCACCTTGTCGATGATGGGTACGTAGTCCGGATTATCCAGCCGATTTTTAAAAACATAGTACTGATCCGGATTCACGGTTCCCTTTACAACATTTTCTCCAAGCCCCCACGCCCCGTTGATCAGTAGAGCATTGGGAAAGCCCGTTTCCGTATCCACCGTAAAGAGTACGCCGGAACAGCTGTTGTCGGCCCGTACCATCTTCTGCACGCCTACCGACAGGGCAACGTCCATATGCCCAAAATCCTTTTTGTCGCGGTACACAATGGCCCGGTTGGTAAACAGGGATGCGAAACAGCTTTTACAAGCCTTCATCAGGTCCTCCACACCCCGCACGTTCAGATAGGTCTCCTGCTGTCCGGCAAAACTGGCTCCGGGAAGATCTTCGGCCGTGGCACTGCTGCGAACGGCCACATCAGCGTTGTAGGTATCCGAATCCTCATCATACTGCTCCGCGTATTTATGATTCAGCTCGGTATAAGCCTCCCGGATCGACTCGGCCAGCGCTGTCGGAAATGTGCTTTTTTGAAACAGCTGGCGAATATTTCTCCCCGCCTCGTCGATCTCCAGTTCACCGTTGTGATACTTATCCAGGTTTTCCCGGATCGGCTCTTCCAGCTTGTTTGCTTCAACGAAATATCGGTATGCGTCGGATGTGGTAGCAAAACCGTCTGGAATGCGAACGCCGGCCGATTTCAGGTGCCGTATCATTTCTCCGAGAGATGCGTTTTTCCCGCCAACTTTCGGCTGATCATCCATTCCCATTTCCGTAAAAGGAAGGGTGTATTGAGTACTTTCTGGTGTCATAATAAGATCTCCTGCCGTTTTATATGTTTGATGAATGGATTACCGGTTGCCCGGCAGGGTATATCGTGGGTTGTCTATTTCAGCCTGTGTCCATTTTTTTCATTTCAGGCCATGTATATGTGTTACTGTGCAATATATCCGCCGTCTACCAGGAGAGTATGGCCGGTCACGAAAGACGCTTCGTCGGACGCCAGCCAGACAATAGCGTGGGCCACCTCTTCGGGCTGACCCAACCGGCCAATCGGGTGCATGTCGACGAGCCCCTGTTTGGCTTCCGGGTCGGTTGTGAGGCCTGCACGTTCGAGCATCGGTGTTTCAATAAAGGCCGGTGCGATGGCATTTACGCGCACTCCCTTCGCGCTGTACTCCAGGGCGGCAGACTTTGTAAGTCCCACCAGGCCGTGTTTTGCTGCCACGTAAGCCGGTGCATTTGCAAATCCCACTTTGCCCAGTATGGAAGCCACGTTCACAATTGACCCGCTGTCGCGCTTTAGCATTTCCGGAATCTGATACTTCATGCAGAGCCACTGTCCCCGAAGATTGATGTTGATTACACGATCCCACTCTTCAACGGTATAGTCGGCCGTGGGCTTGAGCTCACCGCCTACGCCCGCATTGTTGCAGGCAACGTCGAGGCCGCCAAATGCATCCACCGTAAAACGCACCAACTGCTGCACCTCCTTTTCACTGGATATATCCGCCTTGATCGAAAGGGTTTTTTCATTGATCATGTTTACAACCTTTGCAGACTCTTTCAGTCTGTCTTCGTCCACGTCAGACATGACCACTGCGGCCCCTTTGTGAGCAAATGCTTTCGCCGCTTCCAGCCCGATACCGGATGCAGCTCCTGTTACTACGGCTACTTTTTCTGAAAACATGGTGATATTTTTTTTATTAATTAATTAAATAAGGAATCGGGCTCTGTCCGGGCTGGTGGCCGCCGCGACGGGATCTCCACATGATGTAAGTCTGCTCCCCCGGTCCGGATACCCTATCCAGTAAAATTTCTGCAACATATAAAATCTAAAACAACCAAAACGGGCAGCGGTGCAGGCGCAGATTGCATTGCGATAGTGATCATGCTCAAGCCGGCTAAACCGGCACCGCTGGCTCTGATGTAGAAACACCGGCCGTTCCACCCGCCGGCGCATGCTCCTGTATGTAGGCTCTGTTATTTTTTATGTAACCAACTACCCAACTAACTCAGTCTCAATTTACCTTGATTGATTTTGGTTTCACTACTTCCGCTTTCGGAATGACCAATTCCAGTACTCCGTTTTTAAACCTGGCTTCGATCTCATCTTCTTTTACGTTTTCAGGAAGTGTAAACGATCTGTAGAAGCTTCCGTAATAGCGCTCCTGACGAACGAAATCTTTTTTCTCTTCTTTTTCCTCTTCTTTACGCTCACCGGAGATGGTGATTCTGCCATCCTGAAAATTCACGTTGATGTCGTCTTTTTTCATTCCCGGAATATCCATACGGATCATGTATTCCTTCTCATCTTCCGTCATATCGGCATTGGGCGACCATGCTGACAGTGCCCTTCCGCCTTTTTCCCTGGTCCATGAAAAAGGAACGAGGTCATCGAAAAACTGATCCATTTCTCTTCTCAGCAGATCGATTGATCCGGGTTCGTGGGTTCTTTTTTTCACAACTTTCATTTCAGCACCTTGATGTTGTTTTGGGTTAAGGGTTTGACTGACCGGTTTCCACGGAACCGGCCTGTTAAGGAGTCGTTCTCCTTTTTCTTTTATAAAAAAACAAAGAACGCCGGATTTCAGCCAAAGAGACCCTTCCATGCCTGCTGTAGTGGTAGCGCGATGAAATCTATCGGGTTATTCATTACAGGGTGCCCAGAAGTGTCGGAACTGCGCTCCGAGCCGCAGGGTGCAGGGTTCAAGGCTCAAGGTACAGGGTGCAGGGTTCAAGGCTCAAGGTACAGGGTGCAGAGTGTAGTACTAAAAAATCCTTCTGAGATCGACAATCAACTATCTCCAATCAGAGATCACCCTACCCTCTCCCGTCTCACTTTTCACTTCTGCCTTTTGCCTTCTGCCTTCTGCCTTCTGCCTTCTGCCTTCTAAAGTGTGTCAATCTGACTGGCGACTGACGACTGGCGATTAACGACTGGCGACTGTATAAACCGACCTCCGAGCAACAGGGTGCGGGGTGCAGGGTTCAAGGCTCAAGGTTCAGGGTGCAGGGTGTAGTACTAAAAAATCCTTCTGAGATCGACAATCAACAATCTCCAATCAGAGATCACCCTACCCTCTCCCGTCTCACGTTTGACGTCTGACGTTTGCCTTTTCACTTCTTCCTTCTGCCTTCTAAAGTGTGTCGATCTGACTGGCGACTAACGACTGGCGATTAACGTCTGGCGACTGTAGAAACCGACCTCCGAGCAACAGGGTGCAGGGTGTAGTACTAAAAAATCCTTCTGAGATCGACAATCAACTATCTCCAATCAGAGATCAGTCTCACGTTTGACGTCTGACGTTTGCCTTTTCACTTCTTCCTTCTGCCGACTCACGCCTCCGCGTAAACAAACTCCGGATCTCCAAACTTCTTCAGGGTGCGATAGTGGGAAGCCACGGCCTGGAAAAAGGTTTTATGCTGATTGTAGGGAATACCAAATTCATCTGCGGTTTTTTCCACAATGTGGCTGATGGCCGGGTAGTGAATACTGCACACTTTGGGAAACAGATGGTGTTCGATCTGAAAATTGAGTCCGCCCACGTACCAGCAAAGCGCCTTGTTTTCACGGGCAAAATTGTTGGTGGTTACCATTTCATGGATCATCCAGTGCTCGTCGATCATGTTCTCCTCGTTCGGCACGGGGTGGTCGGTCTCCTCCACAACGTGCGCCAGCTGAAAAATAATACCCAATATGAGTCCGGCCGTAAGATGTACGGTAGCAAAACCGATCAGCAGGTGCACCCAGGTGATCTCCAGCAAGAGCATGGGAATCACCAGCATATAGGCGTAGTAAAGGAGCTTGGTAAAAATGAGAATGGCCCACTCGCTCGCGGGATGGTTTTTATTTTCGTACGGACCAATATTGGGCTGCAGAAAATACCGGTAATCCTTGATGAACACCCAGAACAGAGTGGCGAAACTGTAGGCAATGAATGCAAGAATATGCTGAACGCGGTGCACCGCCTTGTATTCGGAATGAGGCGACAGACGAATGAATTCGGCAACCTCAAGGTCCTCGTCATGTCCGTGAATATTGGTGTAGGTATGGTGAACAATGTTGTGGGTAATCTTCCAGATATATCCGTTGGCGCCCAACAGGTCAAAGGTAAATCCAAGCGCACGGTTTACTGCGTTATTGGACGAATAGGCTCCGTGCAGCGCATCATGCGATACCGAAAATCCGATCCCAGCCATCCCGATACCCATCAGAAAGGTGAGCAGCCACATGCCGTTGAGTGAAAACTGGCCGGAGATAATCAATGCATACGACCCGAAATAGAGCGTAAGCAGAACCACCGTCTTAAGCACCATCTGTCCGTTCGCATGTTTTGACAGGCCATTTTCGGTAAAATAGTCGTCGACACGCTTTTTCACCGTTTGACTGAATTCACGGCTGATACGATTGTTGAACGTAACTCTTTGAACGGCTCCCATAGTCAGATTTTTGAGATGTGTTTGGTCTGCAGAATGACCCGTCTATGGGTCCGGTTAGTGAATGAACATCAACATTAAGTGTAACTATAAACATCGAGATATCAAACTGGATCGATGGGCGATGGGTGATGGACGATGGGCGATGAATGATGAGTGACTGGCGACTGGCGATTTGATCTTTTAGATCTGAAATCAGCCCAATTTTCAAATCATCAGTAAATTTTTTTGTAAGGAAATTCGATGTTTGGGTTCTTACTAAATAAAGAGACTGAATATGGATAGAACAAATGACAAATAGTGAGCTTGAGGAGAGACTAACCGATTTTTCCGTGCAGGTATTACGGATATCAATTCAGCTTCCCGGTTCCAGAACCGGACAAATACTTTCCGGTCAGATTGCACGTAGCGGTACATCCTGCGCATTGAATTACGGGGAAGCAAGAGGAGCAGAGTCCCGGAAGGATTTTATTCACAAAATCCAGCTCGTGCTCAAAGAACTTAGAGAAACATTTATTTGTCTGAAGATTATTCAGAAAACAAAACTCATTAAAAGGGAGGACGAGGTGTCGGATGTACTTTCAGAGTGCAACGAGCTCATCTCAATTTTTGTCCGAAGCGTACGAACTGCAAAAGGTTTAAAATGAAAACTACATATTTAATGCGGAACGTCTACTCCAGTGCTTAAACAAATCGTCCATTACTCATCATTCATCGTCCATCATTCATCCTTCACCGTCTCTGAACTTATATACTGTCCATGCAGCGACGCCCAATGCGACGGCGGCAGATCCGAACAGAAGTGCAAGATTCAGGTCGCGCTGTGCTCGTTCGGCTCGCTGCAGGTATTCTGAGCCGATTCCTTTTTTGGCAATAAAATCTTCCAGTTCATCCACTCTTCGTTCCAGTTCCCGACGTGTTTTCTCTGTGATTTCCATTTTTTCTATGTGTTAAAGTTTGTAGGTGTTAATGTTTTTATCCCTTTCTATTAGAAACAGATCGTTTACGGGATGCGTTCGACTTTTTGGTTGAAGGTTGCATGTTGAAGGCAGAAGGCAGAAGGCAAAAGGCAGTGAAAACATATGAACAGATGAATAGAGAAACGGGGGTTATGTGATGTACGATGAGCAACTTATGATTTATAAAAGTCAATGGTTAATGGTAGATGGACGATATATTTGATCTATTCCAAATCAAACATCAACCATCGTCCATAGTAGTTCACACATCATTCCCCGCCTGCAGATTATCCGGCGATCAGAGACGACCGGAGCGGGGCGAATAGTGAAAAATCATACCGGTGAGATCTCAGAGTGACGATGACCATTGGGATGGACCATTGGTTTTTCACCGACCCGCGAAGGACGGATCCGCCGGAGAATCTGCTCGCCGGTGATTTTTGATTACTTTTGATCACTCAAAAGTAAGTGATATGTGATCGACGATGCTTGCCCTGAGCGGAGTCGAAGGGAGTGACGATTGATGAGCGATTTATTTTTTTGTAAGGATCTGGCTTGGATTGGTTCTTACTATAAGGAGGCCTGAACTGCCATGTTTCTAAAAAAATGGCGTAACAGCCATTGTTCTTTCATATAGTGTAGATTTTTTAAGGTTTTCTCTCTTTCGGGAGCACCTTATTGACTTTTTTTCGCCCAAACCGCAGCTCCCAGGCGATCTGTATCTCGGATTTCGTCTGGTTTTATCGCCAGACAGGCTGCATATATCTTTGATGATCAGATCTTCCAATACGGTGCTGTGTTTGGGTGAGTCCGGGGTAAATCAAACCTTAGGAATCAGCTTGAAGCCGGTCAAGCGGGCCGTCAAGTTAATGAATCCGCCTGGTGGAACGGGAAATCTGACCGGACCTGCTTGCCAATTGATTTAGGATGCCGAGCTGAAATCGCTCATTCATAAAAATGGTTTGCGACATGAGTGTCTATCCTGATGATTTCCTTAAGATCTGCTTCTTATTAACCAACACCTCGAAATAAAGGGGAGCTTCAACACCCTCTATTAACTGAAAATATTTATGGCAAAAAAAATCATTATACCTATAATCTTGTGGATAAGTATATCATTGTCGGTTACGACGGGAGATTTACATGCAAATCAATGCGATTACGAATGTGTTATCATATGTAATGATATTGGTATTTCATGTCTTAATAGTAATCCTAACGATCAGTTTGAAGATCCATGGGGGTATGCAGAACATAACCAAATGTGTAAAAATTTGAGGGATCTTTGCATGCAACAAGCCTTTCCTGAAAAAGCTTAAGTTATGGTTCATGTATAAAAATCTTACTGCAGTTATTGGTTTTTTCATCTTTCTGTCATGCACTGAAAATCAGTCTCTATATGACAAATCAGAGGATCTATTCCTGGCCCAGTTAACCAGTGAAATCCGGGAAGTTGCTGTGATCGGAAGCACTGAAATAAATACACCAACTGTAAACAGGCTTGGCGACATCCTGAGGTGGAGTGACGATCGGCTGATTGTTGTTGATCTGTCGCTGCTGACGCTTAACCTGCTTAAGGCGGACGGAAGTGACGTTGCATCAGCCGGAGGCCGGGGCCGGGGTCCGGGTGAATTTGAATTAATTAATCAATTGCACAGGGGATCAGACGGATATTTATATGTGCTCGACAGAAATCTGACAAGAGTGAGCAAATTTCAGATTGCTGATGATGAGATCGATTATGTAACCTCTTTTTCACCGGACGTTCCCGACACAATGTTTTTGGTGAACATATTTGTGACACCTTCAGGTGTTTATACTCTCTTGAATCATTTTGAAGCTAATATAACCCGTGCGAACAGCTATCGTTTGTACAAAGCAGACGGCACATTCAATTCTGATGAGCTGCTATTTGAATTTGAAGGCACAGAAAAAATTGAATCAGACAATGGGCTGTACATTGATCATCCGCTGGCGCGTCAACCGCTTTGGAGCCAAAATGGAGACTATTTTTATTTATTAAATTCTCATCAATCTGAATGGCAAAAACGAAACTTACTTACAGGTGCCATCGATTCGATCTCCTATGTCAATCAAACAGAACGTAAAAACAACCATCTGTCAAAAGCTTACCTGACAAACCGGCTGGAACCCATACTCGATGTCGAACCTGTATTGAAAGAGTTCATTGATAAATCGGGTCAACTGCCATTGAACCACGACCTATTCGCAACCAAAGAATGGGTCGTTATCTCCTCATTTTATGCCGGCAGCAGCGAGAAAATCATCGTGCTCCATAACCAGGTGTCAAAAGAGACTGTTTATTGCAGTGTGGCGCCTCACTTTTTCCCGGTATCGTTCAACGGAAACAAACTGACGGGTAAAAACAGCAGCACTGAAGACAACATACGACTTGAGGTGCTTGATTTGGAATTGCCCGGTTCTTACTGATTACTATTTCGGATAGTAAACCCGATTTTTGCCTTTTCAATGATAAATAGTATTGAAAACAGTAAATAAACACATCATAGAAGAGATGGAGCTGAAAGGTGCGTTCGGTTTTTAGGGTGCAGTCTACTACGCTAACTACTACGCTAAAGCTTCGCAGATCAGGAAAGCTTCGCAGACCAGGGGGTGCGAGGTACAGGGTGTTGGCAATTGTCAAGACGGTAGTCAGCTGTAAATCGCCAGTCACTCATCGCCAGTCACTCATCGCCAGTCGCCAGTCACTCATCGTCCATCGTCCATCGTCCATCGTCCATCGTCCATCGCCCATCGTCCATCGTCCATCACTTACGCAGTTCAAACCGTTACAACCGTTTTCCCTCTTGTGTGCAGCTCGGAGATGCTTTTAAGAGCTTCATCCGCTTCGTCCAGCGGCCAGGTTTGGGTGATATTGACATCAAGATGTCCGCCATCGGCAAGCCGGGCCAGGTGACCGAGCTGAGAAGCATTGGGTTCCACAAAAACATATTCGAAGCGTACGTCATCGCGGCGGTCAGGGTTGCTGTCGGTAATGGAAATCAGGCGTCCGCCCTGCCTGATCGTATCGGCGCACTGACTCAGTGAATCACCGCGAGAGCAGTGATAAATAAAATCAACTCCGTCGGGAGCAATTTCGTTAACCGCTTCTCCCACATCGCCTGCGCTGTAGTCGATGGTTTCGTCCGCCCCCAGCTCTATCATGTACTCCTGGTTAGACGAACCCGCCACGCCAATTACGCGCGCTCCTTTCCAGGAGGCCAGCTGCACTGCAAATGATCCAACGCCTCCCGATGCGCCCAGAATCACAATCGTTTCGCCCTCTTTCAGCTGTCCCGCATCAAAAAGCGATTGATAGGCCGTAAGCCCGGTCAGAGGCACGCCCCCGGCCTGTTTTATGCTGAGGAATTCGGGTTTGCGCGCCAGGTACGCTTCGGGCAGCGCAACATACTCCGCAAATGTTCCTTGCTGTATCACGGGCCGTCTTGCATACGCCATAACCTTATCCCCTACCTCAAATCTTCGGGCTGCATAACCTCTTGCCTCCACGGTACCGGCAAGGTCCCACCCCGGAATAAGCGGAAAGTCTGAAGGAATGGCATCTTTCAGCATCCCCTGCACGACGGCTGCATCTACGGGATTGACGCCGGCAGCACCCACTCGCACCAGCACGTCTCCTTCATCCGGTTCCGGTTTGTCCAGTTCGCCGGTTTGCACCTTATCCGGTCCTCCAAAATCATTGATATAGGCGGCGGTCATCTTTTCCTGTTCGGTACTCATATTTTAAATCCTTGTTATTGAATATTTTGTCTTCTTATTGAACAACAGTTCACCCGTTGGATGCGTTTCGCTCAAGTGACACGGTGTGTAAGTGGCCGCAGAGGGCAGAAGGCTCCACTACGCTAACTACTTCGCAGTTCAAGAAAGCTGTGAGGAGCAGGCAGAAGTGATTCGAAATGGAAAGGGCTCATTTTTTGAACGCGTAGCGAAAAGAGCCTTTGAAGAAGATCATTCAGAGATCTCCGGTCACTACTCTTCAATCAGAGCTTATCCGGTTAATGGATACAATGCCATTCCACTGGTTGCAGACCTCACTACCGACATCTTAATACACACATCTGACGTTTGACGTCTGACGTCTGTTATTTCACTGACCACCAACCACTAACCAAATATCAAATATCCTCAAACCTGTTCACTGCATTATCCAGGGCACTTTTAATGTCCTCAAAAGCGTCCTCGGCTTCCGTTTGAAGTTCTTTCCACGCATCTTCGCCGGCCTCTTTTACATCATCCAGCTTATCCTGCGCCACATTCTTTTTGGTACGCAATTCCTGGATCTCCTTGCTGATCTCTTTTTTGGCATCCGTGCCTGCCCGCTGGGCTTTGGCCTCCAGCTTTTCCACTTCTGCATTCCACTCTTTCAGTTTCGCGGCCATATTATCAATATATTGCTCTCTGTTCATTTTTCCCCTTTATCTAAGGTTTAAGATTGACAAATTTCTATGATTCGTCTCTATATATAAAAATGATTTTTTCCCTGAATACATTCCCTGAACCTCAACCTGCACAGAACAGATGGCAAGGATAACATGAATTGGTTTGATGAAGAGGAATCACCGGAAGAACTGGGTGAATTCGGCCTGATTGAACGCATCGCCCGTTTAACAGGGTCAGGCAACACTCACGATTCAATGGGTATTGGTGACGATTGTGCCGTTATTCGAAATACTTCGAACGGATTTGCCACACTCATCACTACCGACATGCTGGTTGAAGGGCGTCATTTCAAACGCAACTGGATTTCAGCTGAAGATCTTGGCTATACGTCTCTTGCTGTGAACATCAGCGATATTTCCGCAATGGGTGGTAAACCCCGGTATGCACTGCTGAGCATTGGCCTTCCCGGGAATACGGATCCTGACTGGCTGAATGGCTTTTTTGGCGGGATAAAGGGACTTTGTGATACTCATGGTATGAAATTGATCGGTGGCGATACCGTAAAAAGCAACTCCGTTATCGTCAATTTTACGGTACTCGGATCCATCCCGGAAAAGAACATTCTCCTTCGTTCAGGCGCGAAACCCGGAGATAAATTGGGCTTAATCGGCAGGGTTGGCGACTCCGGAGCGGGGCTTCGGCTGCTTAAGCAATCGAGCTCTCCGGACCTGCCCCTTCACAGGCACCTAATCAGCGCCCACAATCGTCCAACCATTTATGTGCGGGAAGCCATTTTTCTTGCCGAAAGCGGATTCGTTCACTCCATGATAGACGTGTCTGACGGAATCCGCTCCGATGCCGCCCATATTGCAAAACAGTCGGGCGCAAAACTCACGATTCATACAGACCGTCTTCCCGTGAGCGATGTGCTTGCGGAGGTGTGCAATGCTTTTTCATGGTCTCCTGAGGAGATTGCGCTTACGGCGGGCGAAGATTATGCTCTTCTTTTCTCTTTTCACAGCGACAGGGAGGAGAACCTGAAACGCAGTTTTCAGAACTCGTTTCCCGATACCCCTTTCTCCGTGATCGGCAGTGTTTCGGATGGCAATGCAGGCGTCCGTTTCCTCAAAAACGGCCGGAATTTTGACCCGGGCGCTCACGGATTTGATCAGTTTAAATCGGACTGACAATCAACGGACAACTCGTTTTCAGTCATCAAAAATGTTGTCGTACGAGTTATCCCCGATTTCAAAAAACTTGCCGTGTACATATCGGAAATGCCTGTCCAGATCACTGATCTTATTCATATCCCCTTCGTCCAGATCCAGCTCGATGCTTTTGATGTTCTCCCTGATTCGGCCCGGATTTTCCGACTTCGGAATCACCGCTGTATCCCGCTCAACCGACCATCTTATAAGCACCTGAGCGGGCGTTGCATTATGTTTCGCCGCAATCTCTTCGATAGTATCATTGTTTAACAGGCTCGGTTCGTCATCCCTTTTCAGGGCATCCGGCCTGTCACTGCTTCCCAGCGGCGAATACGCGGTTACGTGGATGTTGTTTTCATGGCAATAATCCACCAGTTCCTGCTGCTGCAGGTAGGGATGGAGTTCAACCTGGTTCATTTCAGGAGTGTCATCCGTCTGAGAAGCTAGGTTCTTCAACTTTTTGATGCTGAAATTTGAAACTCCCGCATGCCGGATCAGCCCCTGCTCTTTTGCTTTCAGCATGGCAGACCACGTTTCGATCAATGGCACTTCGTCGAGAGAAAGAAAATCGCCGTCATCTTCCGGGTATCTTACATCCGGCTTGAACGCAACCGGCCAGTGAATCAGATACAGGTCCAGATAGTCCAGCTGAAGATCCTGCAGCGTCTGTTTCAGGGCAGGAATTACATCTTCTTCCTTATGGGCGTTATTCCAGAGTTTGGATGTAACCCATACATCCTTTCTCGCAATCTCCCCGTCTGAAAAGAATTCAGAAAGCGCCTTGCCCACATACTCTTCATTGTCATAGTCAGCCGCACAATCAATGTGGCGATATCCGGCTGCAAGTGCTTCTTTCACCGCTCTGCCAACCGCATCTTTTTCCGATTTCCAGGTTCCAAGGCCGATCGCAGGCAACTCATCACCGTTATTAAATTGAAATGTTTTCATAGCTGTTTACTCCTTTCTCTTTTATCTTTTCTTATACACTGTTTGCAGTCAAATGCTCTTCATGCGGCCCCGGAATGAGCGTGTACCGGATGCCTCTTTCATGGTGCTAGGGGTCCTCCGTCATACCAACGGGAAGTGCACCTCCAAACATAGGTCATCCTTTTTTTGCTCATCACACCCCGCCAATTTTACGTGTCTGCGAGATTTCCCATCCAGTTTTGTCTCAGAATTATGGGCACTCCGGATCTCTGTTCATCCGGCTCCTGCTGATGTTCGTTCAGATTACCGGTTCATCTTCAACGTTTTCGCGTTTGGGCGACTGATTGAACACTTCCTCCCATTCATCCGGCAGCTCCAGAATGAGATCACCCAGGTTCCCCGTACTGTTCTGAACAGTGATCGCGACAACCTTGTACATAAGGGCTTCCGCATCCGTGTCGTCGAATCCGTACTCCTCCTTCAATACCTCCTTGCAATCCGCCGGTATCCTGGAGATCGTATTCCTGTTTTCACCCCGGAGAGCATCATAATCGAGCCAGTCGGGCAGCTGGGCCGAAAAATCTCTTACCATTTCCTCAGAAACTGAAGTAGCCAATACACCCAGTACCGTTTTGATCGATTCTCTGGTTTCCTCTTCACTATCGATAAAATCAAATGAATGAATAACCGGAACGTAGTAGTCTTTGATTTGCATGATATCTCCCAAATTTTAGGATGAGTAATTAACCTC
Source organism: Rhodohalobacter mucosus (assembly GCF_003150675.1). Taxonomy (NCBI): domain Bacteria; kingdom Pseudomonadati; phylum Balneolota; class Balneolia; order Balneolales; family Balneolaceae; genus Rhodohalobacter; species Rhodohalobacter mucosus. The sequence continues at coordinate 93,266 of NZ_QGGB01000006.1, read as the reverse complement.
ATTTATACAACAGAATCCACTACCCATTCATTTCAAATGATGTGCCTCCGCCTGTTACCCTGCTGGGCGTGGGATTGAATAAATCACGTTTCATTTCCTGATATCAAACTCACGTTATGTTTACCTTAATGTAAACCTGTTCCAACTTTTTTAACCCGATTCTCTCTTTTTATCAATCAGGTCCCTGAATTCATCCTCATCAATTACGGGAACATCCATTTCCCCTGCATCATCCAGTTTTGAACCGGCCCCGGGCCCTTTAACAACATAGTCCGTTTCGCCGCTTACGCTTGAAACAGCCCGTCCCCCGAGGCGCTCCACCATCTCTTTCACCTCATCCCGGGTCCAGTTTTCAAGTTCTCCCGTGAACACAAATTTCAATCCGTCCAGTACCTGTTTCTGCTTTCCGCCGTATGGATTTTCAGGTTGCACTCCTGCGCTCAGAATGTCGTCGATCGTTTCCAGGTTTTTCTTCTCCCCAAAGAACGTGGTTACGGCCTTTGAAACTTCGGGTCCGATCTCATCGATCTCTCTGAGCCTTGATTCATCCGCCTCTTTCAGATCATCCAGGGTGTCGAAGTGCTCACAAAGCACTCGTGCCATGTGGTTTCCAACATGCGGAATGCCTAAAGCATAGAGAAATGCATCCAGTTTCACGCTTTTGCTCTTTTCGATCTCATCCATCAAATTCCGGGCTGACTTCTCTGCATAATCATCCAGTTCAGCCAACTTCTCTTTTTTCAGGCTGTAGAGGTCTGCCGTCTTTTCAATCAGCCCCTGATCCATCAGTTGTTTGATCCGCTTTCCGCCGAGGCCTTCAATATCCATAGCGTCCTTTGACACGAAATGCTCTATGCGCCTCTGAACCTGTGCCTTGCAATCTATATTGGGGCAGTGGGTTTGTTTTTTATCCCCGCTCATCACAACGTCCGAACCGCATACAGGGCATCTATCCGGCATGGTGAATTCTTTCTCCGATCCGTCGCGGCTCTCTTTGATCGGTTTTACCACCTGGGGTATAACATCGCCCGCCCTTTCCACAATAACCTTATCCCCTATCCGAATATCTTTCTCGTCTATTTCGTGCTGGTTGTGAAGAGATGCCCTGCTCACCTCTACCCCGCCTATGTTCACCGGTTCAAGATGGGCTACCGGCGTCAGCTTGCCGGTCCTTCCAACCTGCACCTCAATTTTTTCAACTACGGATGATTCCCTTTTGGGCGGAAATTTCCAGGCAATTGCCCAGCGCGGATTCCTGGAGCGCTCTCCAAGCGCAGCCTGACCGTCAATATCATCCACCTTGCAAACCATTCCGTCTATTTCATATTCAAGGTCTTCGCGCCGCTCTTCCAGCTCACCGTAATAGTCAATTACCTCATCGATAGTACCGAATGTTTTGTTCAACTCGCCGTTTACTTTCAATCCCCATCCGGGCAGGGCTTGAAGCACTTCCCGCTGCGATTCAAACCCATGATCTTCAGCACCTGCGATCTGGTAGGCATAAAATCGAAGGGGGCGCTCTGCAGTAACATTGGGATCGAGCTGGCGAAGAGATCCCGCCGCTGCGTTTCTGGGGTTGGCAAAGGGTTTTTTGTCCTCTTCCCTTCGCCGCCTGTTCATATCCGCAAAATCCTTTTTCGAAATAAACACCTCTCCCCGCACCACCAGGTTATCCGGAACTTCCCGGTCCGGCTCCTCCATCAGCCGCAGGGGCACCTCACTGATTGTTTTTATGTTGCCGGTTACATCCTCCCCGGTCTGACCATCGCCGCGTGTGCTGCCCGTTGTCAGTTTTCCGCCTTCATATATAAGTTCAACGGCCAGGCCGTCATACTTGGGTTCGCACGTGTAAACCTGCGAATCTTTATCCAGTTCACTCCTGCAGGTGTCGTCAAATTTTTTCACCTCCTCTGACTCTTTCACCGACTTCAGGCTCAGCATCGGTTCGGGGTGATCCACAAGACCCAGTTCATCTTTCGGCTCACCGCCCACCTGACGGGTGGGAGAGTCATCCGTTTTCAGGTCCGGATACTCCTCTTCCAGCTTCTCGAGCTGCTCCATGAGCGTATCGTATTCGGAATCGGAGATGACCGGATCATCTTTCACGTAGTAGCGGTAGTTATGATACCGGATGGCTTCCCGAAGCTTTTGAATACTCTGATCGGCCTCATCCGCGGATGATATCCCCTCGATATTCACATCGGGTGTCAGATCCACATCCTTATTCTCCTTGCCCATAATTCAGCTCCGGTACCCGTTTATTGTTTATTCGTTCATCCGTTCTTGCCAAAGTGTTCCAGCAGCTCATCAACTCCGAGGGTGTTCACTACATTTTTGGGTTCAAGCCAGCCGCGCCGCGCCTGGTACACACCGTATTTCATGTTTTTCAGATCACCTATGCTGTGCGCGTCGGTCGCAACGGAAATCATCAATCCCCTTTCCATGGCCATTTTACAGTTGCGGTCATTGAGGTCCAGCCGTTCAGGATTGGCGTTGATTTCCATCAGGATCTTTTTCTCCGCCGCTTTATCCATGATGGCTTCCAGGTCCAGCTCCATCGCCTCACGCTTCTGCAGCAGACGGCCGGTTGGATGTGCCAGGATGTCAAACCAGGGATTGTCCATTGCCTTCAGGATTCGCTCGGTCTGTTTATCGCTATCCATATCCATGTGGTAGTGCACCGAACAGATACGCAGGTCAAGCCGGCTCAGAATATCATCCGGAAGGTCCAGCGATCCGTCTTCCAGAATATCCACTTCGGCACCCTTCAGAATCCGGATCCCGTCTGTTTCATCGTTCAATTCGTCAATTTCCTTCAGCTGCTCAGCCAGCTCGTCTGCATCAAGCCCGCCGGCTACATTTACGCGCTTTGAATGGTCGGTTATCGCGATGTATTGATAACCCAGGTCCCGGGCTGCCTCAGCCATCTCCCTTATGGAGGCTCCTCCGTCGGTATAGGTTGTATGCATGTGGATATCCCCTTTGATGTCGTCAAGGGTGATGAGATCGGGAAGATTATCCTTCTCCGCCAGTTCAATCTCCCCGCGGTTCTCCCTCATTTCGGGCGGCACCCAGGCCAAATCGAGAGCTTCATACATCTCTTCTTCCGTTTCACCTGCAATGGGTTCGTCTTCGCCTTCCCTGAAGATGCCGTACTCGTTCACTTTCAGATCGCGGGCGAGAGCCCGTTCGCGCAGATGGATTCCATGCTCCTTGGAACCGGTAAAGTAGATCAGTGCCGCCCCGAACGATTCTTTGGAAAGAACGGCCATATCCACCTGCAGACCGGATTTCAGGCGAATAGAGGTGCGTTTTTCCCCCTTTTTAATCACTTCATCCACGTCTTCGTAACTCACAAAATGATTTGCAATGGCTTCCTCATCCTCACCGGTAGCCAGAATATCCAGATCACCCACAGTCTCTTTACGCCGCCGGTAACTCCCCGCAATCACAATCCTGTCTGCCTCCTTGCACTCGTTAAGATATTCAAGCAGCGGTTCAGCGATTTCTTCCGCACGCGACAGAAGTGTCCGCGATTCCTGATTGCTCTGCCGCTCAAGTTCTCTCCCGATTTTTTCCTCGGTTTTTTTGCCGAAGCCCTCGATCTCCCGGACCTTATGTTTTTCTACGGCCTCACGGAGGTCAGTAATGCTGTCAACATCCAGTTCATCATATATCTCTTTGGCGCGCTTGGGGCCAATGCCTTCCAGGTTCAGCAGATCAGCAAGCTCTTCAGGCACCCTCTTTTTGATCTCTTCGAGCTGCTTCAGTGAGCCGGTTTTCACAATCTCCTCAATCTTCTCCGCAATGCTTTCACCCACATCCGGAATGCCGGTGAGATCTTCCCCGTCTGACACTTTATCGGTCAGATTTTCCGTCAGGTTATCAATCGACCGTGCGGCCTGCCGATACGATCGTACCCGAAACTCATCAGCGCCCTCAATTTCAAGCAGATCTGCCGCTTTTCTTAACATATCGGAAATGTCACTATTGTGGACGGGCATAATGATTTAAATTGTTTGAACGCTTATTAATGGAACAAAAAAACAGGCCTGTTTCGTTTAATATTTAGTACATAGAATGACAACTTTCTGAGTGTGCCGTAAATCACAGCATGATTAACCTTCTCAGCCCAAATGGATATGCCGGAACTGCCCGAAGTAATACATTTTAAGCACTACATCGAATCCACCGCCCTGAATCAGACTATTGCGGATATTGAGGTACTCAACGACCAGATTCTGGCCAATGACAGTGAGCAGCAGTTCAAAAAACACCTGTCCGGACATGCATTTGCATCCTGCTCCAATTACGGCAAATACCTGTTTTTGCACTCTACGGGCGCGCACTACCTGGTGATGCACTTCGGAATGACGGGAAGCCCCGTCTACTTCAAAAATGAAGGCCATAAACCCGATTATCCCCGGGCGGTTTTCCATTTTGATAACGGTTATAAGCTGGCGTTTAACTGTATGCGCATGTTTGGCAGGCTGGAGTTAACTGAAGCCAAAGAGGCATTTATTGAAGACAAAGAGCTGGGTCCCGATATCTCTTCTGAGGGGTTCAGCTTTGAAACCTTTCGCAAGCTGATGGAGAACCGCAGAGGCATGATCAAATCATCACTCATGGATCAGCATTTGATGGCCGGAATCGGCAATGAGCAGTCGGATGAAATTCTGTTCCAGTCGCGCATTCATCCCAAAAGAAAAGTAAGCGATCTGAGTGAAGACGACCTTCAGAAGATCTATAGAACAATGCGGTCGGTTATCGAAACGAGAGTGGAGTGCCTGGATCAGGGACGGCCGATGCCGGACAATTTTCTGCTGGAACACAGGGAGGAAAATGAAGCGTGTCCCGCATGCGGCGGAACCATTGAGAAAATAGCCGCAGCGGGGAGGTCAGGCTACTTTTGCCCGTCCTGTCAGGATTGAGCCGAGGGGGAATGGACGAATAGCGCTTTGCTTTGGCCTGAAATCTGCCGGAAATCAATGGCAGAGCAGGATTTCAAAGGTTTTATCGAAATTTTATTCTGTTCATTTCTGTTTTAAAGGTACGATCGGAGACGATTCATATTCAGACTGAATCACAGAATTGAAAAGCTTAAAAAAATCAAAAGAGGTACAGTCATGGCAGCATTTCCAGTAATTGACAAAACAGTTCAAAAAACAATGATACTAATTGATGAAGTAAGCGTGGAAGGCAATTTTCACGACCGGGAAAAGGCGTTTAAAGCACTCCGGGGCACCCTCCATGCACTTCGCGACCGGTTGCAGGTTGAAACAGCAGCGCACATAGGTGCGCAACTGCCGGTTTTGCTGAGCGGCTTTTACTACGAGGGTTGGAAACCGGCTGCAACGCCGCGTAAAGACAGGTCTCAGGAAGAATTTCTTGAGCATATCGATGAGTATCTTTCAGACAAAGCACCTGAAATAAACAGTATGCACGCCGTTCAGACTGTTTTCAGGGTACTCAACAATCATATCTCTGAAGGGGAAATTGAGGATATCCTCAAGGTTCTGCCTGAAGAGCTGCGTGAATTGTGGCCGGAACAGGCACAGAGCCTGGCATAATTCAACAGCACGATCTATATCTTTCCGGAGCCATTCACCCTCACCGGGTTGAATGGCTTTTTTTAATTAACGTGTCGTGAAGTCGATATAAAATCGATGAATTGACGACGAAATAAGTCCCCTCCTTCCCAAGGTGGGGAATTCCCCATAGGCATCCCAATGGGAGGGGATGGTTCCTTAAGGCTAATGAACCAAAAAACTCCCCCTTACCCTGCGGGCATAAGCGTAGATTTCACTATGGTTCGCCCCTCCCTGCTTGAAGGCGGTACTCTCTTTCGGGGCAGCCTACACAAGTCACTCAGTCACCGCCCAGCAGTTTTCTCTTCATCTCTTTGTAGTTCTGGGTATAGTACACGCCTAACTGCGACTCGCGGAGGTCGAAGCCAAATGCGCGCTTGCTCACCGCAATGATCGGCGGTGCCTGTATGCGTTTAAAATAATTTATCTTGTACAGCCTCCAGATTCTCTCCAGATCCTCCACAAACAGCGAATCGCTCGCAAAGTATTCTGAAAGAAAATTCCGATCCATACCAAGAGTATCCGACAAACTCCCATCCGTGTATCCCTTAAGAATATCCTCGGGATCGAGCCTCCACTCGATGAAGGCACGAAGCAGCTTGTCGTGGTACTCGTACGCAAAGGGATCGCCTTCGCCCTTCTCAATATCCTGTTCAGCGCTGAGTTCAGCTGAAGCGGGAATGTCGAAAAGCTCGTCGGGAAATATCTGTTTCTTTTCCACAGAATTTATATATGTGCAGAGGTCGTACACCTGTGTCTTGTATAGATCGGCGATCGGTGCCACGGCTCCGTTCACATCGCCATAGAGCGTGGTGTAACCCGTTGCCACTTCACTCTTGTTGCCGTTGTTGATAAACACCGCATCCAGTGCCGAAGCAATACCGGCCAATATCCTGCTGCCGCGATCGCGCGACTGTATATTTTCTTTATCCACGCTGCTTAACTCAAGCATCTTTTTCACTCCCGACGCATCCAGACGGGTAAATTCAGTCTGTTCGAGCTGCTCCACGGAGTACTCATAAACATCCTGAATGGGAACAATGGCATAATTCAAACGGAGGGTTTCTGCCATCCGGCGGGCAAGGCTTTTTGTGATGTCCGAATTGAATTCAGACGGCATATTCACCCCGTACACATTTTCCGCACCCAGTGCTTTGCTCACCAGGTAGGAGCTCAGCGATGAGTCCACTCCGCCGCTCATGCCGATTACTGCTTTTGAGGCTCTTATCAGTTCAAAAAATTTCCTCAACCCATAGATAAGCCCGCTTAACAGCTCTTCCTGATCCCGTTCGTGAGAGAGTACCGGCCTTTTGATCACATCAGTCCGGCTGCTGAAAAGCGTGGTTCTTATAACGTCATCACGGTACTCGCGGCACATATCCCGCAGGGAGCCGTCACGGTTATAGATGGTGGTTCCGCCGTCGAAGAGAAAGATGTTTTTCCCGTTGTTCTGAACTCCCGTATTGTTCACATAGACAAACGGGGCTTTTTGCGCCTGCAAACGCTGGCGCACCACACGGTGCCGCTTGTCATTTTTCCGCCATGTCCATGGTGAGCACGAAATATTGATGATGAATTCCGCGCCGTTATCGAGCAGAATCTCAATCGGGTGAATGGAATAGTCATCGCTCCACATATCTTCGCAGAGGCTGACCCCGATCTTTCTCTCTTCACCGTTTATATCAACGGTCAGCGGCTGTATGTAGTCACGGACCGACATCCCACGATCCTGTGCCAATTTGCGCGATGAATAGAAGTGACGGTCATCGTCAAATTCTCGGTAGTCGGGGTGAAGCGTTTTACAGACCCGTGAGATGATCTTTCCGTTCTGAGCCGTAAAAGCCGTATTGAACTTACGGATCCGCCCATCCTCCCCCACTTTCTGCTTGTCTGCATCCACGCTGCCCCACACAATGACAAGGCCTTCTGAAAGCTCTGCAATGCGTTTATTGTAGCTCATGCAGTCGTTAATAAATGCGCTGTTTTCCCACTCATCACCGATGATATACCCCGGCACGGCCATCTCCGGAAAAATGACGATATCATCACCATTCTTTTTCGCCTCCGAAACGCGCGATCTGATTTTTTCGAAATTTTGATCCGGATGTCCCGGTTTTACCTCAATCTGGCAAGCGGCAATGTTGATTTCCATATAAACTAATTTCTGTCTGATTCAGCGTATTGAGCCGTTCTGCAGGTACCATACAGAGAACCGTTGCGTCAATGTACAACTCTCTGCCGATCCATGGATTCGGTATCAGCTGCTCATTCCCGTCATGAAACAACATTGGGGAAAGAATTGTTTGATATGATGGAGGAACAACATAAAAAATTCTGATATGGAAACCCCGGAAGCCGATTCTGTAGCAGCGGCAAAAACACTCATGGACGAATTCGCAGAGGGAACCGGTCTGACGAAGGGCGGTGAGGAGAAGCAGAACCGATATCTGTGGACGGACGCCTTTGCCGTACAGAATTTTCTGGCCCTCTCCTCTCATACCGGCGACGATACGTACAAAGATCTGGCGAGACACCTGATAGAGAAGGTACACTACACCCTGGGACGCTTTGCCCCCGCCGATTCGCGGACCGGCTGGATCAGCGGATTGGGTGAGGAGGAAGGACGAAAGCACCCGACCGCGGGCGGACTCCGAATCGGCAAGAAGCAGCCCGAACGGAAAAAGACCGAGCCGCGTGATTCACAACGGGAGTGGAGCCGGGACGGCCAGTATTATCACTACCACACGCGCTGGATCAGCGCCCTGCTGCATGCCGCTCAATATCTGGAGAACGACCGGGATAAACTTGTTGAAAACGCCGCCGAATTAAGCCTCGCGGGGAAACATTTTCTGAGGAGTACGAACGAACACCTGCATCTCTTCTGGAAGATGAGCGTGGACCTCTCCTACCCCCAGGTGCTGTCGATGGGCGCACACGATCGGCTTGACGGGTATCTGACGGCTCTCACCTGCCGTCGGTTGACGGGTGATGCGTTTGATTTCAGCGAGTATTTGCTGCAGCTGGAGGCGCTCTGTGAAGGAAAAAACTGGCAGACATCCGACCCTCTCGGCCTTGGCGGACTCTTGCTGAATACGGTTCGGTCTGCGCAGCTCGCAGCAGATGTGGACCTGCCGGCATCCGTATCGCCTCAAACCCTTTTTGATGACGCACTCAAGGGGCTGAAAAGCTATGCCGTTCAGGCAGACCATTCATCCTCCCCGGCATACCGCCTGGCATTCCGGGAGTGCGGACTGTCGCTGGGTTTACGGGTTGCAGACAGCCGGCGCGATATTCTTGAAGACAACGGGCTGGAATCCGGCAAACTTGACGACCGTCTCTACCTGGCCGATGAGATTGAGCATTTCTGGAGCAAAAGAGAGAACAAGGACAATCCCACATACATAGATCACGTCCACATCAACCACGTCAGTCTCGCCTCTTCCCTCCTTGCACAGGCCGAATCCGCATTCTTCAGCGCCCCGGGATTTGGTGAAATGAACACTATTTCGAGACAGTAGTTTGCTCAGAATTGTCCCCCTTTCCCCGAAAGGATCCCCCCGGGAAACTCATGCAATTTGAGTAAAATCAATGCTAATCCCTCTTCCCCCGGTTAAGAAAACAAGAGAATCAAACATCCGGCTTTTCTGAACCGATGTTATTTGGCGCCAACTGGTTACGAACACGGAGAGGAATCAACAAACGGGAATCATTAAACGAACCTCCCTCCTCTTTTGTTGATAGAATAAGAGCAGCTTAATACGGAATAAAAGGGATAAAGAGATGGTTGACTTACTGGATCAAAAACAGGAGATGCTGGAAAAACAGCTGAAAGCAAGAGGGATAACCAATCAGCGGGTACTTGATGCGATGATGGAGGTCCCGAGAGAGGAGTTTATCTCAAAGGATCTGGTTGAGTACGCCTACCGGGACGCGCCGTTGCCGATCGATGAAGAGCAAACCATCTCGCAGCCCTACATCGTGGCCCTGGCGGCGGAGATTCTGGATATCCGCGAAGATGAGAAGGTGCTGGATGTGGGTACCGGATCCGGATATGCGGCTGCGGTGATGAGTGAACTGGGAAAAGAGGTGTATACCATTGAACGGCACAAATCGCTTGCAGAGTCCGCAAGCAAACGGTTTGAAAGGCTTGGCTACGATAACATTTATATTCTGCACGGTGACGGTACGGAAGGCTGGCCCGAGCACGCTCCGTTTGACGCCATCAATGTGGCGGCTGGAGGCCCCCGGATACCGGAGGATCTGAAGGAGCAGCTGGCCCCGGGCGGCCGCATGGTGATCCCGGTTGGTTCCCAGATACGGACGCAGCGGTTGGTTCTCACTACACGCAACAACGGGCAATTCAGCGAGCGGGACCTTGGACGGGTTCAGTTTGTGCCGCTGATCGGCACGGGCGGCTGGGTGAACCGCGAGGCGAAAGAGGAATCTCCCCCCAAAAAGAAAAAGAGCGTCACCGACCGCATCAACGATGCCGCAGAACCATTCAACAATCCCGAAAGCGCAGACCTCTCTCCCCTTCTGGAGCGGATCGGCGACGCGCGGGTAGTGCTGATCGGAGAGGCCACGCACGGAACCTCCGAGTTCTACCGGCTGCGTGAACAGATCACCAGGAAGCTGATTGAAGAGAAAGGGTTTAATATCGTATCGCTGGAGGCCGACTGGCCGGATGCCGCGCATATCGACCGGTTTGTGAGGGATCTGGACATTCCGCTTCCCGAGGAGGAACCGTTCACCCGGTTCCCCACCTGGATGTGGAACAACGGCGAGGTGCTGCGTTTTGTGAAATGGCTGAAGGAGTACAACGAGGGAACCGCTGATCCGGACAGCAGAACCGGGGTGTACGGACTCGATTTCTACAGCATGTTCTCCTCCATCAAAGCGATCGTTGACTACCTGGAAGATCTTGATCCCTCGCTCGCCGAGATTGCGCGCAACCGCTACGGCTGCCTGTCGCCCTACGAAAACGACCCGACCAGCTACGGCGCGGCCGCCATGAGCGACGAGTACCGCAAATGTGAAAAAGAGGTCACGGAGATGCTGCGCAGGATCCTGACCCGCCGCATTGAAAAAGCGGAGCAGGACGGAACCCGCTACCTGGATGCCCTGCAGAATGCACGGCTCGTAGCCAATGCGGAGAAATATTACCGCAGCATGTACTTCGGGGCGCAGTCGAGCTGGAACCTGCGCGACACCCATATGTTTAAAACGCTCACCTCACTGATGGACCACCGCGGTGACGATGCCAAAGCGGTGGTGTGGGCACACAATTCACACGTTGGTGACGCACGCGCCACAGAGATGGGCGCCCGCGGAGAGCACAATATCGGTCAGCTCGCCAAAGAGCATTTCGAAGAGGACGCCTATAACATCGGGTTTGGAACCGATCACGGAACCGTGGCCGCGGCCCACAACTGGGGCGGCCGGATGCGGGTAATGGACGTGCGTCCCTCACACAATGAGAGCCTCGAGCGCCTGATGCACCGGGCAGAACACGACAACTTCCTGCTTCCGCTGCACAAAGAAGGCCACGGAGAGCTTACACGCGAGATGGAGAAAAGCCGGCTGGAACGCGCCATCGGCGTCATCTATCGTCCGGGTACCGAAATGCAGAGCCACTACTTTCAGGCGTCGCTGTCGAACCAGTTTGACGAATACATCTGGTTTGATGAAACCCGCGCCATCAACCCGCTCCCCCCGCGAAAGAAAGAAAAAGGCGTACCGGAAACCTATCCGTTCGGACTTTAAGACCGGCGATGGACGATGAACGATGAGTGACTTGATCCAAGGTACAGGGTTCAGGCTACAGGCTACAGGCTACAGGCTACAGGCTACAGGCTACAAAGGGCAAGGTTCGACATGTGAATGATTTACGAACAACGATTCACGATGAACGAACTGCGATCTTTTCTAAATAAAAAACTCCATTTTGACTTTTCACTTTTGCCTTTTGCCTTCTGCCTTCTGCCTTCTCAATACTCAATACTCAATACTCAATACTCAATACTCACAACTGACAACCAACAACCGACAACTAACAACTGACAACTAACCACCAACCACCAACCACCAACAACTAAATCTAAACACTCAAAACTATTTCTCCCCCAAAACTGTTTTATAACCAATAAGATCGATTCACAAAAAACTGACCTGATTTGGCAGACAAAAAGAAGAAGACCGATCAAACGAACAAAAACGGCAAAAAGAAAAAGCAGGGGAAACAACAGAGGCCCGGACGCGGACGGAATGCATCCTGGGGCAATCTGCTGCTTTGGGTAATTTTTACCGCCTTGCTGATCTCGTGGCTTACCTCCTCGAATGGCGGACTCTTTTCCACATCGCCCGAAATTGCCTACAGCGAATTCCGCCAGGAGCTCAGCCGTGAAAACGTGGAGAGCGTGCACGTACAGGGTGAGATGATACGCGGAGAGCTGCGGGAGCCGCGCGTGCTGGAGATCAGCGAGCAGGATACCACGCGGCATGAGCGCTTCATCACCTACATCCCCTCGTTCGGCGACGAGCGCCTCTTATCGATACTTGAGGAGCAGAATGTAGCCGTATCCTCCGAACCGGAATCGGATTTTAACTGGTGGACTCTCTTTCTGATCGGTTTTCCGATCCTGCTGTTCATCTATGTCGGATTTATGTTCTACCAGCGCATGAGGGCACGCGGTCAGGGGTTTTTTAATATCGGCAAGAGCAAGGCCAAGCTGCAGGAACCTGAAAGCATCGACACCACGTTCGACGATGTGGCCGGCCTTGATAACACCAAGAAAGAGCTCACAGAAGTGATTGAGTTCCTGAAAGAGCCCGACCGCTTCAAGGAAATCGGCGCCAAATTGCCGAAGGGACTGCTTCTTGTGGGTCCGCCCGGCACCGGCAAAACGCTACTGGCCCGTGCGGCGGCCGGCGAGGCCGACGTTCCGTTTTACTCCATCAGCGGATCCGATTTTATGGAGATGTTCGTGGGCGTGGGCGCCAAGCGGATACGCGACATGTTCAAAAAGGCGAAGGAGAACTCCCCCAGCATCATCTTCATTGACGAGCTCGACTCCGTAGGCCGAAGGCGCGGCGCAGGGCTTGGCGGCGGACACGATGAACGCGAGCAGACCCTCAACCAGCTGCTTTCTGAGCTCGACGGCTTTGAACGCAACGAGGGCGTGGTGGTGATGGCCGCCACCAACCGTCCCGACATCCTCGACAAGGCGCTGCTGCGTCCCGGCCGCTTCGACCGACGGCTGACGGTGGATATGCCCACCCAGAAATCGCGTGTTGAAATCCTGAAGATACACGCCAAAAACAAGCCGCTGGCCGACGATGTGGACCTGGAGAAAGTAGCCCAGAGCACGCCCGGGTTCAGCGGTGCGGATCTGGAAAACCTGCTCAACGAGGCCTCTCTCTATGCGGGACGCGACAAACGCAAAAAGGTGACCATGGACGATATCGATCGCGCACGCGACAAAGTGATGATGGGCCTCGAGCGCGAAGGAGTTCAGATAGACGATGAGGAGAAAAAGATGCTCGCCTATCACGAGGCGGGTCATGCGCTGGTGGCGGCCGTTCTTCCGCATTCCGAGCCGATCCACAAGGTCACCATCATCCCCCGCGGAAAAGCGATGGGCGCCACGCAGCAGTTTCCGGAAAAAGAGAGGTATATCTACAAACGGGAGTATTTGCTCGACCGTCTCGCGGTGGTGATGGGCGGACGCGCCGCAGAGGAGCTTGTCTTCGAAACCTCGACCAGCGGTGCGCAGGACGATCTGAAGCAGGTGGCCAAGCTTTCACGCAAAATGGTGCTCGACTGGGGCATGAGCGAACGCTTTCGCCATATCTCATTGGGAAGCGAGGAAGAAGAAGTGTTTCTGGGCCGCGACATGAGCCGTCAGCGCGAATACAGCGACTCAACCGCCCGCGAAATTGATGAAGAGGTGAACAAGATTACCGAGGAAGCGTTCGATCGCGCACTCACCACCCTCAAGGAAAACCGCGATGTACTGGAAAAAGTGGCCGAGCTGCTTCTTGAGAAAGAAGAAATTGCCGGAAAAGAAGTGGATGAGCTGCTCAGCGGCCAAAACGGCCAGACAGACATCGATGAAGATCGGGAGAAAGACTGATTACGCGGCCAATGGATGAACGGGCAAAACAGACGAACAGACGAACAGAGTAACCGAGAAAGTGTTTTTTGAATCACGATCTCAAGTCGAAGGCCGCCTGCAGATTGGCCGGCGATTAGAGACGTTCGTAGCGGGACGACAAGAAAGAAACCATACCGGTGAGATCCTGGAGTGACGACCACCATTTAGATGGACCATTGGTTTCTTTTCGTCCAGCGCAGGACGGATCCGCCGGAGAATCTGCCCGCCGGTGATTTTCCCATCGGGATCCCTTCGGGGTTGGTTACTTTTGATCACTCAAAAGTAACATGCATTTCGAATCTCCTTTTTAGCCTGACCCCAGCTTTTATATGTTGCATCCCCCTCTTTCACTGCGTTTTTTCGCCTGGCCAGTTCTTCCTCATGCCAGGCCGGTGGTTCGTAACCGGCAGATGCGGATAGATCAGCCCATAGCTTTTCCATAAGCTCAATTTTCTCGGCAGTCGAAAGTTTATCTATTGAAATGGATTTGTTCATATTGTCAAGCTAATAAAATTGCAATTATTTCCAAGTGAGAGCGGTAAATCAGGGAGAAAGCCTTGATATGTGCTAGACGATGAGCGACTTGTGATTTATGAAAGTCGATAGGCAATGGTCAATGGTAGATGGACGATATATTTGATCTATTCTAAATCAAACATCAACCATCGTCCATCGTAGATCACAACTCATTTCCCGCCTGCAGATTGGACGGCGATTAGAGACGTTCGTAGCGGGACGACAAGAAAGAAACCATACCGGTGAGATCCTGGAGTGACGACCACCATTTAGATGGACCATTGGTTTCTTCCCGTCTCGTGGAGGACGGATCCGCCGGAGAATCTGCCCGCCGGTGATTTTTGATTACTTTTGATCACTCAAAAGTAATAGGAAGAGTCCTCAACACAAAAAACCACCTCCGCCGACAGGCGAAAAACGGAAAGAAACCGTCACGGTTCGACTGGTGCCCCATGGCCGCGGCGCATATCAATCTGCTCACCGAAAAACTGGGTGCCCAAATTGTGGTCACCTCCACCTGGCGTTATGAATATTCCCTGGATGAACTGAAAAAGCTGTTTCATCAAAACGGGATGAATCCGGACCATGTGACCGGCGTCATTCCCAGCCTCATTTACGAAGACCGATCCGCCACCCGCGGCGAAGCCATTCAGGCCTGGATCGATGAAAATGATGCCAACAACGGCCTTCATCTCATCCTGGATGACAACGACAACGGCATCAGCGAGCGGTTTCCGCATTTTATTCAGACGTCCGACAAGGAAGGCTTTGCGGATAGGGAGATGATCAGGAGGTGCTTGATGATTGCTGATGGAGAATTGACCCTCGGGTAAACAAAGGCCCGATACACTTTATGAACCCATCTCAAAAAGATTAAATTCTTATACCGATGCCATCACATCTGCTTACTGAATAGCCAATTATTAGTTGGCTAAACTAAGTTCCAATAGATCGTCAAGAATCCATACTCAAAATAATTTTGGATGCGGTGACACCACGTTGTCACTCACAATACCGATATTAAATCAGAGTACCACCAACCACTAGCTACCAACTACCAACTACCAACAAAACAAGGAGAAAAATGAAAAAGGGACTATCAGAGATACTTTGCATTATTGACAGATCGGGATCTATGAATACGATTAAGAGTGACGCGATCGGAGGCTTCAACACCTTTCTGGCCGAACAGAAAAAGCAGCCGGGAGAGGCTTCGTTTACGTTTGTTCAGTTCAATACGGAGATGGAGGTCGTTCATGAGAACAAGCCTCTTAACAACGTGGAACCGATAACAGATGATGATTTTATACCCGGCGGAGCGACCGCATTGCTGGATGCCGTGGGGTTTACCATTGACAGTACAGGCAAGAGATTGGCCAATACGCCGGAAGCAAACCGGCCTGAAAAGGTGATTGTTGCCATTCTAACGGACGGGCAGGAAAACTCCAGCAAAGAATACCATTTGTCAAAAATCAAAAAAATGATCAAGCACCAGAAGGAAAAGTACTCATGGGAGTTTATCTTTCTGGGAGCGAATCAGGATGCTTTCTCAGAAGCTTACAAAATAGGCATTGACAATAAAGATGCATTTAACTTCGCAGCGACAGATGAAGGAGTACGATCAGCTTACAATGATATGAGCATTCGTGTATCTGATTACAGAAAAAAGTAAAAAACAAGAGTTCTTGCGTTCTTATTCACGATTAGCAGTAAATGGCATTCTGTTTGACTGATGGCATTCAGAATCAGCCGGTTCCGTTCATTCCGGAAAGTCTATCCATTACATATCAATCATCGGCGAAGAAGTTGATGAAATACTCTCCTGCAACCTTGGCAATTCAGATTCTGATGAAAACGAGGACGAGGACGAGGAAGCAGTGGACTGATTTTTTTGGTAGATGGTCAATGATCGATGGACGAGTGTCAGCTTTAAAATCTGATTTTTTTTTGCAAAGAGCGACATTTCGATTTCACTTTAGTTACTATATTTACTATAATATTTGTAGTATTAAAAGTAAAAAAAGAGAAACCCATGAAATATTATAATATCGAGATCGATGAAGAGGTCCGGCAATACCTCCTTAACAAAATTGAAGACTTCGGAGATACCCCAAACTCAATTCTGAGAAGAGAATTATTTCAAAATAAAGAATTAACACCCACAGTAAGCCCCTCTCAGCTATTCCCTTCTTTGCCAAGCAGTATCCCAACCGCTCTTCAGCATATATTGGAAGTGATACATTTAGTTAAGAAAAGAGGACTTTCCCGGGTTGATGCTACCAAGGCAGTCTCCAAAAGACATAAAGTGAGAAGAGAAACTGTACTGGATAAGTATGGCAGGCAACTTGACAAAACAACAAGTGAAGTTGACAGTTTGCTTGAAGATCAAAATCTGCCGGAGTTCAAAAGAATTCTGTTAAACAAGTTTCAAGATTACAGAAACATAATTGAAGGATTCTTTAATGAAATAATCAAAACTAATCCGATTAATAGCTCGAGAAGGAAAGTGAGCAATCAAGGTGGCGATAAGGATACTACCAGCGAACATGTAGCAATAGAGGTTTTGTACAAACATGCAGATCGCTTGTTCAAAAGCAAACCTGCTTCCGTTCGTATTGATGAAAATGAATTTGAGGTCAACTCCTGGACTGAATTTGATGAAGCAGTTATTCGATGGTTTCTCGAAAACGGGCTTTTGAACCAAAGCATGCTTCCAATTGATGCGACAAGCAATAAATACTTTATCAACTCAAAACCCCGGCATAAGCTTGAGACTTACGATGGGCAATGGAATAAAGTTGAAGAAGGTATTTACTTTGATTCAAAGTACAATGCCCCAAGCCACATACGAAACATCTTGAACCTTACAGAGATGCTGGCACCAAGCCTAAAGCATAAAATAAAAGTCAGGCTTAAGTAGCGGAATAAGGTGTTTTACTCCCGCATATAATTTGGAGCAGTTAGTGTAATGATGCATACAGGATATCAGGCAACATGAAAGAATATTCAATCATATGGATACCGTTTTCTAAAGACTCTGACGTAGGGCAGCGCATTATGGATTCTAAAGACTTTGCACTTCCCTACTTTGTTGATGGCAATGACAAACAGCAGTTTGAAGAATCCAATCCTGGCGGACTTTCCCCGGTACATTTGCTTCGCGGCATACTGGTAGGTTATTCTGACGAACCGCCGATTGTAGATACAAGCACTTTCAAACAGAAAGCCAAAGTGATACTAATGGATCTCCAAAATCACTTTGATTACGATTCACTGGAAGATTTGATACTGAATATTTCGGCATTTATAAGACAGGAAAATGGTGACACTGCCAGCTTTGAAGCACTGTTGACAGGCACTAAAATCTGTCCAGAGAGTTCAAAGATTAAATTTGATTGCTGCACGGACCTGTATAATCTGCTTGAAAGGGAACAATTCCACGATAAAGAATGGGGCAAAAAGAAACTTGGTGAACTGTTATACCAAATTGAGAGAGATAAAATAAATCCTACTTTTGTTTCCTACATTGATACATTTAAAGAATGGGCGGAATGAAATTTAACGTAAGTGGCAATTAAACGTCCCTAACCTTTCCATGTTTCAATTCTCTTCATAACTCTTCAAAATCAAAGGCTCAAACTCAGTTTATGACCCATCATCCAATCCAGATAAAACAACCCCTGGCTTATCACGTTCTCATTCATCGACCGCTTGTACTCGATGTCGACCGGCTGCCGTTTTCATCAATACCCAACGTATCAATCCTACCGCCATGGTTAGAGCCTGTTGAATATTCGGTAGCTAGAAACCTAACACCCAGGTACGTATCAAGATTTTTCTCAATCTGATCTTGGAGGGATTTTTCGATTTTTACGGCAGAACCTGTGAGTTCAGTCACTTCCTGGTCTTTCAATTGGAAGAGCTTGATGTCAGACATAAGTAATGCATTATATTAGTGAGTAAATTTTTGAAACATCATAATGAGTTATAATACCCATCAATTTTTGTTCTTTTTTTCCATCATTCGTAATCAGAAGAGCGTCAAGTGGTTGCTCTTTATAATCGATTTTCCTAAAAATCTCTAGGACATCAAGAAGTGTTGTTCTTCTTGAAATGAAACTAAAATTATCTTGTACTTCCTTGTAAGGTAATACTTCACGGATAGCTACATTTTCTAATAAGTATCCACCTTTCTCTTTATGAGCTGCAATCCACCTTGCAACCGCATCAGTAGTTAATAAGTCAAAAAATTTTCCATCTTCGATTACGGGTAATTGCGAATAGTTTCCTTTATAGAAACGGTCCAGTGCATCTGAAATCATTGTCCCAGGTTTAACCGATTCAATCTTAACCTGAAATTTAGGGATGACTTTAGCTGGATTCTCGATTTTTTTGACAATTTCTTCCAGTCTAGATAATACCTCATCGTGAGGTTCAGCTATCGCCTTATCATCGCTTACACTTTCGTGTACTATAGCATTTCTAAGTTTGGCATATTGTTGGATATATTCTTTATAGTGCCTGAATACAGTATTTCCTCTTGTAATCTCAGCTAACATTTTGCTAAAACTTTCATCTCTTGGTAATTGGGATTGTTCGGCTACTAACTTTTCCAGTTTTTTAAACAAAGAGATAAATCTATCAGAATTCTTCATTGAGAAATTATCCAAATTATTAGCTCCACCCTTTTAACAATTGCTCCTTCTTATCATCCTCAAATAGAACTCTTTCGCAGGTTTCCCAATCGATATTTTCTATCTGGTGATACCTCATTTCAAAAGGATGCTCTTTTGGGACCTGGTTAATAATTTTCTCAGCTTGTTTCTTCTCACCTATAGCCACTTCTATCCAGACATCCTCAAGCACATCCGGAAGTTGACCAAATAGGTCGTAGATACCTTCCAGACGATCTGATAATAGTTCATGCACACGATCTTCCACTGAGTCTTTATATCTCATATTGTAAACATCCACAACATCTCGTGTTTGACCAATTCTTTGAATACGGCCTTTCCTCTGTTCAAGACGAGTTGGGTTCCAGGGTAAATCAAGATTAATGAGGGTACCGAGTCGTTGTAAGTTCAACCCCTCACTGGCTGAATCAGTACCAAATAGAAGTTTTAATTCACCTCGTTGAACTCTCGCTTTAATCGTCTCCTTTTTCTCGGGCTTAAATTCACCTTTTTTAATGATCCCTGATTTATTGCCCCCGGCATATATAGCGATTTCGATCTCCGGAAATTCTTCAGAGAGTTGGTCGGCCATATAACGGATCGTATCGTGATATTGGGAGAAAACGATGCAACCAAGCTGTAACCAATTCTTTTTAAAAAGATACTCCTTCAACGAGGCGTATTTGGGATCCTTATCTTTATGCGAATCAAGCTGACTGATCAGACGTATTAATATTTCTCGCTCCTTATCTGTCATTTCGCTGGTAATGATCGACTGATCTTCCTCAGTCTCAACCTTTTGGGTTTCTGTGTCATTGATGCTACTGACATAATCTTCCTCCTCAGCTTCTAAATCTTGAAACTGGTTCCCAAGAAATTTTATAGCTGTATTTTTTCCAGCCTGAATGGAACTACCCATTCTTCTTAGAAGCATCGTTCTCATGAAACCGGCAGCTCGCATTCGTTCTCCTAGCTCGTCGCAAAACTCTTCGGCACTCTGGTAAGCATCCCGTAGATAACCGGGTAAGGTGACCGCTTCATGATCTGCCTCACCATGTAGACGAACACGAACAGGCTTCAAAAAAGGTTCATTGGTTTTGGGATCTATAGTTTCTTCTAAAAATTTTCTTTCTCGTCGTATGATGTGCCGAATAAACGGATTGTGTTCAGAAAAAATTGACTCTACATTGGATTGGAGCCTTCGCTTGTCTGCAGGGTTCAGATCATTGAATTCAGGTCCTGTTGCTACAGAATCTGTTGGGCTTTTTTGTAACCGACGCCGGATCAACCCAAATAGCTGTGCTTTTTCATTTGCAGGAGGAAGGGGGTTTCTTACCCAATCCCAGATTTCATTGACGTCTTCCGGCACATCCTGCTTGCCCTGGATGAGTTCCAACGTATAAGCTTTGTCCCGCTTCCAAATAGAGAGTTCATCACCTATTACATGATCCGATCCCCTATTTAAAATTGTCAACAGATCAAAAGCCTCAATTGGGTAAAGTTGAACCGGAGTAGCCGTTGCCAGTAACATATTGTTTGTTTTAGGTGAGATCTTCAGAAGAAAGTCCATCATATTGTTAGGCTGAATCGGCTCATTTTCGCCATCTTTCTTCAAATTCTTCCGCCGGGCTCGGTGGCACTCATCAACAATGACACATTCGTAATGCTGATTTAGTAGATAATCCGGTATCTCTCCTGCTTGCACAATTAATCCCTGACTTAGAATACCAACCCTTCTGGGGCAGTTTGTTACGGATTCCCTTCCTGACGAGGGGTAAGATATGCCGTTTTCATCTACCCATTGCCTTCCATCCCAAACAGCTGATGGCATATTTAAGAGATGTTTCATCTCTTCCTGCCACTGCCAGATCAATGTTTTTGGAGCAATAACGAGAATAGGTCCTTTTGTTTTTAAAGCAATCAAAAGAGCTGTGAGTGCTAGTTGAATGGTTTTTCCCAATCCTACCTGATCAGCCAACACAAATCGCGCACCTCGACCGGATTGAAATTCATCCCAAGCTACTTTCACAAAGTATTTCTGATGGGGCCATAACCCATACTCTTTTCTGTATACCGGTGTCTCCACGACAGCTCCGGCAGGATCACCATCCTCTTCCCACTCCTCCTTTCGGATGACAACTCGCTTCGAGATTCTCCCAATATCTTCTATAACAAAATCTGATAAAGGTACCGCGCTTGGATGGTTCCACAATCCGTTAAACTCTTTCTTTACCCAGTCGATGGCTTCATCTGAACTGTCTTCCCAAAGCATTTCATAATTAAGCTTCCAGGCTGAATACGTTTCATTGGTACTCCCCATAAAGGCGAGCTGAGATCCATCTTTTTGGGTGATTAACCCTGCTTTACCGTGGATCAGACCAAACTCTTCGGAAGGCAATACACGAACTTCCATTTTACCGCTTTTTAACAACTTAAAGAGTCGTCGTAGGCGAGGGTTTGCTTTCTCCAGCTTTTCCATTTCTACTTTAGATGTCCACTCTTTACGAATAGCCATTTCCGCAGCTCTGGCTGTTGCTACATCCTGCTGTTGTAGATCTGAATTGCATATGATACGTACTTTACCAGGAATCTGTTCAATAGCCTCACCCGCAACTTCCAAAATTGAGGAGCTGAAATACCCGGCAATTCGATCATATGATTCCGCACTCCGGAGCTTTTCGTTTAAGAACGATTCATCTATTTTGTGCGATCTGGAGGAATATCTTTTGATCATCAGGTAAAGATTTAGACCGTATCATTTTCAAGATAACCGCGCAATACCCGAACCGTCTTGATGTCTTTTTCCCAGTGGCGAATGTCTGTGCATCGAAGGAGCATGTAGTCCAGAATGTGAATGATCTGCTTGCGTTGCCCCCAGTAATCCGGCAGCTCATTTTTGAGCCAATTTCGTCCTGCAATTGGATCCTCTTCTTTGTGAGCCTCCCGTATTGCAAACAGTACATGCCGAACGAGGGTTTTTCCGAATCCGTCGCGGTTCAACTCTTTGCGATCAAATTCGATGGGGGTCATCAGGCGGGTTTCGTTGGCACGGCCCGATTTTAGGTATTCGCTATAACTCTTCAGTCCATACCCCCGAGCCATCTCCTGGTACACGCCGGTACGGTATTCCCCGTGACCCTGAATTTCGAGTCCTTTGATGTAGAAACGTTCTTCCGGAGTGAGTTTACGCCACTGTACCGCATCAAAACCGTTGGGCACAAGGTGATCCATCGCCACACCCACTGCACTTTCGATGATTTTCTCAATTTCGGAGGGTTGGCCTTTTTTACGCTCTTTCGACAGCTCATACTCCACGTCAATATCTTCGATGGAGTTGTACTGAGTAAGTACACGTAGTGCTGCAGCATAAGCTGCCAATTGGTAATCTGCATCCCCAAAGTTAGGATCTTCTTCATCATCCAGGGCAGTCATATAGTCGAGTTGTTTCACTACTTCATACTCTACATCTGCTTGTATGTCGCTTAAAAAGCCAATCTCATCCCCCGTCCGTTTTCGAAGCACCATGATGACCGTTCCCTGCACATAATTACCCTTTTTAATTCCGGCCGAATCTGTTTCGGTTTGAATGGTCCAGGCAGTGGTAACCTGCAGACCGGAGGCCCACAGAATCAGGGCAAGATCCGCCCACACGCTGCTGTCCTGATGGGTAAACATGACCACCTGTGCACCGTTATCAGGCATATGTTCAGTAAAGTTTTTATAGCACTCCACCATACTCTGTTTGAAGGATTCTCCTTCACCCTTCACTGCAAGTGCACTTCTTGAGTCTGCATACCATAAACTGAAGGCTTTCTTGATCAACTTCTCATACCACGCTACAAAAAAATCACCAAGTTCATGATAATTTACTGCATCTGCATACGGTGGATCTGTTATCCAGAAGTCGGAATTTGTATCAATAATTCGAGCATCCGCAGTTATAACTCTATTACTATTTTCATGCTTCTCTTCTTCAGGAATTTCAAAAACATAAAACGACTTAAGCCCGGTTATGCTACGACAACCATATATAATTTGAGTATTTAAGGCTTGATTGAAATACACGTTTCTTGATGTACCAGGCCCTTTGGACTTGTGACTATCCCAACCACATAAGCGTGACAACCTATCAACAGCTGCACCAACTGATAAGCAAGCAGCGGCATACATTTCAGTTTCATAATGGTCTGATTCGCCTAAAAATGATTCTAAGAATAATCCGTGGGTTAGCAGCTGCCTCGGATTAAACAGATGATGCCAATGTGTCCAGCCTCTTGTTCTTTTTGGTTCTTCCGTTTTATCACCGTCCGGTATTTGTGATGATGGGATAAATCCTTTCTTCTGCCACTCATCAAATCTCTCTCGAAGTAAATAAAGAACACGTTCATCTCTTTTTAAGTCTTTTTCATTTGGTGCTACGAAATGCCGGCGTGTATCTTCTTTTAAAATTCCCTCCCCAAGAAGTTCTTCCAGATTCCGGATATTTTCGACCTTTTCTTTTGTCAGAATATCACCCTTGTTCAACTTTTGCAGAACCTCCCCTTTAACATCAATTAGGCTACCTTTTTTTCGGACAACATACATATCCTCGATATACCGGATACAGTAAAGCCGTTCCTGAAACACATCATCTGGGCGAGGTACGATATCCTCATTCTCCCACATTCGAAGGCCATATACCCGTTCTCCATCCACTTTGTTATCCCCACGGATGGTGGAAATATCAAATCGATCACCCGTTTCCGGGCAGATCATTTCACTGTTTTGTACAGTCCCCTCTCGGGCTTTGTCCATTGTTGCTTTATCAGCCCCGGTTATTACTTCAAAATTATAGCGTTTGTTTTCATGATCAGGTACTAATACAGCACAGACCTTATACTTTTCACTAATCACCCAGCTTGGAGACAACGGTACCCAATAACCGGTTGCAGGGCTCTTGGCCTCCACACAATACAGGTAAGCATCTGCTCGCCATCCTTTTTCGTTATGCTCAATGCCCCATTCGGTAATCCGCCGGTCAGCTTTTTCAAAGGCCTCTTCCTGGGCTTTTTGTACACGCTCTTGAACTTCTTCACCACCACCAATAATGTTTAGAGAGGCCCACGTTAGGAGCGCGGCTGCTGGATTCAAATCACTACCATACGCTTCACACCCAATACGGGCTGCTTCAAAGGGAATGGACCCGCCACCACAAAAGGCATCCCCCACTCGGGGTGTTCGTCCAAACTGCTTTTCCCCTAACTGTTGAACCAGTTCCTGTAAACTGGTCGCAGAAGTGTCCAAATGCTCGTTAATCTCATTCCAAGCCTCTTCAGAGGGCCCATCTATTTGCTCTGGCCGGTCACAAAAACTAAGCTTGTCATCATAACTTAACCTGTCAAACAGGATATCATTTAATTTTGACCTGTCATCCCTGTCCAGCAGATCTTTCAATTCTGTGTAATCCTGAACCTCTTTTCCAACCAACTCTTTAAAAATATCCTGATTACCATAGCTAAATAACTGCCTGGATGACATATTCTTTGAACGTCTTCTTCGCAGACCTTTATCATCCATCGTCATAATTTTAAGGAAGATTTCCAGGTCTTTTTGAGGATCATCACTGGCAGGCATCAGTAGTCCAAAAATAGTTGCGCGTACCAGCACAAGTGGCTTACGGCCCCACCATTTACCCAAACCTGTTAAGGTTTGACTCGCCCCGGCTTTCCGCTCTTTATAGCTCTCTTTCGAAACCTTGGAAACTGGAAATTGTGCTTCAATAAAGGATCGTCTGTAGCTCATCAACTCTAAATCTATTTACTTTAAATTCAAGGCAGCAGTGATTAAATAAATGTCCTTTGGCCAGAGTGACATTCTACTAATACCCAACGTACATTAGGAAAAACTTTCTATAGTATCTTCATCACCAAAAAGTGGAAGGTTTTTTCGGTGTTCATTGAGATAGGAGTCAAGACCACTGCTGCTCACCGGATTTTCTGTCAGGGCAAACCGAAGAGCTTTTCGCCAGCCTTTATTGCGATCTCTAATCGCGTGGCCTGTGGCAGCGTTCGTCATCGTGAATAACCACCATCGTTCTTCAGGTCGCAACCCTAACCAGTTTTCAATGGCCAATGGAATGGTTCCGGGATCTGTATCTTCAATTGCCCAAGCCAATACCATCAACTCTTTTCCAAAAAGACGGTGCAGATAGTTCTTTCCCTTTTTCCACTTAGCTGATTTCAAATTCATACCCTTAAGCCTTCTGTTAAATTCAGCTCGTAATTCACTTTCGATGAGATCCCATTTTTTTCTACTTAGCAAAATTTTTGCGGTTGAACCAGCTCCAGTCACCATGTGTTGAAGTGCGTTGATAGTGATCTGGTCATCGTAATCAAATTGCTCGAAAATGATTATATCCTGTTCTTTAGCCTTTGGAATCAAAACCAAAAAATGATGGAATGATTCTTCAGGTTTAAACCCGAAATCGATGATTTCAACGTTATCTTTGCTCAATTTCACCGGCTTTATATTCAATTTTTTCCTCTTCTACATAGTCAATAAATTGTTGACCGGAATCAAAATGCAACTTTCCTGCATCAATGATTACCTCCCCCTCTTCCAGAAGGTTTGTCTGGATGAATTCAAGAGTTTTTTCAAGTTTGTCATGATTCAGGATAAGTCGTTCATCAAAATCCAGAGAAACCCAATGCTGTCCGTTTACAGAAATATGAATTTCGGAAAGTTTTACATTGTGCTTTCGTATGGATTTTAACCATTTAAAGGTATCTGCAGTGGAATCACTCTTAACCCTTTTTCGCCAGGTTGTCTCTTTTTCTTTGTCAATTTCAACACTAGATGGGTCAGTTGGTACCGGAATCGAGAGTTTATCAGACTGAATTCCTTTTTTTTCTGCGATAGCAAGCACATATTTTACATTATCAAGAATCGTGATCGGTCCGTCATAAATCCCGCAATGATTCAACGGGTCTGATCCATCCGTTGTGTATTTAATTGGGGCATCCGGAGCGGCTTTGAGTTCCAGCTTTTTATCATTTCCGGCTCCAAAAAACTGATATTTGAGAGTGATACTGTTGTGCCACTCAACCGGTTCTCCGGTATCATGTTCACCCGTAGAATCTACGCATAAGAATGAGAGTTTTAGCTCCTTAGTTTTATAAGGCTGGCTCGTGTCCAGTTCTAAAGAAGCTTCCGTGGCTTTGGAATCAATTTCAAAATACACAGTATCTCCATGCAGTGGAGTAATCTTCAACGTTGCTTCACCAGTATCATCATCACGAGCAATCTGTTTGATATTCACTCCGGTAGGTGGGGCAGGAAACGGACCTTTCAAAACCCAATTACCTTCCTGCCGCCAATGATCTTTTCGAATCATCTCCTCTTTCAACTGCTCGAGAGCATCCGGTTTATGCCAGGGCCAATCCGGTCGAGTTGCAGAGCGTTTTATAATTTCTGACCAGGGCGTTTTTTGGTCGATAAATAGTTTCGATTCGGCTTGCCGCACAAAACTATCTGAAGAAATATCTGTTGTAAATTTACGCTTCTCCTCTAATGTCTTTTTAATCTGTTCTTCGCCATTGTAGTTATTTCCCTGAAACTGCATCTGGAAGTTGGCATTCATTAGACCGTTCTTAGTCGGATAAAATAACTTCACGAAAGTTTCACGGACTGAGCTTCTGAACCTGTGATCAAAACTTTGAAGCAGCTTCTCCGCTTCTACAAATTGCGGATCACCACTGGGCATTTTTTCTCTTCTAAACTCTTCCAGAATTGCACCCGCTGCTTTCAAGTTTGCAGCATTATCAAAAATAGACCTCATAGAATGGCTGTCACCCGTCAAAAACAACATCCGGTTTTGATACTGATTGTCATCATAAAGCTTCTGTAAGTCAGGATGCAGTTGTCCTCCGGGATGAGGGCGATAGACAATCAATGAAACTTTCTGTTGCACTACCTCAATCTCATCAATCGAGGGCAATACATACACGTTTTGATAGCAATCCTTTAACTGCGGCTGAAACAGTTCTTCAAGCTGTTTTTTGATCTCCTGACGGATACTCTCTTCATTATATCCTTTAACGTAATCATTCAACTTGGCTACTACATTCTGCACATTTTTATACAAAAACTTGCCGGTATTATCCATGTGAAGGTACCAGGAGTTCGTTTTTAACTCCTCCAGCACTTCCGTTTTTATTTTGGATATATCCGTATCCGGCCCACAGAGATTTCGGATAATTTCGGAATCCGCCAAACCTCGTACAGCATTTTGGACTGTTGCCAGTGATGACATCAAGATCAGATTCGCAGTCCTTGAGGAAAGGTTGTGTCCAAACTTACTGTCTAATTGTTCTGCAAGAGCCTTACCGTGATCGGCAATATCTTTCGATATAGCATTATTGAGTTTCGAGTTGATACTGTTAATTTCTGTGAGCGTATCCGGATTATTCAGGTCGATGTCGTCCGGTGCAATCAAATATCTCTGTTCTGCCCATCCATCATTTTCATCAAACATCCGAGCTGCAATAGTTCGCATCAATCGGATCAAACCCCGGGTCTGCATGAATCCCTGGTTTTCTTTAAACCTTGCGTAGAGATCTCTAATCGCAGGGTGAAAAGGAAAGGAATCCATCACAGCAGACTTGAACTTTTCTGGTGTTTCCGTGCTGATATCCATTTGCTTGGCTTCCCGAATAGCTTCCGCGTAGGCATCAGCGATCTCTTCTACCTCTTTTTCATCAAATTCATTTGAGAAAAGTCGTTTTCTAAGAATGTGATAAATCTCATCGGTGTTCTGCTGAACCGGGGTAAAATTTTTAGACAGTCGATTCGTTTCCGATTCAAAATCGTCCATAATCTGGCGAATCATCTGCGATCCTTCAGTATAGGCAGCACTCAAATCCGAAATTACAAGAGATACATTGGATAGCTCTTTTTTCCCAATAGCTACTAATAAATTAGAAAGTGCCTGAGTAGTTACATCTGCGAGATTCCCGTCACCAATTTGTTTTGCCTGAGCTGCCTGGAAATATGGCGGTAGCTCATCCAGAAGAATGACTATCGGTTCACCTTTTAGTAAATTAATCCATGCACTTTGACCGGGTGCTTCCAATGGATCATAATACTCCTTGAATTTATCTTTCTTGCCAAGCTGTTCTGCAATATATCCCCAAATACCGTATTTAGGATTTTCGCGTCCTGTAAATCCGATTACTTTTGCAGAACCCTTAAAGGAGGTTTTATAAACATCTCCCATAACTTTCTCTCGATACTCAGGGTATTTGGCCAACAGTCCAACAGCAATCATACTGTGAGTTTTACCTCCGCCCATTGCCTGTGTTAACTTAAATATCCCATCATCAGAATTACCTTCAAGGCGTTTAAATACAGCCGTATATAGGCTCTTCATTCCCTCGGTGATGAAGTTTTCTGCAAAAAATTGATCTGTATCAATATCATCATCGATAAGATCAGAAATATCGAGTGTAACGTCTCTTCTTGATTTGTCGAAAACTGATTGTCTTACTTCACAAAGTTCACGTAAGTTTTTCATAGATGACTACTATATGATTTTTTATGTGCTCTATTCTACTTGTGCTTTTTTAGATCGTATTTAAAACTAAAATCTCCTCTAAAATGTACTTTCTAAATTCCTCAGCAGAAGTGAAATATCTGAAACCTGCTTTATTGACTATTTTCTTTGTTTCTTCATCCTCATCAATAAGCAATGCAACTGGATGACTTAAATATTTTTGCACGCCATCTGGCCATGCTAAATCAATGATTGCTTGGGGTTCTTCATTTTCATCTAAGATTTCATAACCCCATTCACCTTCCGGGAGTCCTTGTCCAGACATCCAGGATTGTAAATCTGAAAGCAACTGTTCTTCTTCCTGATCAGCGATACTATCCACTCGAATATATAGTGGTTCCCTTTTTTCCGAAAAGACATCGTGTGTAAATTCATTTTCTTCCACATGCCCTTCTTTCAATTCATTCAGGAACTTATTTGCTGCTTCGGCTAAAAGTTCCTGCCGTGCCACAAGGAAATCTTTAAAGTTCTCTTTCTTCCATAAATTTTCATCCATTGGAATCCAGTGAGAAGCTAAAACACCTGGATGTTTAGCTTCGATTTCTGGGAAATATTGTATAGGTGGCTTGTCTGAAATCTCCAAGTTCGTTTCTTGGGTTAAGAAAGTCATATTTGCCAATGCATTTACTTCCCTCCTTTCGTAATCTGAATCATACAAATAAGCCTTTGGAAATATATGGTGCAGTTGTAGACCACATAAATTACCCAGAAGATGGTGAGATAACTCATCACCTGAGCCCCAGTCTTTCGCATGCCACACCCGTGTCAACATATACAACATTGGATAAAATCGAGCGCCCCGGCTCCATCCTTTGAAATCACTACCGTACAATTTCAAATCTCCTCGATTCTGTCGCAATTCCTGGACAAGATTTTCAATAGGTTGATCTGTGTCCTCAATCAAATCTAAATCCTTATCTAACGTACTTTCGGTAGATGCTGCATATCGGCCCCAAAGCATCGTATTGATATACCAGTACAACAGTTGATCTCGTTGGCGGTGATCGCCTAAACTCATTCCATTGTTGTAAATATAGCGGCACATTAGAGGAAAGGAATATACGCTCCCCAGAACCCTGTCATGATCTAATCCAAGCCTAGATGATATTGTATTTAAAAGCTTATCAACTGCTTTTTCAGCTGTCTCTAATCCATCTTTAAACTCTTTTGTAGTTATATCGTCCAAGTTCTGAAACTTGGCTTCTCCAGTTACCACAGCATTAATGCAACGCAAGTACCAATCCATTTTAAAATCAAATCCTGCTTTTTTCCATCTTTCTAAACGTGCTTTCAACTCATTACGAGCTTCCGGCCATGAGCCGCAAACTTTGGCTAATGCCAAATCACCTTTTGATAACTTAGTTCCGCCACTGTTTACCTTATTGAAGATTTCTACAACTGTGTCTGTGTCTTTATCTTCACCGGTTATTTCTTCTACATGCAGGTTAATTTCTTGAACTTGATGAATTTGGTTCAATCTTTTTATGTATAAACCTAAAGAGCTACTTTTTTCAGGGTCTTCAGAGAATTTAGAAATAAAGGGTTCTATGCCATTTTTCATTAAATCTGTCACGTCAACCCAACTCGGATTTCCATCCATTTTCATAGGGCCGTAAAACTCGAAAACTTCCTCTTCAACATTAAAATACAGATAGGTAAAAACTTTAGGATCACCGTCAAAAAATTTCGGTGCCTTGCCACGAATGATTCCATATAATGACGTCATTCTTTGCTGGCCATCTAATAACATTTTAACGTTATCAGTTACATTACTCTGTCCTCTTGCTGCCGTTTTATCTCTCTTAGTTTCCCAAACTAAAAGACTCCCAACCGGGTAACGTTTATAAAGGGAGTTCATGAGGTCACGTACCTGGTTTCGATTCCAAACGTAACCTCGCTGAAATTCGGGTAGTGCCATACTGCCCATGTCTATTTGGTCAAGAATCGTACTGATTTTCATGTCTGTGTGATATTGTTATATGAATAAAACGATTATCGTAAAATAATCAACCACTTTCACTTAATGATTTTGATAAAACCAATCTTCTTCGTCTAAAGAATAAAGATACTGAGCAATGGTTTCTAAAGAACCTTGTTCAACTGCCCACTCAATATGTTCTTTTAGACGCATTATTTTCTGGAAATTTGATGAATGGTGCCATGCTGATAGTATCAAAGGCGCAGGTGGATCGAAACCACCATTTAATTTTCTTTTTGTGTTGGGTAATAACTCATAAAGCTGTTTCCACTTATGAGGCATCGGACAAACTCTACCGTTTTCGGCACAGTAATTCAATAATCTTCGTATGTCTGTGTTCATTTCTTTGTTCATTAATGATTCCCAATACTGAAAAATCATCACAATCGCCAGAGTGTCCTGCTCGCAATACCACAGTAATGCCTCAAACACCTTATTCCGCTCTTCTTGTGTCACATTGTCAAGCTGTATGTGGGCCCAGCCCAGCATGGCGATGCCGACTGCAATATACCATATGTCACATGTGGCTATTGTATTAAAGGTTGATCAGACACCATAAAAGTCGATAATTTTGATTCAAAAATGTATACATGTTCCTTCACCGCGCTCTGATTATTACTTAGCTTATTATGATTCATAGTTTCCGACCAGAATTAATCTGTCTGTCTATTGATTTCAAAATCCTGAGTATCGTACCATCCTCAAATGTATCAACCAGAGCTCCGTCACAAAATCTATCATTTCTGACAATGGCAGTGATCAACATGCACTTAGTTGGTATGTCAACTGTGTCGTAGTCAAAGTTCCTGTTACTGGCCATCGCTCTCCCTTCATCCCATCCACCCCAATTAAAGTCATTTATGATAGGAATTGTATACACAGCTTCAAGAAATTCTGTTACAACGTCATCTTCTCTCCAGCTACCCAGTTCGATCACTCCATCCATTTCCCTGGCAGGTTCAACTTCAACAGAGTAGATTTTCATTTTCTCAATAGCTGGAATCAGATCCAGTATCGGTTTCCAGTCTTCATAGGTCATAGATTTGACTCTCCCTATGTAATTATATTCTTCCAGAGGTTTCATAACGTTCATTTTTGATTGCTTAAAATGCTGGCTTTCCACTTTCATTCAAAGTACACCTTCAGAGTGACACCTTCTGTCATACCAGCCCCACCTCCATTCAAAATGGCAAAAAACTCCCGCCTAAACCCCAAACATATTCCAAACCGGTTTCCCCAAAAACTGCCCCAATTTCTCTGCGTCTTCCAAGATCTCCGACTTCTTCCCGTGGTCGATCACATTCACCCGGCTGCCGTCGGACAGGATCAGGTTGAGTTCGTAGCTGTAGTAGGAGCTTTTGTCGCTGCGCACATATTCGCGGATGAGCTGGATGGCGTGCACGTCGCGCAGCATGGCGGCGTCTTTTTTGTCTTTGTTGTCGTCTTCATTGCCCATCGGTTTGTAGAGCAGGTCCGGCTTTTTGTGGCCTTTCCAGTACATGCCGGCCCATTTATCGAACACGCGCGGTTTGCCCATGGTGTACCACATCGCCCCGCCGGCGCCGGCAAATACCAGCCCGAATGCAATGATGCCCACCGTGGCTCCAACGGATTCCATGTCGGCGTCCCCCTGAACCAGAAACAGGATGGGAAAGAAGATGCCCACCGCGAGGAAAATTCCCGCAAAAAGCCGTGCGCCGACAGTAGGACGAAACTCCAGGCGGTGCGCGTCCACCTCCACCATTTTGTGGGTATGAAAATTGCTCCCGCCCCGCTTCAGCGGCACCCAGTCGATCCTCTCCGCCAGCGGATCGTTAAACCGCGACGCATCAAACGGCTCCACTTCCGACATTTTTTTAATCCAGCTCTTCATTTTGTCCAGCATGGGGATACACCTTCCGTTTTGTTTCAGGGTTTTGGTTTTGGGAATCTATTTGGTTTAGTGGAGAATGTCTACTCGATAGTTTTGAGTGTTGAGTTTTGAGTTTTGAGTTGTCGGTTGTTAGTTGTTAGTTGTTAGTTGTTTGTGTTTGTGTTTGGCAGGCAGTTGAAGTGGGTCTCTGGTGGCATTGAAATACTGAAAAAATCGCAAGTCGCTCCCGAGAATTCTGGACCAGCCGCCAGTCAAAATCACTAATCGTTCATCGTCCATCTCACATCACAGATCGCACGATGAAATGCATTCACCCTTCTCTTTGTTATCAAACACAGAAATAACAGCTAATTAAATGCACTACGTAGAATGAATACTTTCAGCGAAGAGATATCAGAAGGAAAACTACCGAAATCCGATTCAGCAAAAGAGATCCTTTCCACAGGCGAGAATCTGGGACTCCGAATCTGGAGAGATGAAGAACCAAACACGGATAAAGAACCTCATAAAACTGAGTATGAAACCGTAGGCTATGTACTCAAAGGCAAAGCTGAACTTCATCTGGGTGACGATGTCACCGAACTCACTCCGGGCGATTCGTACGTTGTTCCCAAAGGAGTGGAACACACTTACAAGATCCTTGAAACATTCACCGCCGTGGAGGCCACCTCGCCGCCTGCGCATTTGCAGTGATCTGGATAGTGAAAAGGCAGAGGGCAGAAGGCAGAAGTGACTGAAAACAGAAGAACAGATGAACCGATGAGCGACTTGTGATTTTTAAAAGTCAATGGTCAATGCTAGATGGTCAATATATTAGATCTATTCCAAATCAAACATCAACCATCGTACATTGTAGATCACACATCATTCCCCGCCTGCAGATTATCCGGCGAACAAAAGATTGCGTAGTGAAGCGATAAAAAGAACGGGCAAAACAGAAGAACAGATGAACGGATGAACCGATGAACAGAGAAACAGAGAAACCGATGAAGTGACTAATATGCCAATATAAATTTATTTTCAGGAATACTACTTTTTCGGTTGGACGTTCGTCTGTTCGTCGGTTTCTACGGTCGCCCATCGCTAGCCGCCAGTCAAAATCACTCATCGCTCATCGTCCATCTCACATCACTCATCCTTTCCCGTCCCAAACGGGGACTCCCAAAAACTCTCCCAGCTTCTCCGCGTCTTCGCGGATTTTTGGGCGGTTGGAGTGGTCAATAAGGTGGATGCGCTTGCTGTCTTTCTTGATCAGGTTGATCTCGTAGCTGGTAAACGAGGTTCGGGAACTGCTGCCGACGGGCCGGTCGGAGTCCATTATCCGCTCCAAAATGAGCTGGATGGCGTGAATTTCATCGAGCGGAAAACTTTCGTAGTCCTTTCCGTTTTTGATAAACTGTCCCGTGGATTTGTCAAAGGTGTAGCCCGCATTGGTTCTGAGCCAGAACCGGATTCCGAAAAATACCAGCAAAACGCCAATGCCCCAGGCCATGATCATCTCCCCAAGCGGCCCCATCGACGAGTCCACCATATCCTGTACAAACGTGTGATAGAGCGGAATGTAAAGTCCAAGCCCGATCATGATCACAGTTAGAATCCGGGTGGTCCATGACGCACGAAATTTCATCTTCTGGTCGCTGATGCGGGTCAGCTGATGCGTTCGAAAATTATACCCTCCGCCCTTGAGCGGCCGCCAGCTCGTCTCTTTGGCAACCGGATCGCTGGCTTGGGACGAATCGGGAGAGCTGATTTCGGATTGTGGCATAGGATCAGGATTAACTGTTAGTTAGGAAAACGGCCGGTATCGGAATGTGGGATTTCTGCAGGAAAAAGGCAAGGATGAGACTGGAGATGGACGATGGACAATGGACGATGAGTGATGAGCGATGAGCGACTGGCGATTGGAAACGGAGGAACGGATGAACAGATGAACTGACGAACAGAGAACCAGGGGATATGTGATGTACGATGCTTGCCCTGAGCGGAGTCGAAGGGAGCGATGAGCGACTTCTGATTTATAAAAAGTCAATGGTCAATGGTCAATGGTCAATAGACGATATATTTGATCTATTCCAAATCAAACATCAACCATCGTCCATCGTAGATCACACATCATTCCCCGCATGCAGATTATTCGGCGAACAAAAGATTCCGTAGTGAAGCGTTAAAAAGAACGGGCAAAACAGATGAACAGATGAACAGATGAACGGAGAAACAGAGAAACCGATGAAGTGACTTATACGCCAATATGAATGTATATTCCGGAATGCTACTTTCTCGGTTGGACGTTCATCTGTTCGTCTGTTCGTCTGTTTTTTTCTCCTCACGACTCACGACTCAAGACTTAAAGAAAAAACATTAGAATCCCTTCCTCTCCCGTAATGCGATTCAAAAATCCGGTTCATACAGGTAGGAACAGGAAAAGAAATGAGCAGCAAACAAGGGGAGAAAAGATGAGAGAAAATCACTTAACACAACAAAATGGCCGGCTTCGGGCGCGCAGAATGACCACACTGCTGGAGCAGGAACTGGAAAAGATTCCGGACGTACAGACCTGGGCGGCCCGGGCGCGGGTCTCGCGCGGAAGCCTCAACCGCATCATCAAAAGACACTTCGGCGTGGCCCCGAAACGGATGCTGCGGCGTCACCGCTACCGCATGATCGCGGAGATGATCAAAAAAGATCCGCAGATCACCAGCTACGCCGCCGCCCTCAACGCCGGCCTGCGCGACGACAAGGCGCTCTACAAGTTTTTGGACAAATACTACGGAACCACGTTTACGCAGATGAGGAAGGATGTGCTGAGGTCCATAGGAGAAGCTAGTCGTGAGACGTCAGACGTCAAACGTGAGACGTGAGACGGGTGACTAAAAAACGAACAGACGAACAGACGAACAGAGAAACAGACGAACCGATAAAGGGAAATTCATGATCACGACTCGGTACCACCCCGCCTACAGATTATCCGGCGAACAAAAGATTCCGTAGTGAAGCGTTAAAAAGAACATCATACCGGTGAGATCGTATCAAATGCGATGATCCAAATGGACCATTGATGTTCTTTAGCGAAAAGCAGGAAGCTTTCGCCGAAGAATCTGCCAGCGAGTGACTTTTGTTCCTTTTGGTCACTCAAAAGGAAGAAGATTTGTAAAGAGTGTTGAGAAGCCAGACTTCAGACGGGAGACGGTTTGCGGGTTGGTTTTGGATATGCGGTGCGGACAAAACTATTCACTGCTTCCGTATCTAATGCACCGCATATTTATATAACCGAGGAATTGTCATGACGCCTGCCCCGATGCTGTTAATCGGGGACTGAACGAGCCGTTCCGTGCGTTTCGGGCCGGTGAGTGAGCGGAGACATCCCCAAGTATCGTTCTGGGGCAGGTTTTAGCAAAACGTGGGCGAATTGTGATTTTGGAGATCCCTCCACTTCGGCCTCCGGCCTACGGTCGGGATGACAATTGCACGCTGTGAAATTGTGCGGCGCATATGGATCACAGTTGGAGTCACGATTTTCCCGCGCCGCAATATCAGATCCTGGCTGCCACAAAAAACACTCTTGCCAATAACATTCTGCTCCCTGTCATGACGCCTGACCCGATGCAGTTAATCGGGGACCGAACGAGGCGTCATGTGCTTTTCAGGACGGTGAGTGAGTGGCCCCGTAGGGATGGCTATGCCAAGACATCACCGATCATAGTGCTGGGCCTGCTTTCTGCAAAACGTGGACAAACTCTGATTTAGGAGATCCATCAGCCCGGAGGTTGGTTTACACCGGTCATCGGTCAGTGCACGCAGTGCGCAACGGTCATCGGTCGCCGGTCGTCCTTTCTTTGGTTTTCCCTGAAGAATTTCTCGCAGAGTTTCGCAGATTTATTCGCTGATTTTCGCAGATGGAGTCCTTTTATTGCCCTACCCCTCTGCTTCCTACGACTTAACTGCAGTCGTACTTTTCACTTTTGCCTTCTGCATTTTCACTTGTTTTCAAATCGCCAGTCGCCAGTCGACAGTCACCAGTCACCCATCGTCCATCACCCATCGGCAAGTTCTTTCCCAACTCTCATCAAAAGTTCCTTCGTCGCCATAATTCCGTCACTTTCGCTAAGTTCATCGCCTTCGTACTCAATGCCCACATAGCCGGTGTAGCCTGCGTCTTTCACAATCTGCATCAGGCGCATGTAGTCCAGGTTGGCTTCGTTGCCGTTGTCATCAAACGCGTAGCTTTTTGCGCTCACCCCTTTGGCGTAGGGCATCAGCTCTTCGGTTCCCCGGTAGTTGTCGTAGGTTTCATCCTGTGAAATGCGGAAATTTCCAAAATCGGGCAGCGTACCGCAGTTCTCCATATCCACCATCTCGATGACGCCCACCAGCCACTCCGCATTGCTGGAGAGTCCGCCGTGGTTTTCCACGATCACTCCAAGATTCATACCTGCTGCATGCTCGCTGAGGCGTCGCAGTCCATCGGCAGCCCGCTGCATCTGCTCTTCGTAGCTGCCGGAGCTGGCCGCATTCACCCGGATGGAGTGGCAGCCGAGAAAAGAGGCCATATCCAGCCATTTGTAATGATTTTCCGCTGCCTGCTGACGTGCAGCCGGATCCGGATCACCCAGTGCGCCTTCATTATCGCACATAATCAGAACGCTCTCCACGCCTTCCCCATTTGCAATGTTTCTCAATTCATTCAGGTAGCCCTGATCGGTCACATGATCCGTATAAAAACGGTTCACATACTCCACCGCGCCGATATCAAACTGCTGACGTGCGATTCGCGCAAAATTGATCGGATCCAGTGATCCGTTAAAAAATGAGTTGTTGAGCGACCACTGAGCCAGGGAGATATCAAAAAACATCTCAGCATCCTGTGTCCCCGGGGTGCAGCCGGTCAGTCCGAACGGGGTTGAAAAAAGTGCGGCTCCGCCGATTGCGGTGTAGCCCATACGCGAAAGAAAAGTTTTACGGTCCATACTGTGTGCGTTTTTGCTTTGTGACTGAGTTGAAAAGCAGGTATCGCCCTGCCGACAGCGGATAAAATAACAGAAAAAAGCCAAAGGTAAACCACAGGATGCGATTTGGCTGAGTGTCTGCGCGTGGGCAGCTTACAGCCGGGCGCCGTCGCATCCGGCGCCTCCTGCCTGAAAAGGCGTAGACCTTTGAACTGAAATTCCTATATTTACGTTATGAGCATACTTCAAAAAGCTCCACCAACGATTTAAAAAAGCGCTTTTATGGACACGCAGGAACAACTTGACGACTTTCAGAAACGAATTGACGCGGGAGAAAAAATAGAGCCCAAGGACTGGATGCCCGAGCGGTACCGCCAGCAGCTTATCCGCATGATGAGTCAGCACGCACACTCCGAAATTGTGGGCATGCTGCCCGAAGGCAACTGGATCACCCGCGCTCCCTCCCTGAAACGCAAGATGGTGCTGCTGGCCAAGGTGCAGGATGAGGCCGGCCACGGTCTTTACCTCTACAGCGCCACCGAAACCCTGGGTGTGCGGCGTCAGAAGCTGGTAGAGGATTATCTCTACGGCAAGGCCAAATACTCCAGCATCTTCAACTACCCCACCCTCACCTATGCCGACATCTGCGTGATCGGCTGGCTGGTGGACGGCGCCGCAATTGTGAACCAGACGATGCTGGCCAAGTCCTCATATGGACCCTATTCGCGGGCCAACCTGCGCATCTGCAAGGAAGAGAGTTTTCACAAGAAGCAGGGATATGAGATGCTGGCCAAAATGGCCGACGGCACGCCCGAGCAGAAAAAAATGGCCCAGGATGCGGTAAACCGCTGGTGGTGGCCCACACTGATGATGTTTGGCCCGCACGACACCGACTCCCCAAACAGCGCAGAGCTGATTAAGTGGGGCGTGAAGACCAAAACCAACGATGAGCTTCGCCGGCACTTTGTAGACCGCACCGTGATGGAAGCGGAGGCGATCGGCATCACGCTGCCCGATCCGGACCTGACCTACAATGAGGAGACGGGCCACTGGGATTTCGGCGACATTCCATGGGATGAGTTCTGGAGCGTGGTGAAGGGCGACGGACCGATGAACAGGGAGCGTATGAAAGCGCGCCGCAAAGCATATGAAGACGGCGCTTGGGTGCGCGAAGCCGCCATGGAACATGCACGGAAGAAGAAACTGCGTGAGGAAAAAGCGTCATAACGTACTGAAGTATTTACGTGTTAACGAATTAAAGAATTAACGAATGTAAGTGTCTGAAGGGACGTCGGCGGGATGCATCCGGCTGCCTTAACCGGAAAATATTTATTTGAATGACAGAACAGACAGAAACTAAACATGAATGGCCTCTCTGGGAGGTGTTTTATCAGCCTAAGGACGGCAAACCGTTTGAACATGCGGGCAGCGTTCATGCTCCTGACGCGGAGATGGCGCTTCAGAATGCGCGCGACACATATGCGCGGCGCAGCGAGGGAATTGCTTTCTGGGTGGTGCCGTCCGACCAGATTGTAGCCTCCGCCCCGGAAGACGCGGGACCCTTTTTCGACCCGGCCAACGACAAACCCTACCGCCATCCGCAGTTTTATAGTGTCCCCAGAGCGGTGAAAAAGAGGAAGTGAGACGTCAGACGTCAGACGTCAAACGTGAGACGGGTGATTTGCGACCGGCGATTTGTGACTGGCGACTGGCGACTTGCGACTGGGAAAACAGAAAAACAGAACAACTGACCAACAGATTAACCGAAAAAGTGTAGGGCACGGAACATTATCGAAAGTTGCCAACTCACAACCAACTACTATCAACTGACATTCCGCAACACGAAACTCAAAACCCGTAACCCACGCCCACTCAAAACCAAACACTCAAAACTCAAAACTACACATGTCCACCTTCGACACCATACCGAGTACCAAAAAGGACGCCCTGGTTGAGATGCTGCTTCGGCTGGCCGACGACCGGCTGATCCTGGGCCATCGCCTATCGGAGTGGGCCGGACACGGGCCCGAACTTGAAGAAGACCTTGCCCTGGCCAACGCGGCGCTCGATATGATCGGCCACGCCTCCTCGCTCTACGGCTATGCGGCCGAGCTGGAGGGAAAAGCGGATGAGGACCATTACGCCTATTTCCGCGACGATATCGACTTTAAGAATATTGCCATGATGGAGCCGCCGCGCGGCGATTTTGCATACACTATTGCACGACTGTTCCTGTTCAGCGTCTACAGCTACCTG
The DNA here is from genome assembly GCF_003150675.1 of Rhodohalobacter mucosus. NCBI lineage: Bacteria > Pseudomonadati > Balneolota > Balneolia > Balneolales > Balneolaceae > Rhodohalobacter > Rhodohalobacter mucosus. The sequence continues at coordinate 53,697 of NZ_QGGB01000006.1, read as the reverse complement.
CTCTACAGGGAGCTCACGGAACACGTGGATGACGAGCAGTTCCGGGGCATGCTCAACAAGCACTTTAAGGAAATTCAGTACCATTTTCGCCACAGCCGCGAGTGGGTGCTGCGCCTGGGCGACGGCACCGAGGAGAGCCATCGCCGCATGCAGGATGCGTTTGATGAACTGTGGATGTACACCGGGGAGATGTTTGAGATGGACGGAGCTGCCGATGCGGCCGTTCAGCACAATCTTTTCACGGATGTCTCGTCATTAAAGAAAGAGTGGCTGAAACTGGTGGGCGAAACGCTCGATGAAGCCACGATCACGATGCCGGGCGACGAACAGTATATGTACAGCGGCGCACGATCGGGTCAGCACACCGAACACCTGGGCCGCCTCCTCGCCGAAATGCAGTTTTTGCGAAGAAGTTACCCGGATGCGGAGTGGAAGTAAGGAAACAGACGAACGGATGAACAGAGAACCAGGGGATATGTGATGTACGATGAGCGATGAGCGACTTCTGATTTATAAAAAGTCAATGGTCAATGGTCAATGGTCAATAGACGATATATTTGATCTATTCCAAATCAAACATCAACCATCGTCCATCGTAGATCACACTTCATTCCCCGCCTGCAGATTATTCGGCGAATTAAAAGATTCCGGAGTGCAGCGTTAAAAAGAACATCATACCGGTGAAATTGAATCAATTATGATGATTTTGATGGACCATTGATGTTCTTTAGCGAAATGGAGGAAGCTTTCGCCAAATAATCTGCTCGCCGGTGATTTTTGTTCCTTTTGATCACTCAAAAGGAAGTGAAATGAGATTAGTAGTAATAAAATTCTGAGTCGCCAATTGCGATCTTGCAACCCACAACTGAACACTAACAACCAACAACTAACATTTCATGCCCGTTAAAGAACCCACATCAACCCAAAAATCCGAGATTTGGGCTTGGCTTGAAGAGGTCATCGACCCGGAGATACCCGTATTGAACGTGGTGGAGATGGGGATTGTGCGGAAGGTGGAGATGGACGGCGATACGGTGGTTGTGAAGATCACGCCCACCTACTCCGGGTGCCCGGCGATGAACGCGATCGAGATGGAGATCCACAAAAAGCTGAAGGAGAAAGGCGTAGAGAATTTCCGGGTGGTCACCGATTTTTCCGAAACATGGACCACCGACTGGATGACCGAGCACGCCAAAAAGAAGCTGAAGGATTACGGCATCGCACCGCCCGAAAAGACCGACGAAAGCAGTGATTTTCTGACGTCATTGAAAGGATCCCAAAAGGTGGTCCCCTGCCCCTACTGCGACTCCTTCGATACAGAGCTCCAAAGCGAATTCGGCTCCACCGCCTGCAAATCGCAATACTACTGCAACAACTGCCACCAGCCATTTGAACACTTTAAATGCATCTGAGCGACTTGCGATGGACGACTGGCGACTAGCGATGAGCGATTTAATTGAAGTGAAAAGGCAAAAGGCAAAAGTGAAAAGGACTTTCATGTTGGCTACGGTGCCTTTTCTTAAGTACTTTATCACTTTAGAACCCTATCACTTTTGGCGATGATATACTGAATCAGTGGAAATGGGAGCGGAAAACAATGACTGACGGCCGGCAACTGGCAACTGGCAACTGGCAACTGGCAACCTACAACTAACAACCAACAACTGACAACCCACCACAAGCAACTCATGATCGAAACTTCCCTCAAAAATTCCATCCTAAGCATCACCCTTAACCGTCCCGAGAAGTACAACAGTTTTACCGAGCCGATGGCGCTGGAGCTGCAGGAGGCGCTGAAGGATGCCGGGCGGGATGAGGTGCGGTGCGTGGTGCTCAGGGCCAATGGCAAAGCGTTTTGTGCGGGACAGGATCTGCCGGAGGTGGTGGAGCGGGCCGAAAAGGAGCCGGACTATGAGCTGGCCGACACGGTACAAACCACCTACAATCCCATTATCCGCGCCATCCGCAGCCTTGAAAAGCCGGTGGTGTGCGCGGTGCAGGGCACCGCAGCGGGAGCCGGGGCCAACATCGCATTTGCGTGCGATATTGTAATCGCGTCCGATCAGGCGGAGTTTGTGCAGGCGTTCAGCAAAATCGGACTGATCCCCGACAGCGGCGGCACCTTCTTTCTACCCCGCCTGGCCGGACTGGCACGGTCGAACGCCATGTACCTGCTGGATGAAAAACTGTCGGCCAGAAAAGCCGTCGACTGGGGTCTGATCTACAAGGCCGTCGACAGTGAAGAGCTGGACGATGAGGTGCGGGACATTGCACAAAAACTGGCCTCCATGCCCACCAAAGGATTCGGCCTCTACAAGCGCGCGGTGAACCGCTCCTTCGATCACACCCTGGAGCAGCAGCTCAACCTGGAAGCTGATCTCCAGAGCGAAGCCGGAAAGACCGACGATTACAAAGAAGGTGTCGCAGCCTTTCTGGAAAAAAGAAAACCGGAGTACAAGGGTCGTTAACTATTTAGAGTTCTATAAAGGGATTCGTTAAGGAGTGTCCCCTCCTTCACAAGAGCCTGTCCCGTCCCGAATGCATTCGGGATCGGGAAGGGACCGGGCCTGCCCGCTCGAAGCCGCATCGGCAAAGGCAGGGGTAGCTTCAGATTTTATTGCGGATGTATAAATGATTAACTAGCTCACAAGCCTTAATGAAATTTTCTGAATTCGATTTGCGTCCAAAAAATGAGCCCACTTTTTCCATATGGATCCCTTCGGTGCTGAGCCTTGGTTTGGCTCAAATAATTAAATTTTGCCGTTAATTACATTGGCTACCGCCTCCAAGGGAAAAGAATACCATAACCCTCATTCATCCCGCGCACAGACAAATTTCTGATAAATCTATCAAACCGGACTTGCGTTTATCAGCCTTCTACAGAGTTTCCACAAAATGCGCAAACGGGGTTTGTTTGATTCCCCGGTAAAACCTCATATCAGCGGTGGTTACCGTCTGATTGAACTCAATGGCGACTGAAAGGTAACATGCATCGTATAGTGTGATTGGCAGTGTGGACGAAAGGTCAAAAGCAAGCCTGGATATCATTGAATAAGGTATAACCTCAAAAGGCAGTTTGCGGATTTCCTGAACCATTGTATCAGCATCATTCTGTTCAACCAATCTTTGCCTGACTTTTTTTGTTACGATGGCATCGAATTCGATGAAAAACAGATCAGGTGCTATCAGGCTGTTGTAAGAACTCAGCAATATACCTGCTTCTTCATGCTTTTCTTCAGGTAAAAACCATTTAATGGCTACACAAGCATCAATAACCGGTTTGTTCATCTGGACCTGTCATCTGATAATTCATCCCCGCTGTCGGGAAATTTTTTTCCCGATGCCTTGTACTTCATAAGAATTTCATTGACCCTTCCTCTCGTTTCTTCAATGTCTGGCTTAGCATGAAATTCCACTAACTCTTTCAGCTCCTCTTGCAGGGATCGATTATTTCTTGCAGCTCTCTCTTTCAGCCTTTCAAGCGTTTTTTTATCGATATTTCTGATTAATACATCTGCCATACTTGCTATTTGTTGTTTAAATGATATCATAATGATATCATTTTTCCAGCTATAATCCAATAGCTTGGTTTTGCCTTCCGATTGCTTATTTTTGATTTGTTAGCCACAACACAAATAACAACTTTAGAGGTTTGGACAAGAATACAGTGATCGGGATTATCGGAGCGGGAACCATGGGGACGGGCATTGCCCAGATAGCGTCCACATTTAACCACGAGGTGATTCTTTATGACGCCTATCCCGATCAGCTCGACTCCTCCCGCAGCGGACTCGAAAAAATCCTGAACCGCCAGATTGAAAAGGAACGGATGACCCGGGAACAGGTTGACGGTATCCTGGAGCGCATCACCTTCACAAACGAACTCTCGTCAGTAAAACCGTGCGGATTTGTGATTGAGGCCATTGTGGAAGACCTGGAGGTTAAAAAGAACGTCTTCTCCAATATCGAAAAATTTGTTGACAGGGATGCCGTTCTGGCATCCAACACCTCCTCCCTCTCTATCGCCTCCATCTCCTCTGCCCTGAACTATCCGAACCGTTTTCTGGGCGTACACTTTTTCAATCCGGCTCCGCTTATGAAGCTGGTGGAGATCATTCCGGGCATATCCACTGAAGAAAATATCACGGCAGCCACGCGGTCTCTGATTGATTCCTGGGAGAAAGTCACCGTTGCTGCAAAAGACACCCCCGGGTTTATCGTAAACCGCGTAGCACGACCGTTTTATGGTGAAGCGCTGCGAATCTATGAGGAAGGCATTGCGGATCCTGCAACGATCGACTGGGCCATGAAGGAGCTCGGCGGGTTCCGGATGGGTCCGTTTGAGCTGATGGATCTGATTGGCCACGATGTAAACTACAAGGTGACCGAATCGGTATTCAAAGAGTTTTACTACGACCCCCGCTTCAAGCCGTCGTTTGCGCAAAAACGGCTGGTGGAGGCGGGCCGGCTGGGTAAAAAATCGGGCATCGGTTTCTACGATTACCGTGACGGCGCCGGGGCTCCCGAGCCTGAAAAGGACGAAGCAAAAGGAGAGCTTATTCTGCACCGCATCCTGGCCATGCTAATCAACGAGGCGGCCGATGCGGTTTTTATGAATATTGCCTCAGCCAAAGACGTGGACCTGGCGATGACCAACGGGGTGAACTATCCCAAAGGTCTGCTTGAATGGGCCGACGAGATGGGTCCGGCCACGGTGATGGAGTGGATGGACGGCCTTTATGAAGAGTATCTTGAGGACCGGTACAGACCCAATCCCCTTCTTAAACGCGTTGTAATTAACGGAGATACATTTCATGAGCAGAGCGAGTAACCCTTCCGGTTCAAACAGGCCGGAAGAGATCGTAAACCGGATGATGAAGGATGACGCGTTCAGCCGGTGGATGGGCGTTTCCGTGCTGGAGGTTCGCGAAGGGTACTGCAAAATCACCTGTCCGGTAAGCGAACAGATGCTGAACGGATACCGGGTGACCCACGGCGGGATTCTCTTCTCCCTGGCCGACAGCGCACTGGCCTTTTCGGCAGCCACCTATGGGCGCGTATCACTTGCGATCGATAACTCCATCTCGTTCACAAAGAAAAGCACGGCCGGTGATCGCCTGGTTGCCGTATCCGAATGCATCAACCTGACACATAAAACGGGCCTTTTTGAGGTTCGCGTCCTGAATGAAAAGGAAGACCTCCTTGCCGTTATGAAGGCTACGGTTTACCGAACCGGAGAGGAGTTTGACTTGCAGCAGAGCTAAAAACTGACAACTTTTATCTTTCAGATCCGTAGTGAATCACAATTCACATTCTTATCAACAGATTAGCCGATGGCATTAAAAAACGAAGCGCGAACATCCTACAATACAAAGACCTTCTACCGGGAGTATGTATCGGGTATGACCTCCCGTCAGCTGGGACAGGAATTTCAGTCCGATTCGGAGCGGCTCAAGAAGCTCTACTCGGATGCTCTCCGTGAGACCAATCCCAACATCCCGCCGGCAAAAATACCCGTATTTCAGAAATTTCTGAGCCTCCTTGCGGCACTCACCAAGCGGCTGAATCCCGTACGCCGGCTGGTGTTCGGGGTAGCCCTGCTCAGCTTTGCATCCCACTTTCTGCTCTCGTTTTTCGGAATCGGTCAGGCGTTTCTGCTGCCCGTTGCCTTCCTGGCACTCATGGTAATTCTGCTGATCGAGCTGCTCGAAAAATCGGATGTTCAGAAAGAGCTCGATTTTGCGCGCGATATTCAGCTGAGCCTCCTCCCTCCTTCCGAGGTAAAGGCAGGCCGCCTTGAAACCTGTTCGTTCGCAGCCACCGCACAGGAAGTGGGCGGCGATTATGTGGATATCATTGAAACCGAAAAGGGCATGTATGTGATCATTGCGGATGTATCGGGCAAGGGTATGAGCGCAGCCCTTTACATGGTGAGAATTCAGGCGCTGGTGCATCTCCTCATCAAAAAGATGCATCCCAGCCCCAAAGAACTTTTCCTTGAGCTGAACGACTACGTAAAATCCAATAAAACCGACAAAACCTTTGTCACCGCATGTGCCGCCTATTTTCCGAAGGATGCGGATCACTTCATCTTTTCACGTGCAGGCCACAACATCCCGCTTGTTTACAGCAAAAAACACGACAGTACATTCCGGCTTGATACGGACGGGTTTGCACTGGGAATGACCTCCACCACAATGCTCCGCAAAAAGCTGGTGGAGAAAAAGTTCCAGTTCGATCCGGGCGACAGCCTGCTTCTCTACACCGACGGACTGGTTGAGCTGCGAAACGACAAACAGGAAGAGTACGGTGAGAATAAACTGGACGGTATTCTGTCGATCTACGGATCCCTCCACGCAAAAACGATCACCCAGAAGATTCAGTCATCCATTGAGCTCTTTATGGGTAATCAGCAGCCTCTCGACGATATTACGTTTACCACCGTTCACAAAAATGAACCGCGTCAAACGCTCGGCTAACCGCCGCATGTTCGATGGGTGGGAGTTTGTTGCAAAGTGTCCCCATTTCGGTTGACGGAGGGACACTCTTGACCCACATCTTAACCAAGCAGCTTATCCGCATTCTCAAGGATTTTCTCCACCGTAAGCCCCAGGTGCCCGTATACATCCTGGTAAGGAGCTGATTCGCCGTACCGGTCGATTCCCATTACGATTCCCTCGCTGCCTGTCCATTTGTGCCAGCCGAGCGTGGCAGCCGCTTCTATCGAGATCCGTTTGGTCACCGCAGCAGGCAACACCCCTTCACGGTAAGCGGGGGGCTGATCTTCAAAGAGCTCCCAGCACGGCATGCTCACCACGCGAACCGACCGCCCTTGTTCTTCCAGTTTTTCAGCGGCCTCCAGCGCCAGCTGAACCTCCGACCCGGTGGCTATCAGGATGAGCTCAGGCGTGCTGCCCGACTCTTTTTTGAGTGTATAGCCACCATGCTCTGCTCCGGAGGCGTCTGCATAAACGCTGCGGTCAACTGTCGGCAGGTTCTGACGGGTAAGCACCAGGAGCGACGGACCGTCGTCTTTTTCAATTGCGCTTTTCCAGGCATAGGCGGTTTCGTTTGCATCGGCCGGTCGCAGCACATTCACATTCGGCATAGCCCGGAGAGCGGCAAGATGCTCAATCGGCTGATGCGTGGGGCCGTCTTCTCCCAGCCCGATGCTGTCGTGCGTAAATACAAAAATTGAGGGGATACCCGAGAGGCCCGCAATCCGAATCGCCGGTTTGTTGTAGTCGCTGAAAACCAGGAACGTGCCTCCGAACGGGATGATGCCGCCGTGGAGCGCCATGCCGTTGAGCGCAGCGCCCATCGCGTGCTCGCGTACACCGTAGTGCACATTCCTGCCGCTGTAGTCGGCTGCACTGAAAATGCCCTTGTTAAACAACTCGGTGTTGTTGCTTCCCGTGAGGTCTGCCGAGCCGCCAACCATGTTGAACAGATGTTTTGCAATTTCGTTGATCACAGCACCGGAGGCCTTACGTGACGCCATGCCCTTGCTGTCGGCTTCAAATACGGGCAGTACCTCTTCCCAGTGTTCGGGCAGTTCCCGTTTTATGTAGTCCAGGTAGGTTGCGCCGTCAACCGGATACACCTTGCCATAGTCCTTCAGCAGTGCATTCCACTCCGATTCTGCCTTCTCACCGGCGGCCAGCGCCTGTCTGTACACATCCCGCACGTCGTCGGCAACAAAAAAAGTTTTATCCGGATCCTCACCAAGCTGCTCTTTTGTAAGACGCACCTCTTCCTCTCCCAGTGGGGATCCGTGCGAAGAGGCAGAATCCTGCTTATTGGGGCTGCCGTATCCGATATGGGTCCGGCACTCAATGAGCGACGGGGTTTCGGTGGTTTGTGCGTGGCGGATGGCCGATGCAATCTCCGAATGATCATGCCCGTCCACAACCTGCACGTCCCAGCCGTACGCCTCAAAACGCTGCTTCGTATTGTCGGAGAATGCGAGATCCGTGGACCCGTCGATCGAGATGTTGTTCGAGTCGTAGAGGTAGATCAGTTTGTTCAGCTTCAGGTGTCCCGCAAGGGAAGCCGCTTCATGTGAAATTCCCTCCATCAGGTCGCCGTCACTCACAATCGCATAGGTAAAATGATCAACCAGTTTGTGCGACTCTTTATTGAAAGTGGCTGCCAGGTGCGCTTCGGCCATCGCCATTCCCACACCGGTTGCAAATCCCTGTCCGAGGGGACCGGTCGTGGTCTCTACGCCGGGCGTTAATCCGTATTCGGGATGCCCCGGTGTGATACTGCCAAGCTGACGAAAGTTTTTCAGTTCCTCCATGGGAACGTCATAGCCGGTAAGGTGCAGCAGGGAGTAGAGCAGCATGGAGCCGTGGCCTGCAGACAGAACAAAACGGTCACGGTCTGACCAATCGGGGTTATTGGGATTGTGTTTCAGAAATTTGGTCCAGAGCACGTAGGCTGCATCCGCCATTCCCATAGGCATACCCGGATGACCGGAGTTGGCCGCCTGAACAGCATCCATTGAAAGGGTTCGGAGTGTGTTTACGCAGCGCCGGGTAAGTTCGTCAGACATAGAATGGTTTTGTACGTTGAAAAAGCATGTTTTGGCAGGTTTTTATATCGGCAAAAAGATAGCCAAGTTCGCTGCAATGAGAAAGAAATTTGTGAGATTTCACGACTTTCTGCCGAGAGTTTACGCCCTGGTGCGCTTCTCTTTACTGCCCACATTTACATACAGTGCAGAAACGGAAAAAAGAACCAGCAGGATACCCATCACCTGCAGTATCCTGATCTGTTCACCGAACAGCATAATTCCGAGGGTGGCTGCCGTAGCAGGTTCAATCATTGCGGTAATGGAGGCGCTGCCCGCCTCCATCCTGTTAAGGCCTTCGGTATAGAGAAGGTAGGCAAGTACGGTTGGGAAAATCCCCATGCCCAATACCACCCCAAAGCTCTCCGGGGTAAATGTTTGAGACGGCCACTCCGGACCCACGATCAGTGTGAAGGGGATCAGAAAAAGTGATGCAAACAGAAAAGTGTAAAAGATGATGGTAAGAGGCCGGAACTTTTCCAGTGCAAACTTGCTGAAGATGCTGTAGAGTGCATAGCCGAAGCCGGACCCCAGGCCTACCAGGATTCCGTAAAATGAAAACTCTGAAAAACCTGCCGGAAATACTCCCGTAACCAGCACTACACCCGCAAAGGTGAGAGCTAGCGATACGGCTTTGCGGGGAGTAATTTTCTCCCGGAACAGCAGCGCAGACAATAATATGACGAACGCAGGTCCCGTATAGAGCAGGATCACCGCCACCGACAGCGACGTGACGTTGATGGCCGTAAAATAGCACCAGTTGAAAAAGGTAACGCTCAGTATGCCGGTTCCAATGAAATAGCGATAGTCGGCCAGACGAATTCGCAGCAGCGACGGATCGCGCAGCCACAGAATGAAAAACAGCAGAATGGCCGCCATTGCCGCGCGGAGCGTCACGATCTGGAGCGAAGTGAACCCCCCGTCGGACAGATACTCCGTAAAGATGCCGATGCAGCCCCATAACGCGGCTGCCCCACCCACCATCACCGTTGGCAGGGCATTGGTTTGTCTCATAAATGTAGCATTTATTCCAATGGTATCGGTTAGCAAACAATATCTCAAAAAAAAAGCCCTCAACATGAGGGCTTTTTAAAATCGTCAATTCTTCCGGTTAATCTACCTGCCGGTTGGCGTATGGCCTTCGCACTTCAGCTCAAACTGAAGCTCATGATTGGCGGGATCGGTAAAGTCGCCGTAGCGGGCATTTTCAAACGCACTGCATGCATTTTCTTTCTGGCCCAGTCCTTTATACGCCATACCGAGCTCAAAATAGATTTTCGCTTTATCGGTCACACCGCCGCTTTCATAGTCAAGCGCCATTCGGGCTTCGTTCAGAGCCTCATCCCAGTTGCCTCTCAGGTTATGGATTTCCGCCAGCCTGTAATGGGCATCCGCAGACTGCGACTCATAATTCTCAACCCGGTTCAGCAGCTCGATAGCCCTGTCGTAGCGGCGCTCGTCTTTCAGCGTAACCGCTCTGAAAATGAGCTCATCTGCAGCACCCTCACGCGAGTTGTTGAGTGTACGCGTATCGTTTACACGCTGTGCAACCTCAATTGCCTGGTCGTACCACTGCATAAACCCATCTACATCGGTAGGGTTCATCGCTTTGCTGACCACCGCTTTCTGGTAGTATGCTACAGCATAGTTACCGTTAAGTTCGATAGCGGTATCCAGATCTTCCATGGCCGCTGCATAATCCTCATCACGGAATTCGTGGATGGATCGGATATAGTGCAGCTGCGGAATGGCGGCCGTTGCCTGCTGAACCACTTCCTGATCACCAAACTCCTGGCCCACCTCCTGAGCTTCAGAGAAATATTCGAGCGCAGTGGTTGCGTTATCACGCGTTCGCTGCTGCTGATAATCCCGGTAAGCGCTGGATGCACGGCTTCTGGCTACTTTCGGTAGGGTTTCTTCGATAAGGGTTACAATATCATCGATATTGTTTTCGCGGGCTACATCAAGAGCATCGCGAAACAGCCCCATGGCATTTGTAAAATTACCGCTGCCGGCTTGTTCCTGAGCCTGGTTATAAAGTTGAATAGCTGCTGCACGAGCGTCGTCCTGTGCATGAGATTGATCTGCTGCTACCAGCGTAAGCGTAACTACAGCAAACAGCGATACAAGAAGTTTAAAAGATTTCATGGTGATCTGTTTTGATTGGTTACTATGCAATGAAACGGGCTTAACTTAATGAAAATTTAAACACAAAATCACTAAAGCCTGTTTCTTTATTAAAAACTCTGTTCGGATATAAAAGTTTCCTAGTAGGAAAAGTTGGGTTCCGGCTTTTGTTTCCTGTAAAATTCGCAAACATGGCGTACTGCTTCTTCATGATCATCGGTCAAAAAGAAGAGTTCAGCGTCCTCAGGGCTGATCAGGCCGTTTTCTATGAGCTGGGTTTTAATCCAGCCAACCAGGCCTGACCAATAGTCGGTACCCACCATTACAATTGGAATTCTCTTAATTTTATTCGTCTGGATCAATGTCAGCGTCTCAAACAGTTCATCCAGCGTTCCAAATCCTCCGGGAAAAACGATGAACCCCTGCGCATATTTCACAAACATCACTTTCCTTACAAAAAAGTACTTGAAGTTGATCTCATACTTGGGATGGACAAATTCATTTGTACCCTGTTCAAAGGGCAATTCAATACCGAGTCCCACGGATTTACCTCCTTTGTTGTGCGCACCGCGGTTGCCCGCCTCCATAATTCCTGGCCCTCCGCCTGTGATCACGCCAAATCCGTTTTCTGTGATCATTTCAGCCGTCTTGATGGCCATATCATAGTATCTGCTGCCCGGTTTCAGCCGTGCCGATCCAAATACGGAGATACAGGGACCTATTCGCAACAGCTTGTCATAGCCGTCTACGAACTCCCCCATGATTTTGAATATGCTCCATAGATCCTGGTTGCTTTCCGATTCAAAATGATCGGAGGGTCTTTCGTTTTCGGATAAAAATTCTGGTGCTGGCATGGTATGCTACTTTTTTGAAAGTGATATCGAAAGTGTAATACCCGGCGAGCCGTCCGCAAGCAGATCCGGGCTCAGCAACGTTCGGGCGGTTAAATCGTCGGATACGTCAAAACTGCGCATGTGGGCAAAAACATAGGCATCCACCGCGTTTAAACCGTAGGCCAACAAAAATACAATGGCCATAAAATCACGCCTGTTCCGCAGGCTGTTTCGGTTCGATTGCAGCTGCGACCGGTTTACACCCTGCAGCCTCACCGGCGTCGGGCCAAACCGCTGGTCGGTATTCTCCGAAAAGCTGTTGTAGTAGGCGGCGCGGTAGTCCTGATACTGCCCATTCAAATAGTAGGTATAATACCCAACTCCGGCAAACAAACCGTAAACAATAGGCACTTTCCAGGCCTGCCGGTTTTCGATTTGCCCCCATCCGGGAATCATCATCGATTTAAACATCACGGATTTTGGCGAAGGAAAGGTCTCGCGCACCGTATCCGTAGTATCGGGCAGTTCAAGCATGTCAGAATAGGCGGATCCGGCCACCCGGTTCATAAAATGCTGCTGCACCGGGAGCAACTCCTGTTCGCCCGGGGATGTCTGCGCACTTGCCGGCAATGCGGCAAACAGGCAAATCATCATGAACGTGTTGATTTTAACCCATCTCATCGAAAATCTGTATCAGTCGTTCCAGATCATCATCAGAGTAGTATTCAATTTTTATCTCGCCGCCTTTTCCTTTCGCACTAATTTGCACGCGGGTACTCAGTTTGGAGCGAAGTCTTCTGGATATCTCATTCAGGAAAGGATCCGCACTCTTTTTCCCGCTTTTCCCTGAGGCGGTTTTTTCATTCTTCTTGTCAAACGCCTGAACCATTTTTTCTGTCTGGCGAACGGAGAGTGATTTGGAAATGATCTGTTTTAAGAGGCGCTTCTGATCTTCCTCGCTTTTCAGATTGATCAGAGCCCGGGCATGACCCGTTGTGATGCGTTCATCGCGCAGGGCGGCCTGGATAAAGTCGGGCAGCTGAAGAAGGCGAAGCATATTGGTAACCGTGGTGCGGTTCTTACCCACTCGCTCAGCCACCTCGCCCTGTGTATACCCGCACTCGTCAATGAGCCGTTGATAACCCAGCGAAATTTCAAGCGGGTTCAGCTGCTCGCGCTGAATATTTTCGATCAGTGCAAAGGAGATCAGCTGCTCATCGTTTGCTTCCCGGATGTAAGCGGGTATTTCGTCAATTCCTGCTAGTTTACTGGCACGAAGCCGACGCTCGCCGCTTATCAGCTCAAATCGTTTTTCTCCCAGGTAGCGAACGGTAATGGGCTGTATCAGGCCGTGTTTACGGATGGATGAAGCCAGCTCTTCAAGTGCTTCCTCCTTAAAATCACTTCGGGGCTGATGCGGATTCGGACGAATATGCTGAACCGGTATATTGAGAACCACGTTTACCCGTTCGGCGGGCTCGATGGGGATGGCCGTTTTTGTTTCGGGCGCATTCTCATCACCCTCATTTCCCTCATTGTATTCAGGAAAGAAAGCTCCAAGACCACGGCCCAACACTTTTTTTGACATAAATCTCTCCTCTATTTCGACAGAACCGGGCTGTTTTTAAACAGCTTTTTATTCCTTTGTATGATTTCGCGTGCCAGCGAAAGATAGTTTTTAGCCCCCACACTGGTGGCATCGTACAGAAGCGCCGGTTTGCCGAAACTGGGCGCTTCGGCCAGGCGCACATTTCTGGATATAACGGATGAAAACACCCTGTCGTCAAAGTAACGCTTTACCTCTTCGGCAACCTGGTTCGACAATCGTGTGCGCGTATCATACATCGTGAGCAGTACGCCCTCGATATCCAGATCCGGGTTCAGGTGCTGCCGCACAATCTTTATCGTATTGAGCAGCTGCCCAAGCCCTTCCAGCGCAAAATATTCACATTGAACCGGTATCAATACCGAATCGGAGGCCGTTAGCGCATTGATCGTAAGAAGCCCCAGCGATGGCGGACAGTCAATGATGATAAAATCGTATTTCTCCTTTAACGGCTCAATGGCGTCGGCGAGTATGCGCTCGCGCCGGTTGCGGTCAACCATCTCTATTTCGGCCCCGACCAGGTTGATATGCGATGGAATCAAATCCAGAAAGGGAAGCTCGGTTTCGCGAATGGCATTCATTACGTCCACGCCTCCCACCATCACTTCATATACCGAGTTCGAGACGGTTTTCGGCTCTATACCCAGGCCGCTTGTGGAGTTGCTTTGCGGATCGATATCCAGTATAAGTGTAGGATGCTCTATGGCGGCGAGGCTTGCCGCAAGATTAATAGCCGTTGTCGTTTTGCCCACGCCACCCTTTTGGTTGGCAATGGAGATTATTTTACCCATTCGGTATACAGGTGCTGTTTAGATGAACATTGCAAATGAATATAACCCCTAGTACATAGGTAAACAAAAGAAGTTATTCACATGTGCCCGTGGAAAAGGTGTACAGATCACTGATTTATCAATGCTTGCGGCTCTAATATAATCTGTACCCTGCAGGCTCTTATCGCGGACGGGAACCGGTAAGCTGCAGCTGACGCTGCATACCGCGGAATGAGTCTGAGTCGGTTAAGGGCGTTAGCCGCTGGTAGCTGTTTCTGAATATGGAATCGAACGAAGCGGACTCCGTCTGGCCAATCCGGTCGCTGAACCGGATCACCTCGTTATTGTCTACCCACGGCATCGGTTTCACGGTACTGGTTTGATTGGTAAGCTGTGAGCCGGTATCGGCAGAAGGTGCCTGCATAACGGTTCCGTAGGAGGAGGATGCTTGGGCAGCCTGATCCGCACCTGCAGAAGATTCTTCTGGATCTGTGATCAATGCGGTGGCGGTGAATCCGGCAAAGAGTACAGCGGCCGCCGCGTAGAAGATCGGCCTGTGCCACGTACTTCGGCTCGCGGGTCGATTTGCCGCCATGGCGTAAATCGATTCGCAAACCTCTTTTGGCGGTTCCACTTTTGGAAGATCGTTCAGACGTTCCGTCACCTTTCTGAACGATTCTACTTCTATTAACAGATTTTCATTTTCGTTCAGGCTTCGTTCAAACTCCACTTCCTCCGAAGGGTCCATTTCACTGAACAGATACGTTATACTGTTGGTATCCCTGTTATTCTTCATACATTGCTTGATTCCTTCTCACGTTCCTCATCGAACATTTTACGAAGATTGATCAGCGCGTATCTCATCCGCCCCAGTGCGGTATTGATGGAAACTCCGGTCATTTCAGCAATTTCCTTGAAGGGCATCTCATAGTAATGGCGCAGCATTACCACAGTTCTCTGCTCTTCCGGTAAATTGGAAATATGCTTCAGCAAACTGCTCGTGGATTCATCCAGCTCAAGCTTTTCCTGCTGACTCGGAGAGTCTTCGTCGGGCAATCTATCGTAAAAGTCCGTTTTCGACTCTTTGTCGTATGAGCTACTAACGTCGACAAAACGTTTTTGTTTTCTTATATGATCAATTGTTGCATTATGTGCAATCCGCATCACCCAGGCAATCCATTTACCCTGTTCATTGTAGGTGTCATCCATTTTGGTAATCACCTTGGTAAAGGTCTCCTGAAAAATGTCGTTAGCCACCTCACGATTCTGAATCATGCTGAAGATGTAGGAGTAGATCTTGGACTGATGACGGTTCATCAGTTCCCTGAACGCAAGCTGGTCGTCTTTCTTTCTGAAAAGTCGAACGAGCTCTTTGTCCTGCATCTGCTCGTAGCTGGCCGGTATGGAGTCGGATGTTGTAAGCTTCATGGCTGAAGTTAATTTAAAGTCTGTCACACTTATACGAAAACAGAATTTTCAATTTGAACATTCAGCCTTCGCTCAAGCGTCTGTTAATATATACTGCACATATGGTGCCAAGGTTCCGCACCTGCCGAATTTGCAGATTTTGCGCAGTAACCCTGCGTTTCCTGTACAATACACGCTAACCGGCCAACTATCTATCACATTTTCATGCTAAGTTGTTCACGTTTCATCACGATAGTGCCTGTACACCCGTTCGCCGGTTACGGCACCCAGCAGATCGGTCAGCTCTTCCATCCCGGCCTCCCTGATTTTGCTTACAGACCCAAACTCCGAGAGCAGTTTTCTTGCCGTTTTGTCGCCAACTCCCTCAATATCGGTCAATTCCGTCTTTAGCGTGCGGTCCGACCGTTTTTTGCGGTGGTAGGTGATGGCAAACCGGTGTGCCTCATCACGCGCCCTCTGAAGCAGCTTGAGTGCAGAGGATGTTTTTGGAATCATTACCGGGTCGGCCCTGCCGGGAAGAAATACCTCCTCCAGCCTCTTGGCCAGCCCTGCCACATCGCTGTGTCCCTCAAAATCGATCTCCCGAAGCCCCTCAAGCGCCGCATTCAGCTGACCTTTGCCTCCGTCAATCAGTATCAGATCGGGCGGCTGCTGCTTCTCCCGTTTGATTCGTTTGTACCGCCTCATCACAATCTCCTTCATGGATGCATAATCGTCCGCACCGGTTACGGTTCTGATCCTGAACCGCTTGTACTCACTCTTTCTGGGCTGGCCATCAACAAAACAGACCATGGAAGCCACAGGGTCCGATCCCTGAATATTGGAGTTGTCAAAACACTCAATTCTCCTCGGCAGCCTCGACAAAGATAAAAACTGTTTCAGGTCTTTTACCGCCTGGGGTATCCTCTCCTTCTCTGCTTTCTGTTTCTCCAGTTTCCTTTCACCCAGA
Organism: Rhodohalobacter mucosus; assembly: GCF_003150675.1. NCBI lineage: Bacteria > Pseudomonadati > Balneolota > Balneolia > Balneolales > Balneolaceae > Rhodohalobacter > Rhodohalobacter mucosus. The sequence goes on along the minus strand of NZ_QGGB01000006.1, from coordinate 37,409 downwards.
TTGAGGCCGGCATTGGTCACCGCCATCCGTATCAGCTGTTTTTTCTCTCCGATTTGCGGAACAAGCACCGGCACTTTTTTTCCTCTCTGTTCCCACAGATATTCAAGAAGCGGACCGTCATCTTCGATGGGATCACTAAGATAGACCTCATCAGGTATGGCTCCCGCTAACTGGCTTGTATAGTAATCCTCAACAAACGACTGCATCATTACAGGGCGCGGAGTCCCCTCAATATTCTTCAGAAACCGGTGAAATTTACCGATCAGTTTGCCCTCGCGTATCTTGAACAGAACGCCGCACGCTTCACCCAGCTCTTCATCCACATCAAGCGCAAACACATCCCGGTGAACATCCTTATTGGCAACGATTTTCATCTTCTGATTGTACTTCTGCAGGGAGATCATGCTGTCGCGCAGGCGGGCGGCTTCCTCAAAGTCCATCGCTTCCGAGGCAATCTGCATCTCCTCTTTTACCTCGCGGATCAGATCGTCCGTTTTTCCCGACAGAAGCTTCTCCACCTTTTCAATGGTTGTGCGGTACACCTCCTCGTCCCAGTCGCCCGAGCAGTTCTTCAGATAGTCGTCAAAACAGGAGTGCCATTTCGGGGCACCGCGCGACTTGTCTATCATCTTGGGCGATACGGCACAAGTACAAAGTCCGAATGCCTTGCGGATGGTCTCCAGCATGCGCCTCATATGGCCTACATGGTCGTACGGACCGTAATACCGGCTGCCGTCACGGATGATGGTGCGGGTCGGGTAAACGCGCGGACGACCACCGGGCGTAACGCAAATGTAGGGATACGACTTGTCATCCCTGTACATGATATTGTACCGGGGCTGATGCTTTTTGATAAGGTTGTTTTCCAGTATCAGCGCTTCAGCTTCCGAGTCGGTAACAATAACGTCCACATCCTCAATCTTGGATACCATTAGGCGAATGCGCCCGTCATGGCTCCGGGAGCTCTGAAAATAGGATCTCACCCTGTTCCGGAGACGCTTGGCCTTGCCTACATAGAGATAGTTCCCGCGGCTGTCTTTGAACTGATAAACACCGGGTTTGAGCGGCAGATGGGATATTTTTTCTTCCAGACTGATTGGCATAGGCAGTACTCCGGGAATAAAATACGAAAACCACATCCCCGGATAAAAGGTTTATATTCAGGTGCAGGCGGCATCCCACAAGGCACAGGCGGCAGGGCACAGGGCACAGGCGGCAGGCAGCAGGGTACAGACAACTGGCAACACACAACTAACAACGAACCACCAACTTTTGCCTTCTGCCTTCTGCCTTTTCACTTAACACTTACTACTTCAACAAAATGAAAACAACCGGTACACAACCCGATATTGAAATTCTCTTTGAAGACAACCACCTGCTGGTCATCAACAAGCCGTCCGGTGTGCTTTCTCAGGAAGACCGTACCGCAACACCCGATGTGCTCACGCTGTGCAAAGCTTATCTGAAAAAAGAGTACGGAAAACCCGGCAATGTGTTTCTGGGCCTGGTCCACCGGCTTGACAAACCCGTTAGCGGTGTAATGGTGCTTGCAAAAACATCTAAAGCCGCATCCCGATTAAGCGACCAGGTTCGAAGGCGCAAACTGAAAAAAACCTACCTGGCCATTGTAGAGGGCAGCGCACCCTCCAACGGTTTTCTGGATGATTTTCTGCTCAAGGATCCGAATAAGAACATCACGCGTATCGTATCAAGGGATACCCGCGGTGCAAAGGAAGCGCGCCTCTCATTCCAAAAACTGGGTGAAGCGTGCGGTAAATCACTTTTGAAAGTTAATCTGATGACCGGGAGGCCGCACCAGATACGCGTGCAGCTCGCAGGACACGGCTATCCGATCACGGGAGACTCACGATATGGCTCGGCAAACGCTTCCGGTATCTGCCTGCATGCCCGGGAAATTGAGTTCAGCCATCCCACTCTCAAAAAGAGCATACATTTCAGTGGCAACATCCCAAAAAAAGCCCCCTGGACTCTCTTCAAATCCTTTTCGGAAGGTTAACCTGCTGCTGTTGATACGGTTAAACGGGTGATTAACAGCTATCTTAAATGCATTCCGGAGTGAATGGTGGATAAAAAGTTTGCGTTTTTGACCATGGAAGAGGAAGAAATCGGTTAAGATTGCTTTCCATATGTAAATAATCTACAGCAGCACAACTTCATTTCACATGATCAGGTTAACAAAAAAACAGGCACTGGATATCTTACCGGCGGTAGTCGACGGTGAAGCATCCGATGAGCTCAGAATGGCTTTTATGGCCTATATTGAGTCTGATCCTGATGTGCGTGAAGAGTATGAAGATGCTATGATGATTAAAAAGCTTCTTTCGGAGAAGCTCCGTCGTCTCAAGGCACCCGAACACCTGAAAAAAAATGTGCACCGGCTTATTGAGGAGATGGACCAAAATTCCTCATTGCGGGATATGGAGACAGAATCCGAGAGCATCAGTGAAAGCTCCGGGACAGTGAAAGATGATAGTTTCACACGCACCATCCTCTATCCAACTCTGCGTTATCTTGCTGCAGCGGCTGTGATTCTCTTTATTACGCTTACCACCCTCCGTTTTCTCGACAGAATGGACAGTGCGGACGAGTTCATGGCAGCTACCGTAGAAGATTACACCGCTGTTCATTTTGCCAACACGAGCGGAAAAGCTCCCACGTACCACTTTGCAACATCGTCAGAGGAGGACGCAGAACAGTATTTGATCGATCACCACGGCGTCTCCATTACCGTTCCGAAAATTACCGGCGCTAAATTTGCGGGTGTATTCATGTCCGATTTCTACAATGGAATGAAGGCCCCTCTGCTTGAATATCAACAGCCGGACATTAATGAATCCATCTTTTTGTTTGCATTCAGCGTGAATGAGATTGATCAAAACAGGAATATCGTTCGGAACAGGGAAGCTGTCGAAAAATGTGTAAAAACAACCGACTTTCACATCGCTGAAGTGGACTCACGACACGTACTCTCCTGGAAATGGGAAGACAATTGGTATACGGCCGTTTCCAATCATAATGGTCACGATCTGGCTGCCCTGATCGAACCTCTAAACTACGCCTCTCCCTGATCTTCTTTTTCGGGGTCCGGTTTTCTGTCAACCATTGCATCCGGAAGTTTCTTTGATGCCTTTGCACCCAGTTCACGGAGCATTTCCGTCTGTCTGACCAGGTTTCCTGACCCCTCGCTCAGGCGGTTCATCGCCTCATCATAGCTTTTTTGCGTCTGCTGTATCCTGTTCCCGATATCCTTCATGCTCTCTACAAAAAGAACGAACTTGTCGTAAAGTGCACCTCCCCGTTCCGCGATATCCATCGCATTTTTATTCTGGTACTCCTGCTTCCAGACATTGTCGATTGTGGCAAGCGTGGCCAGCAGCGTTGTGGGACTTACGATGATGATATTTTTATCGAATGCTTCGTTGTACAGTTCCGGATCGTTGTGCATTGCGAGTCCGAATGCAGGCTCAATGGGAATAAACATCAGCACAAAATCCGGGCTCTGAAACCCGTGAATCTGTTCATAGTTCTTGTTTCCAAGCCCTTTTACATGTGCCCTGAGTGAATGAATATGCTGTTTAAGTGCCGCCTGCTGCTCTTCGGTGTCCTCGGCCGATGCATATTTTTCGTAGGCGGTGAGAGAAACTTTTGAGTCCACAACCAATTTCTTCTCATCGGGCAGGTGTACGATTACATCGGGCTGAAGCCGCCTGCCGTCTTCATTTGTGCTGCTCTGCTGGGTATGATATTCGTAGCCTTTTCGAAGGCCGGACTTCTCTAGAATCCGCTGCAGGATCACCTCTCCCCAGTTCCCCTGCTTTTTGGTATCGCCTTTAAGGGCTTTGGTGAGATTTCGGGCTTCGTCGCTCATTTTCTGGTTCAGCTCGCGCAGGGTTTTCAGATGCTGATCCAGTGCGCTTCGCCCTTTTACGTCCTCACGGTGGGTATCTTCAACACGTTTCTGAAACTCCGATATTTTTTCGCCGAGCGGCTTCAGAAGGGCATCCAGTTTTTCGCGATTCTGCTCGGTAAATTTTTTCGACTTCTCCTCCAGGATATCGTTTGCCAGATTTCTGAACTCATTTCTAAAGGTCTTTTGAAGCTCCTCCAGTTCCCCCTTCTGCTCCGACAGCCGCTCCTGAAGATTCCGGTAATCGGCTCGCAGCGTCGCAAGCTCCGTCTCCAGAGCGCTTTTCTCAGCACGCTGCGCCTCAAGCCTGTTCTCCCGCTCTTCCAGTTCTGTCTCCTGAAGGCTGTTTCTCTCTCTGAGAAGTGTAATTTTAGAGTTCAGAATCAGAAATGTGATGAGCGCACCCGCTCCAAGCGCAGCCACTGCTATAATGCCGATTTCTATGAGTCCCATATCAGATTTGATTGCACGTTGATTTCCAGAGGCAACAAGATACAAGACATGGGTGACAGATACCGACACCCCGCACCATTCAGTTTTTGTCCGGCATCTGCGGTTTACCCGAAAACGTCTTTAATTTTGGAAAAGAAGCTCTTGTCGCGTTCTTTTGCATCCGCCGGATCAAAGTGTTTTTCGCCCCTCAGCGCTTCCACATGCGACCTCTCCTCGGGAGTGAGATCTTTCGGCACATACATATTTATGCGAATGTATTGATCGCCTGTACCTGAATTATTGAGCCCCCGTATGCCCCGCTCTTTCATGCGAAGCAGCTTGCCGGGCTGTGTGCCCGGTTCAATTTTAACTTTGGCTTTTCCCTTCAGTGTAGGAACCTGCACCTCAGTACCCAAAATGGCATCCGGGATACTCAGACTGAGATCGTAGAAAATATCATTGCCCTCGCGTTCAAAATCCTCATGGGGTTTTTCTTCTATCAGAACGATCAGATCGCCCGGCTGGCCGCCGCGTATCCCCGCGTTCCCCTGACGCCGGAGCGTGATATAATTACCGTTGGCCACGCCCGACGGTATGTTAACCTTGATCTTCTCATCGCTTTTCATGCGGCCTTCACCACCGCACTCTGAACAGCGATTTTTAATGATTTTTCCTTCTCCGTTGCATGTCGGGCAGGGTTGTACATTGACAAACTGGCCAAACATGGTGCGTGACACCTGCCGAACCTCACCCACGCCATTGCAGGTGCCGCAGGTCTCAAAATCGGCTTCGGTCTCCGCTCCGGTTCCGTTGCAGGCATCACATTTCACATGCTTTTTCACTTTGAGCGTTTTCTCCGCGCCCTCCGCAATCTCTTCAAGGGTGAGCTCTACCCTCAGCTTCATGTCGGATCCCGGCCGTCCCGTTCCTCTGCGGCGGCGGCTCTGTCCGCGTCCGCCCCCAAACGGGTCTCCTCCAAAAATATCTCCGCCGAAGATGTCGCTGAACCGGCTGAAAATGTCTTCAAAGTCTGCATTTCCGAAATCGGAAGCGCCGCCGAATCCGCCTCCATTCATTCCAGCATGGCCGAACTGATCGTACCGCTGGCGTTTTTGCGGGTCGCGGAGCACATCATACGCCTCCGAAGCTTCCTTGAACTTCTTTTCCGCATCGGCATCTCCCTTATTTCGGTCGGGATGGTATTTCATCGCCAGTTTGCGGTATGCTTTTTTCAGCTCTCCGTCACCTGCGCTTTTGTCAACACCTAATATTTCGTAGTAGTCTCTTTTTGACATAAAAAATCCGTGGTTACTCGCTCACAATTACTTTTGCATGACGCAGTGTCTTGTCTCCCATTTTGTAGCCGTTTTCAAACACCTGCAATACAGTGCCGCTCTCAATGGAGTCATCTTCCGGCTTTTGACGCATCATGGCATCGTGAAGGTCCACGTCGAAAGGAACGCCGGTTTCATCGATTTTTTCCACGTTAAAGTGGTGAAGCACTTCTTCAAACTTATTGGCTACCAGCCGTATGCCTTCCAGGTAGGCTTTGCCCGCATCGGCATTATCCAGTGCTTCGATGGTACGGAGCAGGTCATCGTAAACGGGCAGGAACGCTTCAACGGCCGTCTCCTTTGCCATTCTGGACATCTGATCCCGGTCGCGCAGAAGCCGTTTTCTGAAGTTCTCCATCTCTGCAGCCTTACGCAGCTGATTGTCCTTCACTTCCTGTAGTTCTGCTTCCAGCTCATTGATCTTCTGCTGCTGTTCCAGTAAAATTTCATCGGTCTCCTGATCGGTCTGCGTTGACGCATCCATATCGGACTCTTCCGGGGCTACTTCTGCCTCATGGCTCTCCGCGCGCCTGAATCTGTTTCTGCCTTTCATATCCTGTTTCTGGTCCTGGTCCTGTTCTTTTTCCTGTTCGGTGCTCATCAATTCTTTTGCTGTTGCTCTTTTCAATCGTTTAAATGGTTGTCTGTATTCGATTCTCAAGCATGCAAATAACATGCCATACTATACTATTCTATCAGTTCGTCACACTCCGCAGGGGGTTACTCTCCTTCAAAGAAAAATTCAATCATATTTCCGTCAGGATCGGATGCAAATACGAATCGCCCTTTTTTACGGTTTGCGGGACCGCTCAGGATGGTCACCTCATGCTCGCGCAGATAGGATGCCATTTCATCTACTTCTTCCGGTGAGTTCAGATAAAACCCGATATGGTCTACCCTGAAATCACGGGAGTTGGGATCGTAACTCGTTTCCGCTTCCACAATTACCAGGGTATCTTCGTCCCCTATTTTGTAGACCGCCATGCTTTGTCCCATTTTTCTTACGAGTTCAAACCCGAGAATATCCCCGTAAAACTCTTCCGACCGCTCGATCTCGTTTACTCGAATGGTCATATGATTAATGCCGGATGGTTGAAAGTTCATAAGTATGTAATTAACCGGTTAATAATTTTGTGTGTGATCCCGAAAAGTTTGTCTCTGGGAATATATTCTGTTGATGTACCCTGTAATGCCCGTTTTCTTCTCAGTTCCAGGGTTTCGGGAAACCCTGAACAAACTACAAGATTTTGTTATTATCTTTGTCACTTATTTAAAACCGTCATCTGCCGTGCGGAATAACCCAATATATCCACTGTGGCAACATTATACCTGGTAGCGACACCCATTGGAAACCTGAGCGACTTTTCGCCCAGGGCTGTGGAAACTCTTCGTTCCGTGGACCAGATAGCGTGCGAGGACACCCGCACATCAGGGGTACTGTTACAGCACTTTCAAATCAATAAACCGACTTTTTCGTTTCATCAACACAATGAGCACCAGAAGGTTGGTCATATTATGAACCTGCTTGCGGGCGGACAGGACATTGCGGTAATTTCGGATGCGGGGATGCCCGGAATTTCGGATCCCGGTTTCCTTGCTGCCCGCGCGGCACACCGGAATGGTCATACGGTTAGCGCCATTCCGGGGCCTGATGCGGCCACCACCGCCCTGGCTGCAAGCGGACTTCCCTGCGACCGCTACGTGTTCGAGGGGTTTTTACCTCCCAAAAAAGGCCGTAAAACACGCATTGAAGCGATCGCTGCGTCAGAAATCACCTCGGTGATCTATGTGAGTCCGCATAAGCTGGTTCGTTTTTTAAAACAGCTGCACGATTTTGCGGGTGATGAGCGTTGGGTATGCGTAGCGCGCGAACTGACCAAAAAGTTTGAGGAGCTCGACCGCGACAAACTGGAGCCTCTGCTGGAACGCTGGCAGCAGAAGGACTCCATTAAGGGCGAATTCGTTGTCATTGTATCCGGAAAGGATTACAGTGAATGATTTAAGCAACATCACCATGAAATTTCAAACCTGTATGAACGGATGAAACGTTTACCGATCTGGAACCGGCCCTGGGCGCTCTCGCTTTTATCCGCCATCCTGCTGTCGCTTTCATTTCCGCCTTTCAATCTGGCAATTCTTCAGATACCTGCGTTCGTCTTCCTGTTCAGAATCGGGGAGCTGAGCGCCACAAAAAGGGAAACCATCCTCTACAGCTATCCTGCACTTGTATTGTGGAACCTGCTGGTAACCTACTGGCTGATGATGGCAACGGTATCCGGCGGCATTGCCGCGATCGTTGCAAATGCGGCGATCATGCTCGTGCCTCTGCTGCTCATTCGAACCCTCTTCCGGTCACGTATGAATCCCCTCGGTTCTGCTGTAGTTGCGGCCGCTGTATGGGTCAGTTATGAATTTCTACACCACAACTGGGACCTGGCCTGGCCCTGGCTCACCCTGGGCAACGGCTGGGCCAACCTGACGGGCGCCATTCAGTATATTTCATATACGGGAGTGCTTGGCATCTCATTCTGGGTGGTGCTCTCCGCCTCGCTTTTTTATCGCTATCTTACCCGACCTGAAAAGCCTGTGTTGTACCAGTCTCTTACGGCGTTTCTTCTGTTCCCGCTCTTCTCCCTGCTGGCCTTTGCCTCAATTCCCGCTGAATCGGGTGAGCCGTTGAACGTAGCCGTGGTACAGCCCAATTCAGACTCCTATGTTACACCCTACGGAGGACATGATACACTCGATGATCTCATCACCAAAATCCTGACTCAGACGGCATCCGTCGTGACGGACGATACCGATGTAGTGGTGTGGCCCGAAAACGCCATGATGAGCTCGCTCGCCCTGCAGAATCGTCATTTTAACCGGATCCGCGATTCCCTGCGCGTCTGGGATACGGAACTGATTGCCGGAGCGGGGTTCGTGGAATACTTTCCGGAACCGAACGGACAAACCGTGTACAGAACCACAGGGAACGGAACCTCATACCGGGTCTACAACGCCGCATTCAACCTGCATCCCACAGAGGAGAACAGCGTTTATCGCAAGGGCAAACTGGTGCCTGTGGTTGAACGATTTCCCTTTGTGAATTTTTTCCACCGTATCGACCGTTTTGGCTGGATTGACTGGGGTAACCTGATGGGGTACGGCCTGGGCCGTGAACCGGTTAATTTCTCCGTAAATTCGCACAGCACACCCGCACTGATCTGCTACGATTCGGTCTTTCCCGGTTGGGTGAACCGGTTTGTGCAGGACGGTGCCGACTTCCTAACAATCATCACCAACGACGGCTGGTGGGGCGATTCGAACGGACATGTGCAGCATTTCGACTATGCACGGCTTCGATCGATCGAGCAGCGGCGATGGATTGTGCGATCGGCCAACAACGGCATTTCCGGAATCATCTCCCCCGACGGCAAGGTGCAGCTCGAAACGGAGTACTGGGTCGATGCTGCCTTCACCTTCACCATCTATACGTCCGACCATAAAACCTTCTTTGCACGGTACGGCGACTGGTTTGGCCAGCTGATGCTGGTAATCGCCTTCATCGGCATGATCGTATATGGAGTCTCCGGACGCAAAAATCCAAGCGCACCAGAGTAGTATATTGCAGCTTTGGATTCTTTTTTAAGCGATCAGCTTTCAGCTATCGGATACCAATTTATCCAACTATACCCTTGTTCATTGTTCGGTTATTCGGTTGCTCGGTTGAACATTGAACATTGAACATTGAACATTCCCCCTCCCTCCATGGCTGACCTCAAGGCCATCCTTTTGCCTATTAGCCTCAAAAAAAAGCCTGCCCCGGTTACCCGGAACAGGCTTTAAAATGGTTCAAAAACAAATGCGGTTCTAATCGGCCAACTTCAGCCTGTTTTTAGCGATCGCTACTTCTTTTTCCGCTTTGCTTCGGTCGCCGACGGTATCTGAAAGAAGCCCTTTGGCTTCCTTAAGCAACATCTCAGCTTCCTCTTTGTCAATCTCGGATGCTTCTTCCGCTTTTTCCGCAAGAAGGGTCATGCTGTTGTCGTTCATCTCCACAAACCCGCCGCTGACGGCATACACAATTTCGCTGTTATCCGGTTTTGTGATAACCACCGCACCTACGCCCAGTGTAGAAACGATCGGTGCGTGATTGTGCAGCATCATAAAGTTACCCTGAACGCCGGGCACCCTTACGCCGGTTACCTCCCCTTCAAAAAGGGATCCGTCGGGTGTGAGTACCTGTGCCTGAAACGTATTTGCCACGGTGTTACCTCAATTGGGTTATGGTTTGATTACGCTTCAGCTTCCGCTTCGGCCGTCAGTCTTTCACCTTTTTCGATGGCCTGCTCAATGGTTCCAACCAGGTGAAACGCATTTTCAGGCAGGTGATCAAGCTCTCCGTCCAGAATCATGTTGAACGCCTTGATGGTATCTTCAATCTTGACGTACTCACCGCTCTGGCCCGTAAACTGCTCGGCCACGAAGAACGGCTGACTGAGGAATCGCTGAACGCGTCGTGCCCGCGATACCACTAGCTTATCTTCGTCGGAAAGTTCATCCATACCCAGAATGGCGATGATATCCTGCAGATCCTTGTACTTCTGAAGGATCTCCTTCACGTTCTGTGCACATTTGTAGTGTGCTTCACCCAGTACTTTCGGATCAAGAATACGCGATGTTGAATCGAGCGGATCCACGGCCGGATAGATACCGATCTGCGTCAGCGCACGGCTCAACACGGTGGTCGCATCAAGGTGAGAGAAGGTGGTTGCCGGAGCAGGGTCGGTCAGGTCATCGGCAGGTACGTAGATAGCCTGAACGGAGGTAATCGATCCGCTCTTTGTGGATGTAATACGCTCCTGGAGGTCGCCCATCTCTGTGGCCAGCGTCGGCTGGTAACCCACGGCAGACGGCATACGGCCCAGAAGGGCAGATACCTCGGATCCGGCCTGCGTAAACCGGAAAATGTTGTCGATGAAGAGCAGAATATCCCGGGATACTTCATCGCGGAAATATTCGGCAACGGTCAGTCCGGATAGAGCCACGCGTGCACGGGCTCCCGGCGGTTCGTTCATCTGGCCGAATACGAGGGTGGCCTGAGAATCATTCAGAACATCCTTGTCCACTTTGGAGAGATCCCATTCGCCGTTTTCCATCGACTCTTTGAATTCATCGCCATAGTTGATTACACCGGATTCGATAAACTCCCGAAGAAGGTCATTTCCTTCACGTGTACGCTCACCCACTCCTGCAAAAACGGATAGACCACCGTGCTGCTTGGCAATGTTGTTGATGAGCTCCTGGATCAGTACCGTTTTACCTACACCGGCACCTCCGAAAAGTCCGATCTTACCGCCTTTAGCATAGGGACAGAGAAGATCGATCACTTTGATGCCGGTCTCCAGCATTTCGGTGGATGTTGCAAGGTCTTCAAATTTGGGAGCTTCGCGGTGAATCGGGTAGCGGCGATCGCCCTTGGGCTGATCAATGCCATCAATTGCTTCACCCACAACATTGAAGAGGCGTCCGCGGATATCCTCGCCCACCGGCATGGAGATCGGCCCTTCGGTATCGATCACATCGGTTTCCCGCACCAGTCCGTCGGTCGAGTCCATCGCAATGGTTCTCACGCGGTTTTCACCGAGATGCTGAGCCACTTCCAGGTAGAGTCTTGATTTGTCTTCCCGCTCGATGTAGAGAGCGCTCATCACTTTTGGCAGTTTGCCCTGTTCAAAGTCCACGTCGACCACAGGGCCGATAATCTGTGCTACAGTTCCTTTATTCATTCGATTGTTTATCGTTTTAGAATGCTTTTTTACGCGTAAAAAGACGGGGTAGCTTGCCCCGAAAATCCATCAGAAAAGAGCTTCACTTCCGGCAGCTCACACTTTCATATATGAATCATTTTTGCCCCATACGAGACAGCTTGAAAAGGTACCCACTTCTGCCTCAAAAATCAAAGGTGGAATTCATGTTAGAACAGGATTTGGAATGTTTATGACAAGCGATTTGAAACGAAGTGCAGAACCGCAAAGGGAAAAGGCAGAAGGCAGAAGGTAAAAGTGAAACATCAGACGTCAAACGTGAGACGGGAGAGGGTAGGATGATCTCTGATTGGAGATAGTTGATTTTCGATCTCAGAAGGATTTTTTAGTACTACACCCTGTATCTTGAGCCTTGAACCCTGTACCTTGAACCCTGTACCCCGCACCCTGGACCCTGTTGCTCGGATGTCGGTTTCTACAGTCGCCAGTCACTAATCGCCAGTTGTCAGTCGACAGTCAGATCGACACACTTTAGAAGGCAAAAGGCAAGAGGCAGAAGTGAAAAGTGAGACGGGAGAGGGTAGGGTGATCTCTGATTGGAGATTGTTGATTTTCGATCTCAGAAGGATTTTTTAGTACTACACCCTGCACCCTGGACCCTGCACCCCCTGGTCTGCGAAGCTTTAGCGTAGTAGACTGCACCCTGCACCCCCTGGTCAACGCAGCTTTCCTGATCTACAAAGCTTCAGCGTAGTAGATAGCGTAGTTGACTGCCGCCTGCAAGACGGAGCAACACGATCATGCTAAAAACTGCATTCCCGCCCGAAGCTCTATTAGCATAAAGAGTATCAATACCCTATCTTTAGAGTTATCTAAAAATCCGGCCATCACCACCCTGACGGGTTGCACAAAACCGGTGAAATCAGAACCCAAAAATCTGTAAAAACCATTGGATACCGAACTAACTGCACGCACGGTCAGCATCGATTTACTAATTGAATTTGATGAGACATCGAACCTCGATTTTTCTCCAGCCAATGAACTGGAGCCCCGGGAACGTGCACAGGTAAGGGAATATGTGCAGAATATCCTGCGCCGCCGAAGCTATCTCGACTTTATCATCGGTGAATTCTCAAGCATTACCGTTGACGAGATGAAGCCGGAACTGAAAAATATTCTTCGTCTCGCACTCTATGAGATGCTGTTTATGGGCGGTACCCCGGACTATGCGGCCATCAACGAAGGCGTTGAGATCGCCAAGCTGAGCATGGGTTCGAAAGCCGGCGACCTGGTGAATGCCATTCTGCGCAACATCCAGCGCGATATCGACAAGCTACCCAAACCTGCGTTTAAAGACCGCACCAAACTGGTGGCCACGACATTCTCTCATCCCGAGTGGATGGTAAAACGATGGGTGAAGCGCTTCGGCGAGCGGGAGGCGTTCAAGCTTATGCAGGCAAACAATCAGCGTCCCTCCTACTATGTGCGCGTGAACAACCTTCGCACGAAGACCAAGAACTTCAAACTGCGGATGGATAAGCTCGACATTGAATATAAGGAGAGTGACTGGCTGCCCGGCTATTTCAAGGTGGAATCGGTGGCCCCCTTTATCAGCAAAGACCTGCTCAGAAAAGGTATCTGCCTGGTACAGGATATCGCGGCGGGTTTTGCCCCTACCATCCTGGAACCGGAACCCGGTGAAACCATCTACGACCTCTGCGCGGCACCGGGTACAAAAAGTATTGTGATGAGCGACATGATGAACGGTGAAGGCACCATCATTGCGGTCGATATCAACCCGAAACGGCTGGAGATGCTCGCTCAGAGTGCCATGGACTACCAGGCCGAAAACATTAAGATCCGACAGGACGATGCGCGCGATCTGAACCTGAAGCTTGCCGACGGCGTACTGCTCGACGCTCCCTGCACCGGAACCGGTGTTCTGAGCAAACGGGCGGATCTTCGTTGGAAACGCACGGAAGAGGAACTGGAAAATTCAGTAAAACTGCAGGAAGAGCTTCTTGAAGAATCTGCCAACCACGTAAAACGCGGCGGACGCCTGGTGTACAGCACCTGCTCGATTGAGCCTGAGGAGAACTGGGAGCAGGTACAAAAATTTCTGGACAAGTACGACAACTTTGAACTGGAACCCCTCGATGAGTTTCTGCCGGAAGAGGTACTCACCGAAGACGGACTGGCCTACCAGACCTTCCCCCACATTCACGGCTGCGACGGGCACTTCGGGGTGCGGTTGAAGCGGGTGAAATAAACCACGGAGGGCACTGAGAGCACAGAGCTGGGATCATGGACGAGTTAAATGCTCTTACTGAAAAAGTAATCGGCTCTGCTATCAAGGTTCATAAAGAACTTGGCCCGGGATTATTGGAATCTGCCTACCAGGAGTGTCTGAATTATCTGTTGTTAAAAGATGGATTTGTCGTTGAAAGAGAAAAACCCATTCCTGTGGTATTTGAAAAAGTCAAACTTGATTGCGGATATAGAATTGATTTATTGGTTGAAAGAAAATTAGTCCTTGAACTTAAATCAGTTGATCGATTCAGTCCTGTTCATCATGCACAGGTTCTGACATATCTCAAACTTGGAGGTTTCAAACTCGGTTTATTGATGAATTTCAACGTTCCGATCATGGTTAAAGGCATTCGAAGAATAATCAATTAATTAAACAAACCTCAGTGTCCTCTGTGCACTCTGTGGTTCTTTACATATGACGAATAAAGCCCAGGAAGAATTACCTAAACACTACGACCCATCGGTTACCGAGGAGAAATGGTACGCCTATTGGGAAGAAAACGGCTACTACCATTCCGAGCCGGATGATCGCGAATCCTACACCGTGGTGATTCCCCCTCCCAACGTTACCGGCGTGCTCCACATGGGACACATGCTCAACAATACCATCCAGGATGTACTGGTACGGCGGGCCCGGATGAAAGGCTACAACGCATGCTGGGTGCCGGGTACCGACCATGCCTCCATCGCCACCGAAGCCAAAGTGGTACAGAAGCTTCGTAAAGAGGGCATTAAAAAAAGCGACCTGTCGCGTGATGAGTTTCTGGAACATGCTTGGACATGGACCGATGAACACGGAGGAATCATCCTTCAGCAGCTGAAAAAGCTGGGAGCCTCGTGCGACTGGAAAAGAACGCGTTTCACCCTCGAAGATGACCTCTATGAATCGGTAATCGACTGCTTTATTGAACTGTACGATCGCGGGTACATCTATCGCGGGCAGCGGATGGTGAACTGGGATCCCGCCGCACAGACCGCTCTGAGTGATGAAGAGGTGATTCACAAAGAGGTGCAGTCCAGGCTGTATCATGTCCGCTACCCGATCAAGGATTCGGATGAGTTTATCACGATTGCAACCACGCGTCCCGAAACCATCCTGGCCGACACGGCCGTATGCGTGAACCCGGACGACAAGCGATACACCGAAATTCTCGGTAAAACCGCCATCATTCCAGTAGTGAACCGCGAGGTGCCCGTGATTGCCGATGAGTACGTGGACCCTGAGTTCGGAACAGGCTGCCTGAAGATCACGCCCGCCCACGACCAGAACGATTATGAGATCGGCATGAAACACGATCTTGACATCATCGATATGCTGAATCCCGACGGCACGGTTGCCGAAGAAGCGGGTCATTATATTGGTATGGACCGCTTTGAGGCCCGCAAACAGATTGTAAAGGATCTGGACGGGATGGGACTGCTCGTGAAAGTGGAAGAGATGGCCAACAAGGTGGGATACTCCGAGCGAACCGACGCCGTGATTGAGCCGCGACTCTCCCTGCAGTGGTTCTGCCGCATGGAGAAGCTGAGCAAGCCGGCACTCGACAACGTAATGAACGACGAAGTTCAGTTTCACCCGGCCAAGTTCAAGAATAGCTACCGCCACTGGATGGAGAATATCCGCGACTGGTGTATCTCGAGACAGCTCTGGTGGGGTCATCGCATCCCCGCCTGGTATTATGGCGATGGCGACGACGACTATGTAATTGCCCGAACCTCAGAAGAGGCCCTGAAAAAAGCCAGAGAAAAGTGTGGTGATGAATCTCTGGGTGAAGCCGATCTTCGCCAGGACGAAGATGTGCTCGACACCTGGTTCTCATCCTGGCTCTGGCCGATCACGGTATTTGATCCCGACTTCATCCGCACGGGCGAACGCAACAGCGAGCTGGACTATTACTACCCGACCAAAGATCTGGTTACCGCTCCCGAAATCATGTTCTTCTGGGTGGCCCGTATGATTATGGCCGGTTATGCCTTTGCGGATGAGAAACCGTTCAGCAATGTTTACTATCACGGTATTGTGCGTGACGAGCAGCGCCGGAAAATGTCCAAGTCACTTGGAAATTCTCCCGACCCCATTGAGCTGATCCAAAAATACGGAGCCGACGGCACCCGTACGGGAATGCTCTTTTCAGCGCCTGCCGGCAACGACCTGCTGTTTGATGAAAACCTCTGCGAGCAGGGACGCAATTTCTCCAACAAGATCTGGAATGCGTTCCGTTTTCTAACCATGAATATGGATGAGGGCGTAAGCTACACTCCCACCTCCGATATCGACCCTGAAAATATCGCAGACAAGTGGATGATGGGGCGCATTCAGGCAGCTCTCTCGGGAATGGAGGAGGATTTCGGGAACTACAGGCTCAATGAAGCACTAAAGAAAATCTACTCACTGGTATGGGACGACTTCTGCGACTGGTATATCGAGGTGTGCAAAGCCGATCAATACGGGGAAAACATGCCGAAAGAGAAGCTGGAACGGGCTCTCGGCATTTTTGAGATTCTAATGAAAATGCTCCACCCTTTTATGCCGTTTATCACCGAGGAGATCTGGCAGCGAATTAGTCCGCGTTCTGCTGATGAAGCACTCACAATCAGTCCCTGGCCCGAACAACCGGACGGAGACTATTCGGACTCTGTAGCTATCTTCGCCACCATTCAGGAGCAGATCTCGGCCGTTCGAAATATCCAGGCCGAGATGAACCTGGCACCCAAAACGGAACTGGAGCTTATCATCAAGCCGAAAGACGCATCACTCGGCACCGGCATTCAAGCCGCATCCTGGGTCTATAAAAAGCTGCTCCCACTTAAATCATTTACGGTTGAACCATCCGCAGAAAAACCGAAAGCCTCCGCGGCAGCAGTTATCGGCGGGTCCGAAATCTATATTCCGCTTGAAGGACTGATCGATCTTGATAAAGAGCGCAGCCGCATCAACAAGGAGATCGAACGGCTGGAAGGATTTCTGAAAGGGATTGAGAAAAAGCTTTCGAACGAACAGTTTGTAAACAACGCTCCTGAAGCCGTGGTGGAGAAAGAGCGCATGAAAAAATCGGACACCGAAACCAGCCTTCAAAAATTGCGGGCACAGCTGGATGAGTTCAGCCGATAATCCGGCAGGTAAATCTCCATTTTGTTCTTTGCCTTCCTTTCAGCACTTTTGAAAGAGATGCTGACTATAAATTACAGCTGGTCTGTACCCGGAAGGTACTGCAGCACATCGATGAAAAGCGATCCAGTAAACCGGCGATCGGCATACCTTCCTGCAAACACCTAACTACCGTTGGAGGAATCGACCTATGAGCTCAAGCACATTCTGGAGAACCGTAATTTGCGGATTTATTGCCACATTTATCATGACCATGATTTCATTCGTTCAGGGCGGAGTTGGCCTCCCTGTTATTGATATCGGTCACATACTCAAAGAAAGTTTCAATTTTGTGCATGCAACCGACCCGTACACCATGCTATGGGGAAATACGGCTTACTACATCGGCGGAATGCTGATGGCGCTGACCTGGGTTGCCTTTCTTAAAGACCTGATTCCCGGAAACTGGCTGATTCAGGGCGTGATCTACGGCGTAATCATCTCCATCTTTTCCGGTTTGGTGATCTCACCACTTGTAGGGCTCTCTGCAGGCGACTCGTTCGGCATATTTTATATGGACACCTGGGTGCCGGGTAAAATTTTGCTTGCCGGCGTGATTATGCATGTTGGTTATGGATTGTCGCTTACCCTTGGACTCAATGTAGCAGGCGTTAAAAAGGCTGTAAGAAACTAATAGCCGCACAGCGGGCTATCGGCCTGATCTAAGTCAGTTGATAAAAATCAGCCAACCGGCCGTTCCAAGCAGGGCAAAGGCAAACAGTACCAGAAAACCGTCGCTTGCAAGCAGTGCAAGGCCGAATACCGTCAGTATGACACCCGCTATGTTTGCGCTGAAAGGAATAAACTCCATAACAGGCATTACGGCAGCTGTTGCTACACAGATAAGCGCAATTACATACTGCATGAATCCTTTGGTCAAAAAGGTGAGGCGCGGCTTTAGTATTCGGTCAATGCCTTTCATAACCGGCTTAAGCCTCTTCAAAGCCCGCAGGATTTTTTCTTGTTTGAGAGTGCGGTTTCGCATGAATGCAGGCAGCCACATATTTTCCCGCCTGATCAGCAGCTGAAATGATATGATGATAACAAAGGCGCCCATCAATGTGGGTACCCCTGGAATATCGCCTACCAGCGGCGCAAGTGTAATGATCCCCGCCAGTAAAAGAAAAAACCCAAAGGATTTCCGGCCTGAAGCGTCCAGGATATCATCCAGTGACACAACATCTTTTTTCAGGGTCATGTCACGGATCCTCTCAATAAGTTTTTCCAGGTTTTTCAATCGTACTTACCTCACTGCTGACTATAAAGTGTTTTGTATTCAGGAATAATTTAACCAGAGTTTGTTAAAGAGTGTCCCTCCGTCGGCTGACCGCAGGCAATGAGAGTTTCCCCTCGAGGGAAGTACCGCCTTAAGGCGGGAAGGGGTTTTATGTAATGAGACTAACGGTAAACGTTTTATTTTTCTTGAGTCATATTAACACTCAGCCCCGCAGGAGTCACAACGAGAGAGTGTGGACTTTCCTGTACATTTCATTATTTCGAACTCAGGTTAATATAATCATCTCATTATTCTTATAATTTCATGCTACATCCGGAATCTCCCTAAAAGAGTATTTAACCTGAATTATGGCTGCATACTCTTTCTTTCAATACGGTTCTTCCGGATCATCATAAACACTTTACCTTCATGAAAGAAACCGCACTTATTACCGGCGCATCAAGTGGTATCGGCATGGAACTGGCCAGGGTGTTTGCCCGTGAGGGTTACAACCTGCTCATTACAGCGCGAAGGGAAGAGAAGCTCCGTGAACTTGCCAACCATCTTGAAGAGGCTTTCCGAATTAATGTTATCTGCCTGGCTGCCGATTTGTCGACTCCGGAATCGCCGCGGGAAGTTTACGATTTTGCCGTCTCGAACAACCTGAATGTGACCGTATTGATCAACAATGCGGGGATCGGTGACTACGGTTTTTTTCACCGGTCAGACTGGGACAAAACCGCCACCATGATCGATCTCAATATGCGCTCACTCACCCATCTCACAAGGCTTTTTCTGCCCGATCTGATCAGTAAACAACGTTCTTATATCATGAATGTAGCCTCCACGGCCGCTTTCCAGCCCGGTCCGCTCATGAGCGTTTATTACGCCAGCAAGCAGTATGTACTTGCATTCGGCGAGGCCATTGACAATGAACTTAATCATACCGGTGTACATGTAACGACGCTCTGCCCGGGGCCTGTAAAGACAGAGTTTCAGGACACGGCAAATATGCAAAAATCAAAACTGGTCGATCGTATCCCCATGGCTGAGGCAGAGGATGTGGCGGAATACGGATACAAAGCCATGATGAAGGGTAAACGTGTTGCCATTCATGGATTTCAGAATAAGATCTCATCCGTCATTGTCCGATGGCTGCCGCGAAGACTTGTAACATGGTCGGTTCGCAAACTTCAGGAACGAACACCCTGACCAAAATCATCCAAACTCATTTTAAAAAAACAGATTTGATATGGACACTTCACTCTTCACTCTGCTGCTCATTACTCTTTCGCTCTGCTTCACTGCCTGCGCCCGGCAGGATGAGGATGACGATGACCTTTCTGATACATCCATTGAAGAGATTGCGCGCATGATTCAGCAGGAAGTGGGCTCCGCTCAGGCATCATCAGCAGATCAATGCGACGTGATTCCGATTGGCGTTAAGCCGGCGGGCGGCCCCTGGGGTTTCCTGGTTTTCTCATCCGAAACTTCCGACAGAGAACGGCTGCAGGAGCTGGTTGAACGATATAACGAGCTGGACGCCGCGCGCAATGAAGAATCCGGCGGATTTTCAACGGCCGATATCGCCACAAGGCCGCCACTCATACTGCAAAACGGAGTCTGCACCGGCGAAGGCCCGTATGCATGGAATCCGGGGGACATTCTGGATTTTAATGATCTCGATGAGGGCGGATAGATTAAAGCCTGTCAGAAGTTAGGAACTTGAAGTACCCGAAATATCGGGACCCTCCTTCGCAGGTGTTTTGAAGAATTAAATGGCAATGGGCGTTCGGAAATAAAGGTCGCCCGTCTGCGAGAGGTAGTTTAAGAAAGCTTATAAGCTAATTTCTCAATTTCATATCTGCTCATAGATTTGTAACCACCCCTTGCCCATACTTACCCCATAGGGATTCCTGCGGGGCAAAGGAGGGGAATCATTTTGCCCACATCCTTATCTTAACGTGAGTTCGACATAAGAGTTTGTTGAAGAGTGTCCCTCCGTCGGCTGACGGAGGGCAATGGAAGTCTCCCCTCGAGGGGAGTACCGCCGTCTGGCGGGGAGGGGTGTTACGTAGTGAAATTAAGGGTAAAATTTAATTATTAGAGTCAATTCAATGCTCAGAGGGTCATCCCCCTCGTCCGCCAGCCGGCGGACTCTCCCCCCTTCCCACATAGTGATCCCAATGGGAAAAGGGGGACTTTTTCAGTTCAATTTCTTATCTCGAACTGACGTTATCTTAAACAGAGGTAAATCAATATGGTGAAGTAAACCGTTTTACGTCCTTCTTTCGCAGCTTGCGATGCTTGGTGTCGCGGCCGCTCACCCTTTTTCTCCACATTCTGAAACTGGAGGCTTTCATCTGTTTTCTCATCAATGCGATCACCTCTTTCTCACTCAGGCCAAACTGATGCTTGATGGCGTCGAACGGTGTGCGGTCTTCCCATGCCATCTCAATGATTCTGCTGATATCGGACTGTGGAAGGTTATCCATGCTGATCGGGTATATGGGTTTGCGCTTTAGGATACAGAACGGCTCTTAAAACAAAATCATTTCAAGATGAGTGACAAACCGGTTATCTGAGATTTGATGCCTTGCCCCGATTCACAACTCGTGTTATGATGCCGCCTTTTTCCCTTTTCCTTCCTGATAAATCTCATCCGGAATGAGACCCTGCCGGTTCAGCTCGCTCAGAATCAGTTCGGTAACATCGCTCATGAAGAGAAACTCATAACGGATATCCAGAACATATGCTTTCACCCGCATTTTCATCAGAAAAAACTTTTCGTTCATCTCGTTCAGCACAATCACATCTACCGGTTTGTTCATAAAGGTGTAGGGGGATGAATAGACAGCACGGAATGCAATCTGTTTGGCCTTTGCCACGTCTGTACTGGCCGGCAGATAGATTTCAGCAACCACCTGGCAATCGAGGGCACTCGAGTTGGAATTGGATACAGCCTTGTTCATCAGTTCCGCATTGGGAATAGACACAACCGAATCGTCGGGGGTTACCACGCGGCTCGATCGCAGCCCTATAGTTTGTACTTCACCGTAGTGCTCGCCAACCTGTATTTTATCGCCCACCTGAAATGGACGATCCAGGATGATCATGATACCGCCAAAGATGTTTTTCAGGATATCCTGTGAGGCAAACCCGACTGCAATACCAACCGATGCGGCAATGGTAATGATGGTTTCAAGCGGAGGCACAATTACTCCCGCAATCACAATGTAGATGGCAAACGACCAGATCAGAATCCGGCTGATCGGCACCAATCTTTTGATAAACAGGCGGTAGTTGGTAAGCTTCTCTGAGAGGTTATCTAATATCAGTGAAAGATATTTATTTATGTAATAGGTAAAGAACAGGATCAGAAAGGAGTAGAAAATCTTTCCGAATGAAATAAGCTCACGTATCTGTGCAATGTTTTGCTGGGCATCTGTGCCCGTTAAACCGTTGGCAGTATCCTGGTTACCGGCCGGTACAGCGTTCTGTCCGCCGCTGGTATCAGCTGCAGATTCAGATCCGGACTGAAGGTCATTGGTTCCGGTAGTATCGGACTGAACCGGGAGTTCCATTATCCTCTCCGAAACGGCAGTGTAGTTACGTTCTTCAGAAGGGAATCCGTACACTTCCGCAGATACCGCAAAAAGTCCAACCAGGGTCAAAACAATGGATATGAATCGATATGGGCTATTCATCATGTTATTCATGGGTCACCTGTCAATGCAGTATATTTCGTCTTTTAAGCATGCGGATGATCTGGCGGTATACAAGCTGATTCATGCGGTAGCCGTGGTCGGTTGCCTGCAGGATTCCCTTGCTTCGAAGCCGCGCTATCATCAGGCGGCTGTCATTCAGATCCTCATGCAGAGCCATGGCCAGCTGCTCCTCATTCAGCGTATCGTGCAGAGCAAATGCCGCCAGGGTAAAAAGCACATTTCTTGATGGAACCTCCAGCCGGTCCACGTCTGCCACCTCAATGGGTGCAATCACCATTCTTTTATCATCAAATTCTTTGATCGACTGCATCCAGAATATCGTTGCAACCGACATATTGCCCTCTGCAATGTTGGCCAGTTTTTCAAAATAGTAGTCGGCAAGATACTCCTGATCGTTGCCGCTGCTGTTTATCAGCTTCTTGTAGGCTCTGCTGTTTTTCACCGATTGAGCCGGTTCAAACAGAAGCTGAAAGCCTGTTGATTTATGCCTCACCATGACCGCTTTCCGTACCTGCTCTGCGGTAAGGGTATCAATTTCATCGATATGTGAAAAATACTGATCGGCACTGCTCATCTTTTCAAAAAATTTCCAGGTGTATCGCGATATGGTTACCATCCAGAAAATGTTTTTCTTGGTTGACGATATGAGCACCCAAAATGCTTCTATTGCGGAGAATCCATGCATATTGCGGATGTAGGTATTCTGCAGATTTTCGACCGCTATCACGATCCGTTTACGCCGATTCCCGATTTTCTCAATAAGGTCTTCAACCGTTTCAAGACCGCTGTATCCCAAAGCTTCTGAAAAATAGCTGACCAATGTTTTTTCATCGCAGAATGTGCGATCGAATACAACATGCACCACATCCTCCTTTTCAAACAATTTCTCCTCACTGAACCGCACGGCGTTCGTCTTTCCGCTTCCCCTTTCACCCAGAATCAGCACATTGGTCTCCAGCCCCTCTTTCCATGAAGCATAAGCACCCTCCATTGTGGTGTAAAACCCGTCGGGCGTAATGTTGAATCGGCTGTCAATCTCAAAACCCGGTTCAAACAGTCTTCTGTAGATAAACGGAAGCTCCAGATTCTGGTCTGATTTCGTGAGATACTCGGAGAGGCTGCGTTTTTCCTTCGAACTGATCCCTTCCTCTTTTGTGAAGCCCAGAAAGCGGCCCGCCACTGCACGGCCCTTTTTCAGTTTTTGCATCAAAAACCTCCAGAGAACCCTGCTCTTCTCGAGGGCATCGCCTGCAATGATCTCCAGTTTGTCAGTCCACTTCAGTGCAGTCTCTTTCACCTGAAGGGCTTTGTCCTGAATTTCAAACGCGTCGTATTCTCGCGACAGCATCGTATCGGCAAGATCATGGAGCGTTTTATCAAGCCGCTCCCTGATCAGTTTTTCGTATCCGTTCTGTTTATCACGGATCTGCCTGATCAGCTCTTCAAACTGGCTGATGGCCCTCTCGATGCCGCCCAGCGCAATATCCAATGGCCTTTCTTCCGCTTCATGGTCTTTCGATTCATAGGCTGCCGCCAGATTCACATCCACGATCTGCAGGTTCTCCGTCATTTTTTCGGAGATTTGCTTCATAAATCCGATCAGATCGGCCTTTTCAGGATTCATTTCACGAAGCGCCTTTTCCTGTATGTGACGTGATGCCAGAGATCTCCAATTCAGCTCATCGAACCGGATCTTCGGAGCGGGCAAGGATAACTCACGCTTTTCAGCCAGGCGGATGGTTTCTGTAAACCCGGACTGCTCGAGCTGCAGGTCACTCAGCTCCTCCTGAATGGATGTGACGAATTTCTTCATCGCCTCCTCATCATTCATTTTACTGAGCGCTTCGTCCTGAATATCCGATTTCAGTTTATCGCGCAGATCATCCGTGAGCTTGGCCGTAAGCGATGACTTCCCCGTTTTTTTGAGTTGTTCACTCATTTCACGCGACGCACTGATGGTCTGTTCGATAGGCAGGTATCCAAAATCCCTGAAAAAATTGTGCAGCTCGCTCAGCATATTTTTGCGGGCATCGACCGCTTCTATTCCGTAATCTGCGATCTCGTTCTGAATTTGCAGATCATTGCGGATACTTTTCAGACAGGTGAGCCAGGCCGACTCCTGCTCTTTAATTTTTCCAGGCACCGGTTCGTCCAGGGCATCGTTTTTCTTGAATGGGCGAATCGTTTTTCTCTCTTCGACGGTTCCGGCACGTTCACACCGCCGGATGACACGGTTGCGTATCATTTCCAGATACTCATCCAGATTTTCATTCTGGAGAATCTCTGTGCTTTCAATTCGTTTGATAACCTGCTCGAGGTGCTGCTCGAATTCATCAATTACCTCTATCCGGAAGGAGTTGGCTTCGGGAGCCTCACCGGATTGTTTCTTACTCTTTTTCGATTCCTTAACCGCCTCTCCGCTCTCCTCTTCTTCCCCATTTGAATGATGTTCGTCTCCTTTCTCCGATCCGTTATCCGAATCGGGATCCTGATCCGATGCGCCCTCTCCCTCCTGATTCTCTTCCGGTTTTTCAAGAAACAGTTCCAGGATCTCAGACTGATCCAGATACGACTCTGATATCCAGATCTGAAGCCACCCCATATCTTCAAGAAGTTCCTGTGCAATAATATCCCGAACGGGAATAACCTGGGTCTGATATTTTTTCTCACCGCTGAACTTACGGGCCGTTCGTTTAACCAGCTTACGCAGGATAATGTAGGGTGAATCGCCTTCTGCGGCGTTAAACCTCTCTTCAGACTGATTCTGTTCGATGGACCCCGGCAGCTCATCCAACTCAGATATCAGCATGTTTCGTATCTCATCAGCCATGGGTTTACTTTCCATCTCGCTGATTGCGCGGCGCAGTCCGGGCAGGTTACTGTGAAGAATTTCTACTGACCTTTCGTACGTATCTTTCTTCTCTTTTCGAAGGCGGAGCAACTCTTTATACGTCTCTCTGAGCCAGTTTCTCAGCGGGTGCTGAAAGCGGCTGTCTGCTTCCCTGATCAGTGCAGGAAAAGTTTCACCAAAAAACAGATTGATGTGTCTGTGCAGATCGGAATAGTCGTTATCTTTGTCTGTATCGTGTCGGTTCATTTATATGATATAACAGCATGCTGGCATTGTACTGAATAGTACAAAAGAAACAGCATAATTGATTATCCGAATATACGTTGATCTGAGATGTTTCAGTAACCGAATGCCTTTAACTGCAATTTAATGGAACATTCTATGGGGGGATTATTTATCAATACTAAAAAAAATGTGTACATTCCGTAAAATCATCTACACTCTCATAACTCTCTCAATTACAAAAATGAACCGATCTTTCATTTTTGATATGTTCATCCTGTGCGGATTGTTGTGTCTTGCACTTCCTTTTACAGGCACTGCGCAGTCGTCACTCGACCGGATCTCTGCCGTAGAACGCAGTGACGGAAAAGGATATGTGATTCGCTACCACCTGGATGAAATGGTCGACTCTTTCCGGGTAAACCAGCCCTCATCCGATATGATTCAGATGATGCTCTATTCTGGAGAGCTTGATACGGCAGGCATGAGGCTCCCTCCCGTATCCGATACATTCCCGGCCCTGGACGTTCACAAAACGGATCTGGGCGTGGGTGTAAATATTCATTTGGGTGAAAACAGCTTTTTCAAAACCTCTGTGTATCCCGACCAGAACCGTCGCCACCTGCTGCTTGCGCTGGAACGTACAGACCTCGATGAGATCCGGCAAATAACAGACGGCGTAGAGCCGATTGTATGGAACATTGACAAAACGCGGGATGCACAAATTCCGGATGAATCGATTGCTGAAGAAAATACTGACAACTCATTTTTAGGCCTCCGCACATCCGATAGATTCAGGACCATCGTGCTGGATGCGGGCCATGGCGGCAAGGACCCGGGCACATCCAATCGACGGATGGGAATCAATGAAAAGGATGTGGTGCTCGCCGTAACCCTGAAAGTAGGCGAATATATCAAAGAGTATATGCCGAATGTAAATGTGCTTTACACCCGTACAGATGATACGTTTGTACCCCTGCCTGAACGCGGACTGGTGGCAACCCGAAACAAGGCGGACCTTTTTGTCTCCATTCACGCAAACGCTGCTCCCAATGCACCCTCCGCCCACGGAACCGAAACATTCTTTCTGGGGCTTGCAAGAAGCGAATCGGCCCTCGAAGTGATGAAACGGGAAAACAGCGTGGTGGAATTTGAAAACGGCGGAGGCGGGCTGAACCTGAGTGAAGAGGAGCTGCTGATCTACGAGCTGACCAACTCCGGAAACATGGCCATAAGTGAACGGATCGCCACAATGATAGAAGATCAGTTCAAATACCGGGCCAGCCGGCGATCCCGCGGGGTAAAACAGGCCGGACTTGAGGCGCTATGGCATGCTTCAACTCCCGCAGTACTGGTAGAGCTCGGATTTCTTTCGAATACCAGTGAGGCGCGATATCTCACAAGCGAATACGGACAGGCTATCCTTGCATCGGCCATTTTCAGGGCGATTCGGGATTTCAAAGATGAATTCGACCGAAGTCTTCAGAATGGCGATACGCAGGAAACCACTTCAAGGGCCAGCAATGAATGAACCTGTTACTCGGCCACTGATTCTTGGTGTTGCCGGCGGCAGCGGTTCCGGAAAAACCACAGTTGTTAATAAAATCATCGATGGAATCGGAGATGATGTGCTGCTGCTGCAGCACGACTCCTACTACCGCGATCTGAGCCACCTCAGCTTTGAGGATCGTAAAAAACAAAATTTCGATCACCCCTCCGCTCTTGAAACCGAGCTCATGATCCGCCATCTGGACGCCCTGAAAAGCGGCTATCAGATTGACCTGCCCGTGTACGATTTTGTAGACCATACGCGGTCGGAAAAGACCGTACGCACCGCACCCAGGAGAATTATACTGGTAGACGGTATTCTCATTTTTGCGGAGCCCAATCTGCGCGAGCAGATGGATATCAAGATTTTTGTGGACACCGATGACGATGTACGGCTTCTGCGCAGGCTCAAGCGGGATATCAATGAACGGGGCCGTGACTTCGACGGCGTACTGCATCAATACGAGCGGTATGTTCGTCCCATGCACCTGGAGTTTGTGGAGCCGAGCAAGCGTTACGCCGATATCATTATTCCTCGCGGCGGTGAAAATACCGTTGCCCTGGAGATGGTGATCGCACTGATTCGCGGCAAACTGAGATATGGTTCTGAAAAAGGCTGAACCCTTTTTCTACTTTTGGATAAACGACCCTGATTCAAACTCCTGCATGCCCTCAAAAATGAGGTCCGCACGGTGAATCAGATCCAGCTCCCCGCCAAGATGCTCCAGCACGTAGGCGGCTCCTCCGCCCGTAATATAGACGTGATTCCCATCCGCTCGTTGTGCGAATTTGTCGACAAAAGATCGTATGGAGTGCAAAAATGACCCGTACACTCCCCAACGGATACACTCATCAGTTGTTCTGCCGGGCCAGTGATCGGGCAGATGGCGGTCCGTTGAAGGCAGTTCGGGCAGGAGCGCCTTCATGGTTTCCTCAAAAAGGCCTACCCCGGGCATGATCACCCCGCCGCGGTACACAAAATCACCGGTCATCATGTCAATCGTGCAGGCAGAACCGGTATCGATCACAATCACATTGCCTGTAGAAATGGTGCAGGCGGCCAGGCAGGTAAGAAAGCGGTCGATGCCCAGGGTACCGGGTGAGTCGTAATCCAGGTAGAAGGAAGGAATCTGACCCGTATGGAGTTTCGTTAAGCTGATCTTGCGGTCGAGATTGGCTTCCAGCACATCAAGCACATCCTGCCTCACGGAGGCAACCACAACGTCTTTTAATCCGTCAATGCGGTTCAGCTCCTCGGCAGCGGCCAGGGCGCTTTGATTTCGCATATGCAGATGGGTGTGCCAGCTGTACTCTTTTCGTTCCGATACTTTTATAAACGAATTTCCGATGTCGATGTATAGTTTATCCATTGTGCCGGATTGAGGAATGATTGTAATCCTTCCTGTTTTATATGAAAACAGTTCACTAAACTTAACCAAAATGAACAAAGTAAGAATCGAATGGATTTAAAAAATAAAAGAGTCATTGTTACTGGCGCCAGCAGCGGTATCGGAACAGCATTTTCAAAAAAACTGGTCGACAAGGGTGCCGTGGTTTATGGACTGGCGCGCCGGATACAGAAACTGAATGAGATCCGGCAACGGCTCGGAGAATCATTCATCCCGGTAGAGATGGACGTAACGGATCAGGATGCCATTGAAGCATGGGTGAACAGTGCTTTTGATTCGGAGACTCTGCCCGACGCACTCATCAACAACGCAGGACTGGGACGTTTCGGCAAGGTCGACGAGATGTCGACCGAAGACTGGCATACTATGATCGACACCAACCTGAACGGTGTTTTTTATCTCACCAGGCTCATTGTTCCCCTTATGAAGCAACATCCCGGAACATGCCATATTATCAATATCTCTTCTGTGGCCGGACTATTGGGTAATCCTGAGATTTCGGGCTATAACGCCACAAAATTCGGTCTGCGCGGCTTCAGCGAAGCGCTCTTCAAGGAGCTGAGGTACGACAAGATTAAAGTATCCACCATGTTTCCGGGCTCCATTGCCACCGAGTTTTTTGAAGTGGCGGCCGGAGGCGACACCCATTCCAATATGATGCAGCCCGGCGACGTTGCAGATACACTGATTCATCTGCTTGAAACACCCAACAACCTCCTGATCAACGAGGTGACCCTGCGTCCGCTGAATCCCAAAAAACCTGAATAGACAGAACCTGTTTTGACCCGAATCTTATCCATCATACGCGGTTCAATAATCATTTTTCTTCTGTTGCTTGTCGCTGCAGCCATTCAGGGGTGCAGCACGGAGCCGGATGTTCTGGAGGAAGAGGTGTACGGAGATGTGCTGATTGAGCTCACGATCGTGAACCATATGGATGAAAGCCAGCTTGGTGATCGCACACCCGCGGAGCTTCGCGACAGCATCTTCCAGAAATACGGGGTTACGCGGGAAGAGTTTCGGTCTGCGCACGATTATTACCAGAGAAACATGCAAAACCAGATGCTTCGTATTGAAGAGTACAGTGACAGGCTGCGAGCTGAACGCGACAGCATTCAGGAGGCCGAGAAGCAGTTCAGGCTGAACCTGGAAACGGAACGCATACGGGATTCCCTGAATACAGAAGCTGCCGACACCCTCGTTGATAACTAACGTGATTCGGGGGCGTTCACAATCTGCAGCGGCGGTTCCAGAATCAAAAGAGTCAAAAGCACGGCACGGTTCAATGTTTCATCGATCAGTATGTGCTCGTGTTCTGCATGTGCCCCATCTCCCACAGCGCCGAGTCCGTCAAGCGTAGGGGTTACCATGTTGGTAAGATTACCATCGGAAGCCCCGCCCGACATGCCGTCAGCCAGCTTAATACCTATCCGGCTGCCCAAAGCCTGAGCTCGGTCCCAAAGTATTTCGGTGCCCTTTGTTTTCTCCATGGGCATCCGGTCAATTCCGCCCTCTACGGTAATACTGACGCCATCGCTCCGGGGCACGATATTTCGGATTGCCTCATCAATTTTCCGGGCCTCCTCTTTTTTGGCGATCCGCACGTCCACTTCAATGGTGCTTTTTGCCGCGATCACATTCACTCGTTCCCCGCCCTGAATGGTACCTACATTCACAGTGGTTCCTTTTTCAGGGTCGTTCAGGTCGTAAAGCATCTGGATGATATAGGTCATCTCAACGATAGCGCTCCTTCCCTGTTCGGGTGAAAGTCCGGAATGAGCGGGCTTTCCATGAACCGTAATGAAATAGTTACCGACCCCTTTGCGGCTTGTCTTAATCCTGCCGTCAATTCCAAGTGCCGGTTCCAGCACAAAGCACCGGTCAGCAATGTTTGAGAGCCGCATGATATTGCTTCGCGACTCAAAACTGCCAATCTCTTCGTCGGACGTGATAAACACAACCGGGGTAACCTCCGGCTTCAGACCCATATGATCGATCGTTTTAAGGGCAAAAAGGATTTCAAGCAATCCTGCCTTCATATCGTAGATGCCCGGACCGCTCATCTGTCCGTTTTTAAGCTCGCAGGGCATGGATTTTAGTGTGTGCAGCGGCCAGACGGTATCACAGTGACCTATCAGCAGCTGATTCGGCGTGTTCTTTCTGCGTTCTGAAGGGATTGAAAGAAGCTGTCCGGCAGTGTCTTTTCCGGGAATCCGAACCGACCGGTAACCGATACTTTCAAACTGGTCTGTGAACCATGTGAAGATTGATTCCATGGTTTCGGGACGCGTGGAGGGCGTTTCCATCTCCACCATTTTGCGGAGCAGTTCCGTGAATTCCGATTTCCGGCTCCGAATCCACGCTGCAATCTCGGCTGGTTTCGAGTTCATACAACTATTTTTTAAAATCTTTCGGAAATGGAAATGACTGACTCTGTTTTATCACAGAATATCTTCCGGGTGCGAGGTAGGCCAACAGGGGTTCATTAAATATCAGATCATTATCGTCCTTTCCTTCGCTCCTTAAGGAATCCTCATCCACGTATGCACGGACCACACGACCCGTGATCAGGCTGTTTTCTCCGAATCCATCGATAATTTTGCCAAGCGTGCACTCGAGCTGCAAGTACGAATCTTCAACAAAAACCGAGTCGATCGTCTCTGCCGGAACCTGCGGCAAGACGGCAAGGCCGGGTTTGGTATCGTCATCACAGCGCGGGGTTGCGGTAAGGCTTGTGATGACCACCTGCGAGGGTTTTGGATAGCTGACGCTGAACTCTCCCGTCCGCTTGATATTCTGATACGTACCGTGCCTGGGTGTACACACAAACCCGAAGTAGTTTTTCCAGCCCATTGGAAAGGCCATGTGTTTGGGGGCAAGATCATAACGGCCATCCTCCTCTTTGCTGCCCACAATGACCAGCGGATTTACGGTAAAGAATCTTTCCCATATGGGGTGATCTGTGCTGATGGTTTGCATAATTCAGGCGTTCTTAGCCATTAAAAATTAGATTCTTATTTTTTCTCCATGCCTCCTCCACTTCCAATATACGAAGACACTCCTTCAGTATAGGCGGCGAATTCATAAGCCGAATAACCGTACCCGAGTTAATCTGCCGGTGGATGTAGACGATGGCTTCACTGTCAACGAAGCGGCACGTAGCGAGATCGAGTTCAAGGTGATCGCATTTAAAGAAGCTTCTCTCCAGTTCACGTACCGTCAGAAGGTTAAAGTCTCTGGCAATTTTCACGCGCGTAAACTTTCCCTGGTTACTGTGCTCCATTTTCAACCTCCTTTTTTACCTGACTGAGAACCCGTTCCGACATTTCCGAGTAGGTTACAATCAGTGACAGATCAAGTTTACAGAGTACGTGCTGCATCCGAAGGTGGTCTTTTCCCTTGTGGAAATGCGGCATCAAACCTGAAAAAACAAATCCCATCTTCCGCAGGGGTTCAACAAGCGTGGGCGTTACGGGATCCTCCAGCGGCAGATCGATGTAAATAATATTTATTTTCCTTGTTTTCAGGTAGGCGAACTTCTGTTCGATCGTGTTCAGTACGTTTCTTCCCGCAGAACGGAGAATCAGAAGCGAGTTTTTCTGATTGTAATCAACCTTCATGTCAATATCAGAAAACGGTGCACGAGCGGGATCGCTTTCGGGTTCCTTAAAATCGGGTTTCACATCAAATTGAGCATAAATATCGCTCAGCAGATCGCGGTATTGATTCGGCAGGTAGATCTTTTGGTTATGATCTTTTTTAAGTATCAGAAAATCTACAATCTCTGAAACGGGCTGCGGATAGGGGTCCAGAAGTTCATAGAGATGAACTGCCGGAAAATCTGCCAGCAGAATGCCTGTTGTTTTGAATCCGTATTGCTGATTCACCTTCTGACTGATATCGTGTATGCCGATAGCCTTTCCAAAAATTCCCTGGAGCTTGCTCTCTTTAGCACTCTCTATCAGCATCTCCATCATCTTTTTGAATAGTCCTTTCCTGCGAAATGCGGGTGCAACCACGGCTTCGCCCACTTCGCCAACGTCCGAGTCGCTCGTTTCCAGAATCGCAAAATATCCGGCCGGCCGGTCTTCATTTGTTCGCGCAATTACACCGATCTTTTTCTTTCGGATCACAGCCATTGCAATTCGTTTCGGGAAATAGAGATCTTCATTCGGGTAGCTGTACCCGTAGGATCTGTACACCAGCTTTGCAATGTCCTCTGCATCGTGTGCATCAATCGGAGCTACGATAAACTCCTCGTGGTCGAGCTCAGTTTTTTCAGTATCGGGTGACTCTTCCGGTAACAGATCCGGTTCCCGGTCGGTGATGATATATTTGATAAGGTGAAAGATTTTACCTTCTGCGCCACGGTTTTCGAAGGTAAATTCATCGGTCAGATATTTGACGAGTTCGAACCCGGCACCTTCAAATTCACCCTCCTCAATGGCTTTATTGGAATCATAATGATGCCGGTCGGGATCGAAAGGCTCGCCATACTCGTGAACTGTTATCTGAACGCTTGAAGAGTCGCTTCTGAAATGCACTTCAAAATGACCGGGCTCCTTCTGTTCAGGATAAGCGAAAAGAACAATATCAGTGACGATTTCATCCAGAGCCTGCGTCACCCGAACGGCATCATCTTCTGCCAATCCTGCGTTCACACACCACTTATAGGTAAAATCTACTGCCGACCCGATTACATTAACGTCGGAGGTAAGATTTAATGTGGCGTCCGGTTGTTTCATTGTGAATTCCGGTTTCAGGTTAATTTTTTGGACAAGGTGCCATACCACCGGACAAGCCGGAAAGCAGAAATTACGTACCCGTTAAGAACATTAGCAGATTCGGCTGAACCTGTCAAGACGCAACCGGCATCGTACTGCACCCAGTCTGCCGTTTGAAAGACGCTGTCATCTTTCATGAAATGTAATAAAAAGAGTTTTTTATAGGGAACCGGATTCAGCCGGGAAGAGCGGCAAGGCTGAATCTGATTGCAGATCTTTCCCACGGTTGGCGAGGCAAAACAAGCTTTTGGAGACACGATGTGCTTAAAATGTACGCTACGTCACATTTTCATTCAGATTACCGGCCGGTACGTTCAGATTCTCCGGATCTCCTGTTCCGGCAACTGAGAATTCTACATAAAATTCAGATCCCTCTCCCTCCTTGCTGATACAGCCTACAAAACCGTCCATCGAGCGTACCAGTTTTTTTACGATGTACAATCCTAATCCGGTGGATTTTTCATTTCCGGTCGGTTTGCTGGAAAGTTTTGAAAATTTACCAAATAGCTTTTCGCGTTCCTCCGCTGAGATACCCGGTCCCTGGTCAATCACTGAAATACGGATTCTGTCTTCAAACGTTTTTCTGTGGATTGATACATCAGAACCCATCGGGGAGTATTTGATGGCATTTGAGATCAGGTTATCCATAATCCGCACAAAGATGCCCTCATCCCCCATAATTACGGCTTCCTCCCCTTCCGAATGCCGGTTAATCGTAATTTCCTTGGCAGATGCTGAACGCCGGTAGTGAGTAAGCGACTCTTCCAGAAGATCGTCCACGTCCAGCTTCTGCATTCTCAGCGACCTTGATTTAGTATGCCCCATCGATTGCACATCCAGCAGGTTATTCAGCAGGTTCATCATTCTGTCTGTGGAAATGTGAATCAGATCCGTGTACTCCTCCAGATTTTTTTGCGTAGGGTTCTCCTCCGTCTCAATAAGCTCGACGGCGGTTTTGACTACCGTGACCGGATTTCTTAAATCGTGCGCAATGATGCTAAGAAATTCATCCTTTTCCTTGTTCAAATCAGCCAGCTTTGCATTCTGCCGTGCGATCTCTTCCCTTCTTTTTTTCAGCAGTTTATTGCCCCGTTTCTTTTGCCGGTTCATGTAGATCAGCAGCGACGCAATGACGAAGAGCAGTACAATGCCAGCTATCAGGGATTTGCGAATTTGGTCCTGCTGGGCAATACTGGCTTCCTGAAGGGCAAATTCTTTGCTTAGCAGCTCCAGATCGCGATTTTTTTGCTCAACGTCAAACCGGGTCTGCATCTCCTGCAGAAGATTGCTCTTCTGAATATTGTACAGCGTATCACTGTACTGGTGATAGAGCGTAAAGTGCTCATAGGCTCTCTGCATGTCACCTTCCAGTTCATGGATAGAGGCAAGCAGTTCATGGGCATCCTTGATTCTTTCGCGCTGATTTTCCCCGGTTGACAATTCCAGGCTTTTCGCCGCATACTCGATAGCGGTTTCCGTTTCCCTCCTGTCGAGATAGAGCTGTCCCAAAAATAAATAGGACGTAATCTGATGCAGGGTGAGCTCGTTGCGGTCAAAATATTGATTGGCTTTTAAGAGGTATCCGATCGCTTCATCCAGCTCGCCCATGTTCCTTAGCGTATTGCCGATATTGAGCGTAGCCACCATATGAACCAGTGTGTCTGAAGCCACATCCAGTGCCTGCTGCTGCGATTCCCTGAAATGACTTAGCGCTTCATCATAATTGCCCTGTCGCCGCTGAATTACGCCCAGATTGTTTAGCATAAGATACACCTGGTCACCCAGTCCTATCTCACCGTGAAGCGTGATGCTGGAGGACAAAAAATCAGCTGCACGTTCGTAATTTTTCTGTTCCAGGTGAACAAGTGCAATGTTGTTCATCAGTGCGGCAGCACGTTCGCGGTTTCCAAGTTCGTTTTCGAGCTCCATAGCCTGGAGGTAGTGCTGAAGGGCGTGCTCATAGTCACCGAAGTCAAGATACTTATTCGCTACCATATTCAGCGCACGCGCCCTCCCGTCGGTATATGAAATGGATTCGGAGAGAAGAAGCGCTTCACGGGCGGAGATAAAGGAGAGCCTGGAGTTTTTATCGTGCAGCTCTGCAGAGAGTGTCAGAAGTGAATCAACTCCTTCCTCTGTTTGCGGTACAGCACTGAATGTTTCGGTATCTGCGTTATAAATGTAGTACTGACCGGTTTTTTCCTGATCTGCCGGTTCCAGAGGATCATCACCGGCCAAACATATTCCAGGCATGAATTGAAGCGTCAAAACCGCAGCAATGAGCAAATTTTTTGATACCATGTATATTTTATATTTGTACAAACAGGGCTTTTTGTACCAAAAAGCCATCTGTTAAATCCCAGTCACCCTACACAGTCTGTAAATATTAGAAAATTTTAATAAAAGAATTAAATGGTTCCTGTCCGAAAAGTCAATGGGGACCTGCAAAATTTTAATAATAGTGCATCGATTTCAGACAATAATTCATTTAAAAACCTGATTTTATTTAATTTAAATTTTTAAAAAACAGGAATTATTCTCCGAACATGTCTTTATAATCCTCTACCGATGCTTCAATAACACGAAAAGCCTCTTCGCGACCGTACACCCGATCTACATATACATCCGATTCCTGTCCCGGAATCAGCTTGTAGGTTCCAAAGTAGTGTCGAAGCCGCTCTATCAGCACGTCCGGCAGATCGTCGATCTCCTGCACATTTTTATAGTATTGGTCATTCTCCAGAACCGAAATGATTTTATCGTCTGCCTCGCCCTGATCGATCATATGCAGTCCCCCGATTACGCGTGCACTCAAAATCACCTCTGCGCGGTCGATCGGCCGCTCACTGAGAACGCAGATATCAAGCGGATCGCCGTCACCCACATCCGTTTTGGAAGAGAGCTTGCCAATCCGGTCGCCGCAGTAGGTGCGCGGAATAAAGCCGTAGAGTGAAGGTGGCATGGAGGAGCTGCGCTGGGGGCGGTCTACACGCATGTAGCCGGTCAGTTTATCCACTTCATATTTAATGGCGTCGAATGAAGTTACTTCAATAAATGCGCTGACTACGGAAGGCGAGTCTTCGCCGATATCAAGACCATGCCATGGGTGGGGGCGCCAGCGGTAAAAGGGATTGGGAAAGTTCATATGGATTTCTTTATTGGATATCCCGTTTCATGTTTCAGTTACATGAACGGATCAGTTCATCACTGCATTTAATTTCTCAAGATTATCCTCTACGCGAAGGGCTTTGATAACGTCACCGATGTTGCCCTTCATAATATCATCCAGGTTATAGAGGGTCAGATTGATACGGTGGTCGGTAAGCCTTCCCTGCGGAAAGTTGTAGGTTCTAATTTTGGCACTGCGGTCGCCTGTTGACACCTGGCTTTTACGGTCGGCTGCGCGTTCCGATCTTATTTTCTCCATTTCCATATCGTAGAGCTTCGTTTTTAGCATAACCAGGGCTTTTTCCTTGTTCTGATGCTGCGATCGCTCCTGCTGACACTCCACAACAACGCCGCTCGGTTCGTGTGTGAGACGAATGGCGGAATCGGTTTTGTTTACATGCTGCCCTCCGGCACCGCTCGAGCGGAACGTATCCACGCGAACATCTTTCATGTCAATCCGGATCTCCACGTCATCGTTCACCTCCGGCAGTACCGCTACTGTAGCAGCAGATGTGTGAACACGCCCCTGCGACTCCGTTTCCGGCACGCGCTGAACGCGATGAACCCCGCTCTCATACTTCATTTTTCCATATACTTCATTTCCCGAAAGCTCAAAAACCACCTCTTTAAAGCCTCCCTTTTCACTGTCAGTGACCGAGAGAACACTCATTTTCCAGTTCTGTGAATCGGCATAGCGGCGATACATATCAAAAAGATCTCCCGCAAAGAGTGCAGCTTCATCACCCCCGGTCCCCGCACGAATCTCCACAATGCAGTTTTTGGAATCGTCCGGATCTTTGGGGATCAATTTGAATTTAATCTCCTCCTCCAGCTCCTCCAGCTCCGTCTTCAGCTCTTTGTTCTCCTCCCTGGCCAGTTCGGTGATCTCCGGATCCTCATTGGCCTCAATCAGCTCCATGTTGCCTTCCAGCAGGTTTCGGGCCTCCTTCCACCGTTTAAAGTCCTCAACCAGTTCCTTTAGCTGGGTATGCTCTTTGGTGAGCTCCGCATACTCGCTGGGGCGGTCAAAGATGGACGGGTCCGCCATTGCCTGGTTGAGCTCGTGATAGCGCTGTTGTATCTGCTGTAGTTTTTCTTCTAAATCCATGAGATGATCTGATCAATTGACTGACGAGCCAAGATATTGAAATTCTGACCACCAAGCGAAAGGGAAAGGGTTTAAGGTTGAAGGTTGAAGGTTGAAGGTTTAAGGTTGAAGGTTCAAATAAATGCTGCAATAATTTTAAACCTTAATGCAAACAGTCTTTTTAATGTCGCAATCCTAGTCCAAAGGACGGCACAGACGAGCGAGGAATTCATTCCCCGGCTACAGGCTATCCCGAAGGGTCGGGACTGCGCTCCGAGCCGCAGGCGATTCCCACGAAGTGAACTGCACGCAGCAGGGTGCAGAGTGCAGGGTGCAGGGTGCAGGGTGCAGGGTGCAGGGTGCAGTCTTGTAGATGCCTGAATATGGTTGACGTTTTTAGTTAACATATAACATTTTGGTCGAAGTTAACTTCGACCAAATGTTGACGCGATAATCAGGGTGTAACCCCTGATTGAGCTCTTTGACAAATT